>NZ_JAZKRW010000054.1:0-19536 GCF_036626415.1 Salinibacter sp.
TCCGATTGGACACTAATCGGTGGACGACGGCTGCTCGTCTGCTACAGGGTGTGTCTCTCCGTACCACCGCGGCGGGTCGTAGCCGTGCCCGCCCCACGGGTGGCAGCGAAGAAGCCGGTGGACGGCGAGCACGAGGCCCTTCAGCACGCCGTATTCCCGAACCGCCTGGATCGCGTAATTGGAGCAGGTGGGATGGAACCGGCACGTACGGCCCAGGTGAGGAGACAGCAGGAGCTGGTACGCCCGCACCAGTCCGATGAAGAGGAGACGCGGGGCCCGAAGTAGAAATGAGAAGACGCGGCGCATCGGGGCGACGAAAAAGGAGTCAGCAGCGTCTACAGAACAGCAAACACGGGAAAGAAGTTCAGTGCCACAGTCCGTGTTGCTTTTCCTGAAAGTGTCGTCTCCATGCCCAGCCCGACTGCCCTTCTCGACGCCGTCACCTTCAACGACGACGGCCTCGTCCCCGCCATCGTGCAGGACGCCGAGACCGACCAGGTGCTCATGATGGCGTACATGACGGCCGAGACCCTTCAAGAGACCCTCGACACAGGCCGGATGGTCTACTGGAGCCGCTCGCGACAGGAGCGGTGGGTGAAGGGGCAGACGAGCGGCCACACGCAGAGCGTAGAGGCGGTCCGGCTCGACTGCGACGGCGACACGCTGCTCTTCAAGGTGCAGCAGGAGGGCGGGGCGTGCCACACGGGCTTTCGGTCCTGCTTTCACCGCCGGGGCGACGGCGATGGCTGGACGGTCGACGGCGAGAAGGTGTTCGACCCCGGCGCAGTGTACGAATAAGGCCCCGACGTTCGGTTCCTCCCGGGGACGAGGGCTACCCCTACAGGTCCTCCGGGACCTCCTCGGGAATCGACCACAAGTAAATCGTGTCGCCCTCCAGGTCGACCGTCCGGTCCGGAGCCCACCGACCCATGTCAAAGTCGTGGGACACCACCGGTGTGCCGGGGGAGAGCTGTTCAAACAAGATGGGGCGGAGCTTCTGGTTGACCGACGGCAGCAGGTACAAGGTCACCACCGTGGCCTCGCTAATATCGGCCGCGAACAGGTCGCCCTGCCGGAACTCGACGAGGTTGGCCACGCCGGCCTCCTCGGCGTTCTTGCGGGCCTTCTCCACGAGGTCGGGGTCGATCTCGATGCCGACGCCGCGTGCCCCATGCTTCCGCGCCGCACGAATGACGATGCGTCCGTCCCCACTCCCGAGATCGTAGACGACGTCCGTCTCGTCCACGGTGGCCAGCGCCAGCATGCGGTCGACGACCGGTTCCGGGGTTGGCACGTAGGGCACGTCCGACTCCCGTTCGGGCGGCGTCAGCTCCGGCAGCGCCGTGTCTTCGGTCGTGTCTGTTTGCTGGGCGTGCCCGGCCTGGAGACTGCTGCCCAGCAGAAGGCCGAGCCCAAGCAGGGCGAGCGAGAGGAATCGGAGAGAAGACATCGGGGGCCGAACAATGAATGGAAAGAAGAAGCGGACGAGGGAGAAGAAGACGTCAGGAGGAGGCGTCGAGGGAGCGAGGCTCCCGCAGGGCCAGCAGCGGCAGCCCCCCCAGCAGCACCCCGACGCCCAGCAGGGCACCGGTGCCGGTATAGGCCACGCTGGACCAGAGCATATACACGCAGGCCGCGCAGAAGAGGAGCGGAGTCACGGGGTACAGCGGAACCCGGAAGGGACGAGACACCTCGGGTTCGGTCCAGCGGAGAACAAAGAGGGCCGCGCCGGCCAGCCCGAAAAACAGCCAAAACACGGGGGCGGTGTAGTCCACCATCGCCTCGAAGCCCTGCCGGGTGGAGGCGCCTACGCCCACGAGCCCAAGCGCGATGCCGCCCTGGACGAGAAGGGCATTCGCGGGGGTCTCGGCGTTCTCGTTCCAGTGACCCAGGAAGCGAAAGAGGCGAAAGTCTCGCCCGAGCGCAAAGCTGGTCCGGGCCCCGGTGAAGATGGTGGCGTTCGTGGAGCTGAGGGCGGCCGCCACGACCAACAGGCTGATGAGCTGGGCCCCCGGCGTCCCGAGCGCAGCCCTCATTAGATCGGCCGCGACGACCTGGGATTCGGCCATCCCGGCCTGGCCGAGCCCCTGGAGGTATGCCCAGTTCACCAGCAGGTAGAGCCCCATGATCAGGCCAAGGCTCGCGAACAGCCCCTGCGTCATGTTGCGCCGGAGGTCACGAACTTCGGCCGAAAGGTAGGCCGCCTCGTTCCACCCCCCGTAGGTCAGAAGCACGAAGACCATGGCCATCCCGAAGCTGCCGGTACCGCTCCCCGACGACCCGGAGGCAGCCGAAGACACGGTCGACTCCGGAATAAGGAACAGGCCCGCCCCGACGATGACGAGCAGCCCAATAATCGTGGCGATGGTGAGGCCCCGCTGCACATGCTTGCCCTGCCGCACGCCCACCACGTTGAGCAGCGTGAGGCCGGCGACGGCTAGGGCGGCGTAGATGGACGGTGAGTATGAGCCCAGGGACCACAGTTCAGTGGCGTAGTCGCCAAACACGAAGGCCAGCAGGGCGATAGAACCGGTCTGAATCACCACCAAGCGTGCCCACGCAAACAGGAAGGCCACCCAGTCCCCGAAGGCCCGCTGGAAGTAGAAATAGTCCCCGCCCGCATGGGGGTATGCCGTGGTCAGTTCGGCGTAACAGAGGGCGCCCACGATCGACACGCCGCCCCCCAGTGCCCAGGCAAGCAACATGATCCAGCCGCTGCCGGTATTTCCGGCCACGAGAGCGGGCGTCTCGAAGACGCTGGCCCCAATTACGACCCCGACCGTGAGGGCGATGACATCAACAGTCGAAAGGCTAGACGCCAGCTGTGTTTGGGAGGAGTCGTCCATGAAGGAGACCCGAACAGGGAATCGAGAAAGCCAGCGTGCCTCAGAACGCCAATGTCGATCAGTCGGCGCGAGGCCGGGTCCTTGGGGCCGACGGAGTTCTGAGGCAAAATTCGCGGTCCCTACGGATGCGGGGCGGGGGACGTTCGCCGCGTGGGAGCGCTCGATCCGTATGTCCGAGGTCGGGCAGCCGACCGTGAAAAAGTCCGCTCGAACCTCTATTTTGTGTGCCGATCACTACTTGCGCCAATGCAGCCCGAGCAATGTTTGACGACCGGCGCCACGTATTTACGCTGTTGGGACAGGCCCTCGGGGCAATTCTGCTCTGTGAGGGCGTAGGCCTTCTGGCCGCGTGGGCCACCCAGACCTCCGTCACCACCTGGTACCCGACCCTCGCCAAGCCAAGCTTTACGCCGCCCAATTGGGTGTTCGCCCCGGCCTGGACCACGCTGTACGCCCTCATGGGCATCGCCGCGTTCCTGGTGTGGCGTTGCGGCCCGGATCGCGTCCGCGTCCGAACGGCCCTCACGGCGTTCGGCCTCCAACTCGCCGCCAACGCCGGGTGGTCGTTTGCCTTCTTCGGCGCCCGGTCGCCCGCCCTCGGGCTCGTCGTCATTTTGGGGCTGTGGGGGCTGCTGGCCTGGACCATGGACCGCTTCTTCCGCGTGCGGCCGGTCGCCGGGTGGCTGCTGGTGCCGTACCTCGCGTGGGTGACCTATGCCCTTGCTCTCAACGTGGCCATCTGGGGCATGAACGGATGAGGCGTGGACACGGTGTCTACGCAGAGGTGGGCACGCTCGCCGTCTTCGAGGGCTCCGGCGAATCGTCCGCGTCGGCGGCGCGGTCTTCGGCCCAGTTGGCGAGGGCGCGGAGCTGGCCCGCAAATAGGGGACGGTGTACCCATCGGACCAGTGCCCCGTACAGCGTCCCGGTCAGCCCCTTGGGCTCAAAGAAAACCGTCTGCGTGATGCGGCTCCGGGTGTCGGTGTCTTCGTGGGGGGAGACCTTGAATTGCAGCCAGGCGCGGCCGGGAAGCCGCATCTCCGCCCGCAGGCGGAGCAGCTTGTTCTCCTCACGGGTCTCCACGCGCCAAAAGTCGACCGTGTCGCCGACGCGAAGGGTTTCGGGGTCTCGCCGCCCGTAGCGAAAGCCGACCCCGCCCACCAACTGGTCGATCCAGCCGCGCAGCCGCCACAGGGCGTTCCCGTAGAGCCATCCGGTATCGCCGCCCAGTCGTTCGATGGTGTCGAAGACGAGGGCCGGAGGGGCCTCCACGTTCACTGCGCGCTCCTCACGATAGAGGCCCTCGCTGATTTCCAGTCGCGTCGAGGGGGCTTCGTCGGGCACTGAGGAAACAGCGCTGTTCCAGACGGTCGGAATGGTTCCGGCCTCCGCCCGTCGCAGGGCGAGCCGCAACGCTGCCTCGAACGACATGGGATCGATGTCCGGGAAGAGGGACCGCGCCTTCTCAGGGTCGTCGACGACCACCTCGTTGTCGAGGCCCTCGATGAGCGGACGGGCGATGCTGTTCGAGACCGGGGTGACGAAGCCGATCCAGTGCGACGACAGCCGAGGGGTGAGGAACGGCACGTTCACCACCCACCGCTTGAGGCCCCGCACGTCGGCGTAGATCTTGAACATCTCGGCGTAGGTAAACACGTCGGATCCCCCAATCTCGACGATTTCTCCGGCACTGTCCGGCTGCTGGAGCGCCGCAACCAGGTACTGCAGCACGTTTCGGATGGCGATCGGCTGCGTCGGGGTGTGCACCCACCGAGGGCAGATCATAAGGGGCACCCGTTCGGTCAGGTAGCGGACCAGCTCGAACGACAGGCTTCCCGAGCCAACGATCTGGGCGGCGCGAAATTCCGTGACGGGCACCGACCCATCCCGCAACACCTTGCCCGTTTCGATGCGGCTCTGGAGGTGCTTCGACTGTCGTTCGCCCTTCGGCCGCATGCCGCCCAGGTAGACGATCCGCTGCACGCCGGCCCCTTCGGCGGCGCGCCGGACGTTGGTAGCCGCGCGTCGGTCTCGGTCCTCAAACGCGTCTTCCCCGGCCCCGAGCGAGTGGATGAGGTAATAGACGGCGTCCACGTCCTCCATGGCGGGCGGCACCGTGTCGGCCTCCAGGGCGTCGCCCACCGCCACGTCCACGTCGTCGCTCCAGGGCTGGGCCTCGAGGCGCTCGGCGCTCCGCACGAAGCAGCGGACCGAATACCCTTCGCGGAGTAGGCAGGGAACGAGGCGCCCCCCCACGTAGCCAGTGGCGCCAGTAACAAGGACAGTCGAAGGGGTGGAAGACATGAAGGAAAGGGGATATGAAGGTCGTTTTGTGGCTTCCTGTACGGACCAGGAAGAAAATAGATTGCGAGTACGTGTGCCGCCGGACTGCCACGGGGGCTTCCCATTACGAGAACGTTTCACCTGGAGGCGGAAACCAGAGATCCCCTATGGACTTCCATGTGGACGAACCTCGGCCAAATGCAAGTCCCGAGGTCAACTTTTCTCCACATATCCCAAAACGACCCAGTACGTAGCTATGGCTGAAGTAGATGACACCAAAACGTGGCCGGAGCTTGCCATCGGTCTATATGACAAGCTCACCGGCCGTGGTGCGCAAATTACTTACGAGTTTGATGACTTCGACCTTTATGTCCCGAGCAAGGTTGGCGACGATGCCCGGCACGCGCATTGGAATATGGACGGGACCCTAAAGATTCGGACGAAAGACAACGAATCGTAAATCCGTTCTCAACGCGTCTGTACTGTCAGGTCGGCGCGGCGGGGAGGTGTGTGCCCCATGCCGACGTGATGGCCCCCGTCGGGGCCGGCTTGACGTGCTGAAGTTGTCTCCTCGTGGCTCGCACGCCCCGGCCATCCGGCCGAATCTACCACGAGTGCACGATCATCCTGAATGAACCCTGGGGTGTGGCACCGCGGCCACGAAAAGACCCTCCTTCACTTCCAGTCTGCCTCGCGTCCGGCAGTTGAGCCGGGCCCATCAGCAGCAGGCGCTGGCCAATCCCTCACGTCCGACATGGCACTCCCCCTAGAAATTCTCGCCGACCTCCAGTTGGCCGTCGACGGAGAAGACATCGACATTCGGGGGACTGGAGACCAGGTCGTCGTGGACTTGTCGAGCCTCCGCGCCGGACGCCGTCTCTTGGCCTCGGGGCCGTTTACGTCCGGCCAGCAGGCCCGGGCGACCGGCCGCATCCACGAAGCTCTCCGCATCTCGGGCATCACCGTGGAGGTTCGACTGCGGGGAGATCCGGTGGCTCGTCTTGGGGCGGGGGCCCAGCCCGGAGCAATGGGACGCTTTCTGAACCTCGACGGCATCGAGCTGCAGCCTGCGCGTCCGCTGCGCGCGGCCCTTCGACGCCGACCCGTGCTCACGGCGCTGGTGGTGGGAGGGCTGCTCGCAGGGCTGGGATGGTGGCTGTTCCGACGCGGCGAGTCGTAACGGGGCCCGCATAGGCCCAACCAATGGCGCACCGGGGCCCGCACGGGCCCAACCGATGGCAATGCATCCGTTTCGACGCTGACTCGCCCGTCCCAGCCCATGGTGTGCCGCCTCTCCGTTGTTGCCGCGATCGGCCTGGTCCTCTCGGCCGGTCTTTTCGTAGGGTGCACCCGCCCGTCCCCCTCGTCTGAGACCGCGCCAGCCCCCATCACGGCCCCCGCGTACCTCACGGCGGATGTCTGGGACGACGGCCAGGCGGAGGTCGCGTTCTACCGCGTGGAGCGCACCCGCGATCAGTACGGCCGGGCCAACGCGCAGCAGTTCGTGGCGGGGACGTACCTCGTCAAGCACCGCTTCAGCCCGACCGACATGACGAAGGTCACCGATGGGACCGGCGTCTCGTCCTTTAAATACGCCCTGTTTTACGAACTGGAGAGTGGCTCCTACCAGTACAAGCGCAACTGGGTCGTCAACGCGCGGCAGAAAGACCTTCGGCCCTTCAAGCAGTCGTTTACGAGCTTCGACTGGTGCTCGAACCTCTACCGCGAACTGGCCTTTCCGCCCGGCGGGCCGGTGGAGGTGCGCACCCGAAGCGATGACTACGGCAACCGGCGTGCCTCCTTTTCGCAGCGCCCGAACACGTACCCGCCGGCCCAGCTTCCGTTGCTGATCCGAGGCCTCGACTTTGGGGCCACCGACACCCTTTCTTTTTCGGTTCCCGTTGCGGACAGCAGCGCGCACGTCTCGGCCCGGGCGGTCCGGGCCGGGGGCGAGACCGTAGAGACCGGGGCGGGCGCCTACGACACCGATCGCATCGTTGTCCGCTACGAGGCCCCGGTGCCGTCCCCCATTGCGGAGGAGAGCGACACGACCGAGATCTACTGGCGGGGCACGGGGCCCGAGCGACTGCTCGTCCAGATGCGGGCGGGAGAAGGGCGATACCGGATGGCACTGGTTGAGCACCTTCGCACTCCCTACTGGGAGGAAAACCTGTGGCCCCGACTGGCCCGCATTGAAGAGCGTCCCTGAGCGAACGGCTTCTCTTGTAGCGCCCCTCACTTTCATCTCCGAGTGCGGACATCAGAGCAGTCGCCTCGTTTCTCGCTCGGGGCCTGCCCAAGTGACCCCGCAGAGCACCCGCCCCGTTGATGCCTGAAGGCTCCGGGCGCCGGTCTGTGCAGGTGGGGCAGGGGAACCATGGACCAGCACGTGGCCGTTCATGCGGTCCACATCTCGAGAGCAATCTTGCCAGTCGCATGAAGCGATCACTCCGTGTCGGGTCCGTGGCCGGGATAGGGATATTCCTGCACTGGACCTTCCTTCTGCTCATCGCCGCGATCTTCGCGTATTACTACGTCCAGAGCCAGAGCCTGGGCGCGGCCCTCTCGGGCATGGGGCTCATCCTTGGGGTGTTCCTCTGCGTAATCCTCCACGAACTGGGGCATGCCCTCACCGCGCGCCGCTTCGGGGTCCCTACGCGGAGCATTACGCTCTATCCGATTGGGGGACTGGCACGGCTGGAGCGCATCCCGTCTGAGCCGATGAAGGAGTTTTGGATTGCCATCGGGGGGCCGGCGGTGAACGTCGTAATCGCCATCGGGCTCGCGTTTATCCTACTCCTGACTGGGGGCACCCTCGCGCCGGAAGCGCTGCAGGCCCCCGGCAGCCACGCGCTGGCGTCTCTGATGTGGATTAACGCCGTGTTGGCGATGTTCAACATGCTTCCCGCCTTCCCGATGGACGGGGGGCGCGTGCTGCGGGCCCTCCTGGCGCTCCGCTGGGACTACGCCCAGGCGACCCAGACGGCCGCGAACGTGGGGCAGGCCATGGCGGTCCTGTTCGGGCTCGTCGGAATCATGACGTGGAATCCCGTCCTCCTGTTCATTGCCTTGTTCGTGTACGTCGGGGCCCAGCAGGAGTCGAAGCAGGCCATGTACCGGGCCTTCACTGAAGGCACGCCGGTGCGGGAGGCAATGGTGACCCGGTTCACGACCCTGGCGGTCGAGGATACCCTCGACGACGCCATAGACGCGCTTCTGGCCGGCACCGACCACGACTTTCCAGTGCTGGAAGAGGGGGGCGTCGTGGGCGTCCTCCGTCGCAAGCAGCTCATCGAGGCCCTCTCTGAACGCGGTCGTGATACGCCCGTCGGTGAGATCGCGGATCCGGACTGCTTTACCACGGCCCCGAGCGCTCCGCTCGATGAGGTGTTTCAGCAGATGAATGCGCGGAGCTGCTCGACCGTACCGGTGGTGGAAGGGGGACGGCTCGTGGGGCTCCTGACCCTCGAGAACGTAGGGGAGCTTATCATGGTGTCGAGCGCCCTGGAAACGCGGCCCCACCCGCGGGTGTCCCGCGATCAGCTCTCTGAGGGCCCGCTACGAGAGCGCCCGAACGGGAGGACGTCGTCGTCCGGGTCCACCTCCGTCCCGTGAAGACTTCTGGGGGAATCGGGCGGCGCTGCCTCTGGTCGTGCATTTCCACCCGGACTCTTCTAGGTTTGGGGCGGCATTGGTCTCACAGCAGCCGTCCGGCGCATGAGACCCGCATCGCATGCACTGTTTCCCCATCGATCCTGAAGCATGGACCGCCGAACCAAAATTGTATGCACGCTGGGCCCGGCGACCACGGATCCGGAAACGCTCCGTCGTCTCGTCGTGGCGGGGATGGACGTGGCTCGTATGAACTTCTCACACGGCACCCACGACGAGCACCGGGAGCGCGTCGAGGCCGTTCGGGAGGTCGCCGGGGCTGAAGGCGAAAGGGTGACCGTGCTACAAGACCTACAGGGCCCCAAAATTCGGGTGGGGAAGGTTCAGAACGATTCAGTGATGCTGACGGAGGGCAGCGAGGTGTTGGTGACCACCGATGCCCCCCGAGAAAGCACGAGTGAGCACATTTTCATCGACTACGACGCCCTGGCCCGAGACGCCCGGGAGGGCGAGCGCATCCTGATTGATGACGGGCTGCTCGAGCTTCGAGTGATTGAGGCGGAAAACTCGCAGCTTCGGACGACGGTGGTCGAGGGCGGGCCGTTGCGGTCCCGGAAAGGTGTGAACCTGCCCGACTTGCAGACGTCTACGCCGCCGATGACGGAGAAGGACCTGAAGGATCTGGAGCTCGGGCTTGAACTGGGGGTCGATGTCGTGGCGCTTTCCTTCGTGCAGGAGCGCTCCGACGTGGAGGCGCTGGTCCACCGGATCGAAGAAACGGGCGAGAAGACCGGCGTGATCGCCAAGATTGAAAAGCCCCAGGCCGTCCGCAACATCGACGAGATCCTGGAGGTGGTGGACGGCATCATGGTGGCCCGGGGCGACCTTGGCATCGAGATGCCGATGGAGGAGGTGCCCGGCACGCAGAAGCGCCTCATCCGCAAAAGCATGGCCGCGGCCAAGCCCGTAATCACGGCCACGCAGATGCTCGAGAGCATGGTGGAGGATCCGCGACCGACCCGTGCAGAGGCGAGCGATGTGGCCAACGCGGTGCTCGACGGCAGCGACGCGGTGATGCTGTCTGCCGAGACGGCGGTGGGAAATCATCCGGTTCGGGTCGTGGAATCCATGAATCAGATCATCCGCCAGGCCGAGTCCTACTGGCAAGAGCAGCGGCGGGCCCTCACCATGACCCCCGACTACTTCGAAGAGGGGGCGAACGTGACGGACAGCGTCAGCTTTACGGCCTGTCGCCTCGGTGAGCAGGTGGGGGCAAAGGCCATCTGTTGCCTGACCAACTCAGGCGCGACCGCTCGTTCCATCGCCCGGCACCGGCCCAGCATGCCCATCTATGCCTTTACCGACAACAAACGGGTGGTCGCGCAGCTCGGCAGCCTCTGGGGCACGGACGCCTTCTATATTCCCTTCCAACAAGATACCGACCAGGGCATTGCACGCGTCCACAGCGTGCTGCACGAGTACGACCTTGTAGAGCCGGGCAGCAAGGTGGTGTTGACTGTCGGAATGCCGCTGCCCGCCCGGGGGCGCACCAACACTGTCCACGTGAGCACGGTGTAGCGGAGGGGGCAGTCCGGCGGGAACGGATCTCGTGGCGGCCGGCCCCCATTGCAGAAGCCAGCGCATCCCTTCTCCTTTTCCCGACGCGACAGGCGTGTCGCCATGGGTCGCTTTTTTCGCCGGGCGCGAGCATGCGGTTGGGGACTCTTCCGCGTCGTGCTTCTCCTTTCCGTGGCCGGACTGGCAATGAGCTGTGGGCGCGGCACGTTTGTCGGGCGCCAGTACGATGACTTTACGGCCTATTACAATGCCTTCTACAACGCAAACCAAGCCTTTGAGGCCGGGCTCGAATCGGTCACGGAATCCGGAGGGGACATCGACCGGGGGCGCTATATTCCTGTGTTTCCGACCCCGCAGGGCGGGTCCGGAGAGTCGTCCTTCGAGAAGGCGATTCAGAAAAGCGCGGACCTGCTCCGAGAGAACCCGAACTCGAAATGGGTGGACGACGCGCTGCTTCTGATTGGGCGGGCTCGGTACTATCAACAGAACTACGTCGGGGCGGCCCAAAAATTCCGAGAGGTGGTTGCGCTGGAGGCGGAGCGCGAAGGGGAGGCAAGGTTTCGGCTGGCACAGACACTCGTGGCGGCGGATCGATACACGGAGGCTGCCGAGGCCTTGCGGTCGGGGTTGGAGCAGGGGGCGGACTACGGCACGTGGACGGCCCGGATGCGACTCGCGCGCGGCGAGCTTCTCGTGCGCCAAGAGAACTGGAAGGAGGCGGAGCAGGCCCTTGCACGCGGCCTGACCGACGAACTCCCGGACGACACAGGGGCACGCGCTGCGTTTCTGCTGGGGCAGGTGCGCGAGACCCTGGAGGACTTCGATGGGGCCCGGGTGGCGTACCGGCAGGTCCTGGACTACGATCCGACCTATTCCTTGGAGTTTGCGGCGCGGTTGGGGGGCATCGAGATGCGGGGCCTGGAGGGCCGTCCGGAAGAGGCGCTGGAGCGGCTCGAATCGTTGGAACGAGCCGATAATACGAGTGAGATGCGTGGGCAGATTGCACGGGTCCGGGCGCAACTGTTCGAGGAGCAGGGGCGCCCCAAGCGTGCGAAGCGAGCGCTGACGGACGGGCTACGCGGGGCGGAGGCCCCCACGGGGACGGTCCAAGGGCGCCTTCATTACGACCTGGCGGCGCTCTACCGCGACACCTACGAGGACTACACGCGGGCCGCGGCGCATTTTGATACGGCCTCCACCACCCTCTCGTCCGGCGGCGGGCGCGACACCGAAAGCGATGCGGTGAGGCAAGCGCTTCCCCGGGCGCCCTCCGACGCTGCGGCCCAGGCGGATCGCTTTCGAGGACTCGCGGACCGCTCGCAGGCCGTAGCCCGAATGGACTCGCTCCTGCGCCTGGGCCGGATGCCTCCCGCTGAGTTTCAGACAACGGTGGAAGAGATCCGGCAGCAGCAACTGAAGGAGCGAGCGCGGGAGACGCAGGCCCGTGAGCGTGGCCGGCAGCAGTTCCGAGGACGGAGACAGGGGGAGACGCAGGGGGCGACGGCCCCCCCGGCCCGGCAGAACGCCGTCGAGACCCGAGAGGGCGATGCGGGCTTTCTCTTTCATCGGGATCCAACCCTCGTGCAGCAAGGGCGTCGCCAGTTCGAGCAGACGTGGGGAAACCGCCCCCTCGTGGACGACTGGCGTCGGGGCGAAGCCATCCAGGGACAGAGCGCACCGGCAACCGCCGAGGAGGGGGAGGGAACGCAAGAGACGGGCCCCTCTGCAGCGCCGACCTCGTCGGAGGGGATCGTCGACGTGTCGGACGTGCCGCGTGACTCTGCGAGCCAGGCAGACATGGAGTCGCAACGGGCCACCGCCCGGTACGAACTCGCCAACGCCCTCTTCCGGGCGGCCGGGCGTCCGGATTCGTCCGAAACGTGGTTTCTGCTGGTGCTGGGAGAGAACAAGGAGCACCCCGTCGCAAGAAAAGCGCTCTACGGCCTGGCCCAGGTGCATCAGGCGCAGGGCGACACGACCGCCGCCCACCAGGCGTATCGTCACCTCATCCGGGAGCATCCCGGCACGCCCTACGCCCGGCGCGCTCGCCAGCAGCTCGGTCTGAAGCAGGCCGAAGCCACCTCGGGGGGCGAAAAATCCCGAGCCGACTCGGCGTATGCTCTAGCCTACCAGACCTGGCAGGGGGGCGACCCTGAAGCTGCCTTCGACGAATTCCTGCGTGTGGCGAGGGCCCACCCCAAGTCGTCCACCGCGCCCCGGGCCCTTTTGGCCGCTGGGGCCGTGTACCACCGCTCAGCACGACAGGACCCCGGCAGTCGCCTTCAGGCCCAACTCAAACAATACGTCGATTCGTTGAAGCACTGGGGCACCCGTCTTCCTAGCGATTCGACGGCGAGGCCCGATCCCGATACGACGGCGAGCCGGGAGACAGGGGCCTCGGCGTCTCCATCCCCGGAATTAGCAACCCGGCCCCGCAGGCCGCGACGAGTCACCGATACGACCGCCCGTCGACAGGGCGCCCGCAGGCGGGCTGACACGGGGCGGGTTGATTCTGCCAACGCAGAGGGCTCAGATCCAAGCCCACAGGCGGGCGGGGAAATGAGTTCACAAACCGCTCCCCGGGAGGCAGACTCGGCAGTCATGCAGGGAGGGGCTCGTCCCTCCCGCCGCCCCGATAGCACAGCCGACGGACGCCCGGCCTCCTTTCCGGATACAACAGGCCGCACGGGAATGGAGTCGGGCCCCAATCGCACGGCACTGGCGCCGGACTCGGGCCGTGCGGACACGAGCGACGGGGCCCCCAGTCCCCTCGAAGGGCTTCTCTCGTACTTGACGGAGCAGTATTCGGACACCCCCGCTGCAGCCCGGGCACAGAAACTTCTCAGCTACCTGGAGCGACAACGCATGGCGCCAGATTCGACTGCTACCGACTCGTTGGGAGCGACGAACCCTCCCTCGACGAGGGCATCGCCGAAGTCCACAGCGCCGTCGGCTCAGGATTCTGTACGTACGGCCGGCGCGGCATCCGCAGATTCGCTGAACGGGTCGCAGGATTCGCGCCTCGAGGCCCCGAGTGCCGACTCGTCTCTGCGCGACACCAGTGATCAGGCCTCCGCCTCGATGCCGGAGGCTGAGGCGACGCGTGCCACACAACGGGATTCCGACGCGATGGAAGGGCGCTGGGCCATCGTCGTAGCCTCCAAAACCACCCGCTCGGAAGCCCAAGAAATTGCATCGACGTACGAGACCCAGTTTGATGCAGTGGAGGTCCTCACTGCCTCGGTGGACGGGACTTCTCGGTACCGAGTGGCGGTTGGCCGATATGGTTCCCTGGCGGGTGCGAAAAAGGCCCTTGACGAAGACAGTTCGGAACTGCCGTCCAGCGCATGGGTGATCGAGTTCCCACAGAACGAGGCTGGGTCGCCCTAAATCCTGATTCCGGGGGTGTCGCGCCGGTCCGTTCGGGGAGGCGCCCGATAAGTGGCCCCGGGTCCGCGCGTGGCAGCGTTCAGCCCGGAGATTCGGGAGAGCCTTGCTTGGGTCCCATTTTCCCTAGATCGTACACCACACTCCCTCTGCCTTATGTCGACGTCGCGCGAGCGTCCGTCATCGGGGACAGACGCCAACCCGTCCCAAGATGCCTCTGGGCCAGAGCGGGGTGGGTCGGTTCTGCGTTCGCGGTACGCACTCTGGATCGGAGGGGCCATCGGCCTCGCCCTCCTTGTGCACTTTGGAATCAAGTGGCAGAATGCAACCGCGCCCAGCACCCTTGAGTACAGCACGTTCCTCGAGCATGTCGAGGCCGGGCACGTCGAGCGGGTCGAGATCGTGAATGGCGTGCGGGTTGAAGGGGTCTACACAGCTTCTGCGGTGGAAAATGGTCGGGTTGATCTGCGACCGGCGCCCGATGGATTCATGGGCGCGGTGGCCGAGCGCCCCCGGCGCGCGTTCCTATCCCATAAGCCCCGTACGCACGAACTGACGGCGTTTCTGCGCCGCCACAACGAGGCGGCAGCGGAAGCGGGGGAGTCCCCCGTCACGTTTGCGGCCACGCAGGAGGACGACTGGGTCGGAACCCTACTCCTCTGGGGCCTTCCACTCGGGCTCATCGTTGGCCTTTGGGCGTTCTTCATGCGACAGATGGCGACGGAGGGGCATCGAGAGCAGCTCGGAAACGATGCGGCGGCACTGTTCAGCGAAGCGGATGGCGATCGTGTCACCTTCGACGACGTGGCCGGCCTCGATGAGCCCAAGGAGGAGGTCGCCGAGATCGTCGAGTTTTTGCGGCGCCCGCAGAAGTTTACGCGGCTGGGCGGGGCCCTGCCGACCGGGGTTCTGCTGGTGGGACCGCCCGGCACCGGCAAAACCCTCTTGGCAAAGGCCGTGGCCGGCGAGGCGGGGGTGCCGTTCTTTTCCATCTCGGGGTCGGACTTTATGGAGATGTTCGTGGGCGTGGGGGCGAGTCGGGTGCGGGACCTCTTCGACCATGCCAAAGAGCAGGCCCCCTGCATCATCTTCATCGACGAGGTGGACGCCGTCGGGCGCACGCGAGGCGGACAGGGCGGCGCAGGGACCGGAGAGCGCGACAATACCCTGAATCAGCTGCTCGTCGAGATGGATGGGTTCGGGTCCGATGAGGGGGTGGTCATCATGGCCGCCACCAACCGGCCCGACGTGCTCGACTCGGCCCTTCTGCGTCCGGGGCGGTTCGACCGGCAGGTCGCAATCCACACGCCCGACCGTCGCGAGCGGGCAGACATCTTCCGGGTGCACGTGCAGAACCTGCGGCTAGACCGGTCGGTCGACGTCGAGGTGCTGGCTCGGCAGACGCCCGGCTTTGCCGGGGCCGAGATTGCAAACGTCTGCAACGAGGCGGCCCTGCTGGCGGCGCGGAAGGACGAAGGAGCCATTCGGATGGAGGATTTTGAGCACGCCCTCGATCGTGTGATTGCAGGGCTGGAGAAGAGCAACAAGCTCATTTCACCGGAGGAGCGACGAGTGATTGCCCACCACGAGTCGGGACACGCCATTGTTGGGTGGTTCCTCGAGCATACCGACCCTCTCGTGAAGGTCTCGATCGTGCCCCGGGGCGTGTCCGCGCTCGGTCACGCGCAGTACCTCCCCGAAGAGCGAGACCTGCATTCGAAAGAGGCGCTCATGGACCGCATGACGATGGCCCTTGGGGGGCGCGTGGCCGAAGAACTCGTCATTGGGCGGGCAACAACCGGCGCGCAGGACGACCTAGAGCGGGTTACGAAGATGGCCTACGCCATGGTGGTGGACTACGGAATGAGCGACCGGATTGGCCCCCTCAGCTACAATCGATCCCAGCGGCGGGACAACGGGTCTTTTCTTGGCAAGCCCTACTCGGACGCCATGGCCGAAGCCATCGACGAGGAGGTCGCGGCCCTCGTCTCCGAAGCGCGAAGCCGGGCGGCCGACCTCCTACGGGACAAGCAGCCCTTGCTCGACGAGATGGCCGAGACGCTTTTACAAGAAGAGGTGCTCGGCGCGGAAGCGCTCGTGGCCCTTCTCGGGGAGCCGCCCCACGGCGGATACGCACCAGTCGAAAATCTCAGCGAACGCTCCCACCAGTAACCGGCGGGAAAAAGAAAGCGTCCCGAGCGCGGCAAGGCGCGATGGAAGTTCGTCTGAATCCGACGAAGTGGCACGGTGTGGAGAAACCCGCACGAACAGTGCTCCGTAGACCTCCTCTGAAGAAAGCCAAGCAAGACGGACGTCACAAAAGCAGCCCGTTGGGCGAGCTTTGCTCGCCCTCTCTTTTGCTCCGTGTCTGCAAAAAAGATTGATCAACCGATATAGGGCAACGTACCGGCCTGCGAGGCCTCGGCAAAATTTTCCCGGGGAAAGAAGGCAGAGGCTTCTTTTCATTCCTTCTTTGTGCTGCATACAGGACCTTAGCTACAGAGGAAAAGGTATTCAACGAGTGTGCGCATTACAGGGTGCTGCCAGTGCGCGTCCACGGCGTCCTTCCGACATCGTCTTGACAAACGACCAACACTGACGTGCCGACGACTCAACAGCTGATCCGAAAAGGGCGAAAGTCTGAAGAGGAGACGAGCGACGCCCCCGCGCTTGAAGGAAGTCCTCAGCGCCGAGGCGTCTGCATGCGGGTATACACCACCACCCCAAAGAAGCCGAACTCGGCGCTCCGAAAGGTGACACGTGTGCGGCTGACCAACGGCAACGAGGTGACCGCCTACATCCCGGGCGAGGGTCACAACCTTCAAGAGCACTCCATTGTGCTCGTGCGGGGCGGGCGCGTGAAAGACCTGCCGGGGGTAAAGTACCACGTCGTGCGAGGAGCGCTCGACACCGCCGGCGTGGAAGAGCGCCGCCAGGGCCGGTCGAAGTACGGCACCAAGAAGCCGCGCGAGTAGCGCTCCCTGCGACCCGACATCCAAATTTGACGACAGTCATTCTTTGCTATGCCACGAGACAAGGCTCCCGAGCAGCGCACCACCCAGCCGGATCCCATTTACCGGGACGACATGGTTTCCCGGTTCGTGAACGCCATCATGCGAGACGGCAAGAAAAGCTTGGCCCGGCGCATTGTATACGACACGTTTGACGTAATTGAAGAGCGCACCGGAGAGGAGGAGGGGTTGGAGGTGTTTAAGAAGGCCGTGAACAACGCTGCACCCCTCGTGGAGGTGCGGAGCCGTCGCGTGGGGGGGGCCACCTACCAGGTGCCCACCGAGGTACGACCCGAGCGGCGCATTACCCTGGCCTTCCGGTGGATCATCCAGTATGCCCGGGCCCGGAATGAGAAGAGCATGGTGAATCGTCTCGCGAGTGAGCTGGTTGACGCTGCTCGCGGCGAAGGCGGTGCTGTAAAAAAGAAAGACGACACGCACCGCATGGCCGAGTCCAACAAGGCCTTCGCTCACTTCCAGTTTTAGTGCTGGACGGATCGGGCCGCCTCCCGATCTGCACTGAGCGTTCAAGTACGCAACTTTGAGCTTTATACCCATGGCTACGCAGAAAAACGAAAGTTTCCCGCTGGAAAAGACCCGGAATATCGGCATCATGGCGCACATTGATGCCGGGAAGACCACCCTTACGGAGCGGATTCTCTTTTACACCGGGCGCTTGCACCGCATGGGGGAGGTGCATGAGGGGGCGGCGACCATGGACTTCATGGAGCAGGAGAAGGAGCGGGGGATCACCATTACCTCGGCGGCAACCACCTGCTACTGGGACGACCACCGGGTGAACATCATTGACACGCCGGGCCACGTGGACTTTACGGTGGAGGTGGAGCGCTCTCTCCGGGTGCTTGACGGTGCGATTGCCCTGTTCTGCGCCGTCGGGGGCGTGGAGCCGCAGTCGGAGACGGTCTGGCGCCAGGCCGAGAAATATGATGTGCCGCGGATCGGGTTCGTGAACAAGATGGACCGAACCGGGGCTGACTTCGAGAATGTCCTTGAGATGATGGAAGACCGCCTCAGCGCCAATCCGGTGCCGGTGCAGTATCCCATCGGGGCGGGCGACATGTTTCGGGGGGTCATTGACCTCATCGAAGGCAAGGCCATCATTTACGACGATGAGTCCCAAGGCATGCAGTGGGATGTCGTCGAAATTCCGGACGATCTGAAGTCGAAGGCCGAGCAGTGGCGCATCAATCTCCTGGAGAGCGTCGCGGAGTACGACGACGAGCTGCTGATGAAGTACCTCAACGAGGATCAGGAGGTGGAGCCGGACGAGCTGGACGCAGTGATCCGGAAGGCGACCCTCAACCGTGACATGACCCCGATGTTCTGCGGGTCTGCCCTCAAGAACACGGGCGTGCAGCGCGTGCTGGACGGCGTCACGAACTACCTTCCGAGTCCGAACGACGTGCCGGCCATCACGGGGCACCACCCGCAGGAAAAGGACGAAGACATCACGCGCCATCCCCGAGAGGACGAGCCCTTCAGCGCGGTTGCGTTCAAGATCACGACGGACCCCTACGTTGGGAAACTGACCTTCGTCCGCGTCTACAGCGGCACGCTGGAGTCCGGATCCCGCGTTTACAGCCCGACCCGCGACGAAGACGAGCGCATCGGGCGCATGATGTTCATGCACGCCGACAGCCGAGAGGATGTGGACATGATCCGTGCCGGCGACATTGCCGCCGTGGTGGGCCCGAAAAACCTGAAGACTGGGGACACGATTTGTGACCCGGACCACCCGGTGGTGCTCGAGTCCATGGACTTCCCGGAGCCGGTGATCCGGATTGCGGTGGAGCCAAAAACCAAGGCCGACCGAGACAAGTTGACCAACGGCCTTACCAAACTCGCCGAGGAGGACCCGACGTTCAACGTCCGCACCGACGAGGAGACCGGGCAGACGATTATTGCAGGCATGGGGGAGCTGCACCTTGAGATCATTATCGATCGGCTCAAGCAGGAGTTCAAGGTGGAAGCCAACGTGGGACAGCCTCAGGTGGCGTACCGCGAGGCCCTCACCGAGATGATCGACGAGCACTACGTCCTGAAGAAGCAGACCGGGGGCCGCGGACAGTTCGCCGAGGTCTACATGGACGTGGGCCCGATCCCAGACGAGGAGGAGGAAGAGGCGGGCCTTGTCTTTAAGAACGAGATCAAGGGCGGGGTCATCCCGAAAGAGTTCATTCCATCCGTCGAGCGCGGCATCGAGAGCGCCATGGATGACGGGCCGCTGGCCGGATATCCGATCGAGGGGGTATGGGTGCGTCTCTACGACGGGGACCACCACGAGGTCGACTCCGACCAGAACGCCTTCGAGATTGCCGGTCGGCTTGGCTTCCGCGAAGCTGCCCGCCACGCCAACCCGGTCCTCATGGAGCCGGTAATGGAGGTAGAGGTCGTCACCCCTGACGACTACATGGGGGACATCATTGGCGACCTCAACGGCCGGCGCGGCCAGATTGGCCAGATGGGCCAGCGCAACGACGCGCAGGTCATCAACGCCAAGGTGCCGCTCTCGGAGATGTTTGGCTACTCGACGGACCTCCGTTCGTTGTCGCAGGGACGGGCCATCTACACGATGCAGTTTGGAAGCTACGAGCCGGTTCCCGAAGAGATTGCTTCCGAAATTATGGACGAGCAGACCATTGGCGCGGCGGCCTAGCTCGTCCGTGCCGCGGGACGCCGGTCCCGAGGCTGCGTTCTTTTCTGCCATATTCGAATCCACACGCACACACCGACCACACATCACCATGGCCAAGGAAGAGTTTGCGCGGGAGAAGCCGCATGTAAATGTAGGAACGATC
>NZ_JAZKRW010000055.1:0-19354 GCF_036626415.1 Salinibacter sp.
ATGCACCTGCACGGGATGTTTATGGAGCTGGAGAACGGGCAGGGGGAGCGCGCCCCGCTGGTCGACACTGTGCTGGTGAAGCCGGCCGAGCGCGTGTCGCTGCTCATCGACGGCGATGAGCCGGGGCCGTGGTTCTTCCACTGCCACATCATCTGGCACATGAAGGCCGGGATGGCGCGGGTCGTCTACGTCGAGCCCCCGGAGGACCACGACGGGGACTTCCACTACCAGCCGCCCGCGTAGAAGGGCCCGGCTCCGAATCGCCGTTGTGCTTCCAAAGAAATCGTTCCGTTTGCTCATGACGAGTTTCAAGACCGCGCTCACGGCCCTGGCCATGGTCCTCCTTCTAGGGACCAGTGCGCTGCCAGGGGCCCGCGCCCAGACCACCGACAGCAAGATCTTCACGAGGGTCCTCTTCGACCAGTTGGAGTACGCCCCCGGCCCGGCTGAACGGCCGGTCTCGATGGAGGCGGTGGGCTACGTGGGCGGAGACATCAACCGCCTCTGGCTCCGCGCCGAAGGAGAGCAGTCGACCCTGAAGCGGGCCGGAGAGACCGAGGTGGAGGCGCTCTACGGGCGGCTGATCTCGCCGTTCTTCGACGTGGTGGGCGGGGCGCGTGTGGACCGGAGCTGGGAAGAGGGGGGCCAGACGCGCGGCCACCTGGCGGTGGGAGTCCAGGGCGTGGCGCCGTACCGGTTTGAGGTCGACCCCACGCTGTACGTCAGCGACGAAGGACACGTGTCCGCCAGCGTTTCGGCGGCCTACTCGTTTCTCTTTACGCAGCGGCTCGCCTTGGAGCCCGAGGTGGAGGTCAACGCTGCCCTGCAGGACGTGCCCGAGTGGGGCGTCGGCACGGGGATGAATGCCCTGAACGCGGGGCTGCGACTCCGCTACGAGTTCCACCGCAAGTTTGCCCCCTACATCGGGTACGACCAGAACTGGCGGTTTGGCGAGACGGCCGACTTTGCGGGCGGGGACGCCGCCGATGGGGCTTTCGTCTTCGGCGTGCGGATGTGGCGCTGACTGGGGGCGGTCTCGTCGGCATGCCCGGCGCCATGGTTGTCGCCGGGGCAGGAAAACTGGGCTCGGAAGCGCTCTTCACGACACGGATTCATCGTTCCGATCTCGTTCAATGTCGTCTTTCCCTCGCCAGAAGGCTGCCGTTCCCAATCAGTACGACGGGTGGGCCCGCATCTACGACCTCTTTTGGCGGCGCTACATGAACCAGACGCTCCCGGTGGCCCAGCAGACGGCCGCCGTGGAGCCAGGCGAACGAGTGCTTGATTTGGCCTGTGGCACCGGCGAGCTGCTCCACCGCATCGCCAGGGACACGCCCGCCGCCGAGTTGACGGGCGTAGATCTGGCCCCGGCCATGGTGGAGCGCGCCCGCAGCAAGCTTGCCGGGGAGGCGGACATACGAATTGAGCAGGCCGATGCCCACGGCCTCCCGTTCGACGACGACGCCTTCGACGCGATCGTCTGTGCCAACACGTTTCACTACTTTACCCATCCGGGGGCCGTGCTGGGGGAGGTGCACCGTGTGCTCCGCCCCACGGGCCGTTTCGTCGTGCTCGACTGGTGTCGGGATTACTGGACCTGCCGCATGATGGATGCCCTCCTCCAACGGGTGGACCCGGCCTATGAGACCTGCTACACCCTCGAAGAACTCAGGAGGAAGATGCGGTCCGCGAGTTTCGAGGTGCAGGATGCCTTCCGCTATCGGTTCGATCTTGTATGGGGGCTCATGGGAGCCGAGGCCCGACCGACCCCTTGCCCGTAGGATGTCATTTGCCTTGCCGAATGCCCCCTTCCCCGCGGCGGCGTGCACGGGTAAGTGGAACTGGGGTTATCCTTTTTCATGTTTTCAGATCTTTTTGTCTTCTTTTAAGATCTATCCCACGGTGTATGCGTAGGAGCTACTGGAATAAACCGGTTCATCCGGCCGTCTCATAGCTCCCTGATGCTCACATGTCCATTGTTCAGGACCTCGCGGCGTTCGTCGACGACGTTGCCTACGACCATCTTTCCGTCGACGCCACTCAACAGCTCAAAATCCGCGTGCTCGACGCGCTCGGGTGTGCCATTGGGGCCCTGGACGGCGAGCCGATCCGTGCGCTCCGCGAACATGTCGCCGATTTTGGCGGGGCCGAGCAGGCTAGCCTGATCGGCGGGGGACGGGCGGCGCCCGACCGCGCAGCCCTCTATAACAGCGCGCTTGTCCGGTACCTCGACTACAACGACAGCTACCTCGCCGAGGGGGAGACCGGCCACCCGAGTGACAACCTGGGCTCGGTGATGGCGGCGACGGAGTATGCCGGCGGTTCCGGCAAAGCCCTCCTCACGGCCCTCGCCGTCGCGTATCAGGTGCAGTGTCGCCTGAGTGACGAGGCGCCAGTGCGCGCCAAGGGGTTCGACCACACCGTGCAGGGCCAGTACGCCGCGTCTGCCGGGGCAGCGAAGGCACTCGGGCTGGACCCGGAGCAGACGGCGAATGCCATCGCCATCAGTGGCACGGCCCACAACGCCCTCCGCGTGACGCGGACCGGCGAAATTTCCCACTGGAAGGGCCTGGCGTATCCTGAGACCGGCTTCACGGCCACGCACTCGGCGTTTCTTGCGATGCGCGGCATTACCGGGCCGCCCGAGGTGTTTGAGGGCAACAAGGGATTCATGCACTCGATTGCGGGCGACTTCGAGCTCGGCTGGTCAGAAGAAGACCTGGAGCGGGTTACGGGCACCATCATCAAGAAGTACAACGCCGAGATCCACTCCCAGGCCACCCTGGAGGGGGCGCTGGAGCTGAAGCGCAAACACGACATCGACTCGTCGAACATCGAGAAAATTGAAATCGATACGTTCGACGTGGCCGTCGACATCATCGGGGGCGGGGAGGAGGGCGACAAGACCGTCGTTCGGCGGAAGGAGGAGGCCGACCACAGCCTGCACTACATGACCGCCGTCGCGCTTCTCGACGATCAGGTGCTGCCCGCCCAGTACGAGCAGGGTCGCATCGAGGCGGGCGACGTGCAGTCGCTTCTCCGGAAGGTGGAGGTGAGAGAGAATCCCGAATACAGCGCCCGATTCCCCGAACACATGGTCTGCGACGTGCGCATCCGTGCCGACGGGACGGTCTACGAGACGCACAAGGAGGACTACGAGGGCTTCCACACGAAGCCGATGACGTGGGACACCGTCTCGGAGAAGTTCACTCGCCTTGCAGAGCCCTACACCGACTCGAGCCTTCGCGGGGACCTCATTGGCGCGGTGCAGGACCTGGAGACGCTGCCGGCCGCCAATCTCTTCGACCTCCTGTCCCGTGTGGAGACCCCGGAGGAGTAATGCGTGAGAAGTGACACGTGAAGAATGGAAATTAAGGGCGTCGGATTCACGCCATCATGAATCACGCTTCACGAATCACGCTCCGAAGGAGTCAGCTGCTTCCATCGATCGTTTTTTTGTCATCCAATCATCGACCAACGACGTTCACATGCCGAATGACATCACCGGCGATCCCCGACGTGCCTTCCAATTTCTTGACCTCAACGACCGTGGCGAGAAGCCTCGCGAGACGGGTGTTACCGAGATTCGCGGCCCGTACTACAGCGTCATGGGGCCAAACTATCTTGACGACGTGCTGTCGACGATGGGACACTACGTCGATAATCTCAAATTTGCCGGCGGCTCCTTCAGCCTGATGCCGGAGGCGGAGGTGCAGGCCCTGCTCGACACGGCCCACGAACACGACGTGCGCGTCTCCACGGGCGGGTTCATGGAGTACGTGCTCACGCAGGGGGACGATGCGGTACACCAGTATGTGGATGAGTGTGCCCGCCTCGGTTTTGACATTATCGAGATCTCCGCGGGCTTTATCACGCTCCCCACGGACGACTGGGTGCGACTGATCGAGCTTGTTCAGGAGGCCGGCCTGAAAGCCAAGCCGGAGGTCGGCGTGCAGCACGGGGCCGGTGGAGGCGCCACCACGACCGAGGAATTGGAGCAAATCGGCCAGAAGGACCCGTCACAGGCCATCAACCGAGCCAAGCGCTTTTTGGAGGCGGGCGCCTACCAGATCATGATGGAGAGCGAGGGCATCACCGAGAATGTGCCCGAGATGCGAACGGAAATCCCGGCCCAATTCATCGACGAACTCGGGTTGGAAAACCTGATGTTTGAGGCGGCCGACCCGCACGTCTTTCCTTGGTATGTCCAAAATTACGGCCCGGAGGTAAACCTCTTCGTGGACCATAGCCAGATCGTGCAGCTCGAATGCCTGCGCAGCGGGATCTGGGGGCCGCACGATCTCTTCGGGCGCGTGCAAACGTTCAAGGACGAGGGCTCGAACGGATAGCCGCGTGCGCGCCGACGAGACGAGGGGAAAGGCACGGGGGGCGACAGGCTCAATCGGTCAAGTCCGACCAATCGATCTGGGAGTCCTGGATGGATGCAGGCCGCCGGGCGGTGATGTCCCCGTAGTACGCGGTGGCGGCCTCGCCGGTGTTGTCGGTGTCGGTCATGAGGGCGACGCCGTCGATGGGCGGCGGGGCCTCCCCGAACGCGCGACGGTAATCCACACGGATGTTGCGCCGTTCTCCAACCCACGTCCCGACCCTCGTCGAGCCGCTCTCCACGGGAATCATCTGGACCCAGTCCGTAAATGCATTTGCAAGAACCGTGTCTGAGGGAACGCGGCTGGCCCAGACATAGCTCAGGGCCCGGGTTGGGACCTGGTCGTACCCCAGGGCCTGGAGCGCCTCGTACTTGGCACGGTCGACCAGACCGAAATTGCTCGGGGCGTAGTCGAACGTGACGTAGAGACGAGCCGGGTAGTCGTCCCCATCTTTCGTCCGGGCGTCGCCCTCCTCAAGCACGTTGGTTACCTTCCATTGCCACGACAACATTGGGTACTGGCGTGGATTCAGGTCCATTTCGCGCCCCAACCCAGCCGCCCCGCCGTCACTGACCGCACGAACCACAGCGGTAGACTCGCCCTTGACGGATCGTTCAACGAGTTGGTATTGAGTTTCCGTCTCCACGTCGCCAAAGCGAATGATTTCCCAGCCGGACGGGTGCCCGTTGGAGTCTGCCTGAGCGGCCGAAAAGTGCCCGACATGTTTTTCCTGCGCGTAGTTCGTGAGGCCGATCAGCGCTGCGACTCCTACAAGGATGCCGAGCCACAGGACGCTCGATCGTGCGGAGAGGGTCATTGGGATCACGGGATTAGTGAAGGGGGGCTGGATTGAGCCCAGATGGGTCCCCGGGTGCGTTCGGAAAAGCCGGGTCATTCCAATCTAGTCGGCCCGGAGGCGCTTCCCCAAAAATGAGAAGTATTGGGCAAAACGGTCATATATTGACTTTTTTCGGTAGATCGATCTGTATTATTATTAAAATCAAAATGTCAATCTATACATAAGACGAGAAAAGAAAAGGGCAAAATGTTTTCTAAGATCAAGCGGTTTTCGTGGTCGAGTAAACTGCTTTTCGTGGTCTTTTAATCCCGAATAGGACCCCGTGACTGCGCCGAGCTTTCAACCTGTAGAAATCACGCACTCAAATTCGACTTCCAACCAGTTTTGCTTCACCATGACGAATGAACAAGACGTTTCACGACGCGATTTCCTACAGCGCCTAAGCATGGTCGGGTTCGCCGGCCTCGGCGTTGGGTCGTTGGTGTCGGCCTGTGGCGGCGGCAGCGGAGACGCAGACGGCTCTTCCTCCGGATCCGCGAGCGAGTCGTCCGCACAGTCCACCGGAGGCGGCTCGCAGACGGTGACGCTGCACCCGCAGGGCAACCAGATGAAGTACAAAGAGACGGAATTTACGGTGCCAGCAGACACCGAGATTGAGCTGGTGTTTGAAAACACCGCGTCGAGCCCGTCGATGCAGCACAACGTGCTCATTATGAACGAGCCGCCCGAGCAGGACATCTTCAAGGAGGTGGGGCAGGCCGGAGTGCAGGCGGGGGCCTCGAACGAGTACGTGCCCGACCACTCGGCGGTATTGGCCGCGACGGACATCTCGAAGCCGGGTGAGACGGTATCGGTGACGTTCACGTCTCCGTCGGAGCCGGGCGAGTACGGCTACGTCTGCACGTATCCGGGCCACTGGGCCACCATGCAGGGCACCATGATCGTGGAGTAGACTCCCTCGTTGGGGGCGGACGCGCGACTTGGGCGTCCTGAGGACACCTGTCCGTGCGGTGGGAGCGTGAAAAAGCGCTCCCTGCCGTGCGGCCCCTTCCCGACGCCCTTGCGCGGACGTGGCAGGGGAGAGGGCCCTAAGTGCACTTCAGCGAGATCCACCTGCAGCGTGGAGTCGGAGGGGCACGCCCCCATTCCGAGATTGTGAGAGACATCACGGGTCTCCGGCGCAAGCCGTTCGAGTGCGGAGTCGAGACGCTGGCGGGGAAGAGGGATGGCGACGTTATGCCCATCGGGATGGATGTGTCTACTGATCCTGTCTGCCGTCCCCACATCGATTCGTTGGGCATCCCATGCTAAGTCAGGTTTGGAGTAGCACGACACATGGGGTTGACGCCCTGCCGGTCGAGCTGGAAACAAACGTTGCGTCCGGCATGCGTGGACTTTCGGTCGTAGGGCTGCCCCGGGCGGCGGTGCGGGAGAGCTTCGATCGGGTCCGTGCCGCCCTCGAAAACAATGATATTCCTGTGGAGTGGGGGCGCATCACCATCAATCTGGCCCCGGCGGACGTGCCGAAGGAAAGCGCGGCTTTTGATTTGCCGATGGCGGTGGGCTGGGTCGCGGCCAGTGGCACCGCGGTCCGTGAAGATGTGCTGGATCGATACTGGCTGACGGGCGAGCTGGCTCTGGACGGGACTGTGCGGCCCGTCAACGGGGTCTTGCCCATGGCGATGAAGGCCCAAGAAGAAGGCTACGACGGGGTGCTTGTGCCCGTCGAGAACGCCGCCGAAGCCGCCGTGGTGGATGACCTCAAGGTCTATCCAGTCGAGACGATCACCGACGCCTTCGATGTCTTGCAAGCCCCGGACGGGGCGGCGGCCCCCGAGCCGTACACGAACGACCTGGACGCCATTTTTGACCAGGCCCGCCAGTACCGGCGCGACCTGAGTGATGTGCGGGGACAAGAAAACGTAAAACGAGCGCTCGAGGTCGCGGCGGCCGGAGGGCACAACGCACTCATGGTGGGCCCGCCCGGATCTGGCAAGACCATGCTCGCCCGCCGCATGCCCACCATTTTGCCGCCGCTCAGCACCGACGAAGCCCTCGAAACGACGAAGATTCACTCCGTCAGCGGTGACCTCGCGTCCGACCACGGCATCCTGGCCACGCGCCCCTTCCGCGCCCCGCACCACACCATCTCGGACGCCGGCCTCTGCGGCGGCGGCGCCCACCCGACGCCCGGCGAGATCTCCCTCGCCCACAACGGCGTCCTCTTCCTCGACGAACTGCCCGAATTTCAACGTCGGGTCCTGGAGGTGCTTCGCCAACCGATGGAAGAGGGGCGCATCACGATCAGCCGGGCCGAGACGACCGTCACGTACCCGGCCCGCTTCATGCTCATCGCCTCGATGAACCCGTGCCCCTGCGGGCATCTCAACGACCCGAACCAGGAGTGCGTCTGCACGCCCGCTCAGGTGCAACGATACCTGGGCAAGATTAGTGGACCCCTCATGGACCGGATTGACCTGCACGTAGAGGTGGCACCGGTCGACTTCGACGAGATGAGTGCCGAGCGATCCGGCGAATCGTCCGCTACCGTTCGGAAACGGGTGGTGCAGGCGCGAGCGCGGCAGTCGGAGCGGTTTGAGGCGGCGGAGGACGTCTACAGCAACGCCCAAATGGATGCCCAGCGGGTCCAAGAGCACTGTTCACTTAACGACGCGGGGCAAAACCTGCTCCGCACGGCGTCTGACCGGCTCGGCCTGAGTGCCCGCGGATACACGCGCATCTTGAAAGTGGCCCGCACCGTTGCGGACCTGGAGGCCAGCACCCCGATCCGGCCCGAGCATGTCTCGGAGGCTGTTCAGTACCGGTCGCTGGACCGCGACTGGTGGCACGGCTGAGGGGTTCGCGCGAGTATTTTTCTGAAAGACAGTGCAATCCAAGACCCTCTCTCTTTCCGACGTCGCGAGCCAAGGAAGCCCCCGGTGCCCGGGCGAGGTGGGGGCAAGAGATGCTTGCTCAAGGGTCCTATACCTCCTCATTCAAGCGCAAGCGCTCCCCGGGGGCCTGCAATTGGGAGGATTGCGATGCAGAAGTGAAAGGCGACTACGGCCCCGCCCGCTCCGTCGCCACCAGCACGCGCATGTTTAGGGCCTGGGCCGCCGAAGCGACCGTGGCAAACTGGCCGATCCGGGCCTCCTGGTCGGCCCGCATGATGAGGAACTGCTGGTCGGTGCGGACAGAGCGGAGCTCGCTAACCAGGCGCGCCTGCGGCACGGGGGAGCCGGCCACGTAGTAAGAGCCGTCCTTCGTCAGGGAGACGGTAATCGACTGCTCCGACACGGGCGAGGCGCTGTCCACCTGCGGTAGGTTTACCTGAATCCCCATCTGCGGGATAAAGCTGGAGGTGAGCAGAAAGAAAATCAGCAGCAGCAGGACGACGTCCGTCATGCCCGCGAGGCTAAAGGTCGTCATCGGCTCGCGGGACGGAGAAAAGTCGAGCGGCATGGCAGGCCAGGGGTTCGTCAGCGGAGAGGGACGCGGGGAAAGCGGACTCTACGACGGCAACTCTTCGGGGCGCTCTGGGGAGACTGGCTCCTGCAGAAGGTCGATGAAGTCTGTGGCGGAGCGCTCCATGTCGTTCGACAGGCGCCGGATGCGTCCCATCAGGTAGTTGTAGGAGAACAGCGCCAGGATCCCCACGAGAAGGCCCGCTGCGGTCGTGATGAGGGCCTCCCAGATGCCCCCCGCAAGCACTGACGGATTCACGTTGCCCTGCAGGTTCTGAATCTGCTGGAAGGCCCGGATCATGCCCACCACCGTTCCGAAGAAGCCGAGCATAGGAGCGATGCCGGCAATGCTGGCGAGCAGGTTGGTTCGCTTCTCGAGGTCGAAGGTTTCGTGTTTGCCGGCGGCCTGGACGGCATCCTGAATCTCGGAAATTGGGCGGCCCAGGCGCTCGAGGCCCTGTTTCAGAATTCGAGTAATGGGGACGTTCTTTTCCTCGCAGTACTGAATGGCGGCGTCGACGTTGCCGTTGCGCACGAACTCGCGCACCCGATCGGTGATCGCCTCGGGGTCAGAGGCCGCCTGCCGAATGGTGATGAGCCGCTCGACCAACAGATAAAAGGTGAGCAGGGAGAGCAGCACCAGTGGAACCATTACCCAGCCCCCGAGCACCAGAATGTCGAGCAGGGAGGAGGCCTGGCCCGAGGCGGTCTGGGTGGTGTCGAGGGCCGTGGTGTCTACCTGTTGGCGGAGGGCGGTGGCGGCGGTCAGCAGAGCAGAAGGCACGGAGGCGAAGTGGGGTCGATGGGGAAAGTCCTATTCGAGTTGGTGGGTCCAGGCGTCCGAGGGAAGGGCATCGGCTCGGTCGTCGAGGACGCGTTCGGCGTCTGTTTCGGAGGTGTACCGCCCGATTGTCACGCGGTACCAGGTCGTATTGTCTACCGTTCCGGGCACGACCGTGACCGAATCGAACCGGGACCCGTACGTGTCGGCGGCCTCCTGAGCGGCGCTGCGCGACGAACTGGAGGCGACCACAATGGTCCAGTCCCGGACGGCCGGCGTGGGCTCCGAATCGGTTGCGGAATCTTTCGTGGCGGACGGGGAGCTCTCGGGTTGTGACCCGGGCACAGAATCCGCCGGGGCACTCCCGGCGGTCGGATCCGGGGGCGTTTCGGCGGTCGTGGAGGGCGTTGCGTTTTCAGTGGGGCCCCACAGGCTTGTCTGGTTGACGACGAACCAGCCCGCCCCCAGCAGGAAGAGGCCTGCGAGGATGAGGCTGATGAGGGCAAAGGAGTCTACAGACCGCTCGTCGGCGTCGGGCCGGGTGGGGGGACGGTCCTGGTCATCGGAGGGGGGCTCCGGATCTCCCGACTCGTCGGGAGCGGCGTCCTCTTCCTCGGCAGACGATTTGCGAGTGAGGAACGGGGGCGTTTCCGAATCGGCCGGCTCTGCGTCTGAGTCGGCTTCCTCGGGGGCGGCAGAGGGCGACAAGGATTCGGCGGAGAGGCCTTCGTAGGGACGGTTGACGCGGCGTCGCAGCGTGGGGCTCGGCTGGAACGTGAGGCGTCCGTCCTCTTCTCGAAACGTGCCAAGCCCAGACAGCTGGACGCCGTCGGTCTCGGCACGCTCCCGAAGCTCCTCCACCATCGTATCCAGTAGCGAACGGGCCCGCTCCTCCGAAATGTCGAGCCGCTCCGCGAGGAGAGGGGGAATGGATGTGTTGGACATGAGGCTCTGCAAGTGGGGAAGGGATCACGCGTCCTGTTCCGGGGTGAACACCACCTCGTTCCGCGGCGGCAGGAGGCGACGGACGTCATCCTCGGTCTGCACCGCGCTCGGGCGATGTTCGACGGCGAATGTGCCGAGGCCCGGCACCTCCACGGCATTTCCGGTGGACAACTGATGCTCCAGAATGTCGGTGAATGCTTCGATTACGTCGTCGGCCGAAGGCGATTCCATAACGAACGTCGGAAAAATGGGGGAGTGGGGCCGTTTTCGGCACGGCCTAAAATGATGTTCACGGGATGCAACATAAAACCCGGGGATGTGATCTCATCGGACCTCCACGCGTTCGGAGAGACCTACCATCGGAGTCGCAGGCCTACGGAGAGGGCGGCCACGGGCTGTGGATAATTTGCCCATCGCGTCGGGGCGTCGATCGAGAGCTGTTCGGCGCGGGCCACGAGCTCAAGGTCCGACCCCACGGCGTATGCGCCTTCGAGGTCCATGGAGAAGTATGGGTCGAGACGGACGCTGCGATTGAGCCCGGCGTCCCGCGGCCCGTGAAACTGCCCGTATGCCTTCAAAAAGCCATCGCCCTCGGCGAACGAGAGCGTCAGGAGCGCATCTGCCGTGACGGAGGCGACGTTTGGGATGGAGGTGTCGAGGTCGGGGAGCGTGCCGTCCTGCACCGTGAGGCCGAGCGAGGCCTGCACCCCTTCGACGCCCTGCAGCGCCACTTCGCCACGGCCCTCCAAAAAGCGGGCGGCGTCGTACTGAACGCCGTGCAGCCCCTCGTACGCCCCCTGAGCGGACAGGGCAAAGTAGCGGTAGGTCGGTGCGTAGCGGTATCCGGCTGCGGCGACGAGGCGCACGAGTCCACGGGTTAGGGTGAGCCCCGCCTCCGCATTCGTCGTTTCGAGGGTGGGGCGGAGAGACGGGGCGTGTTGGGCGTACGGGTTCGTGGCGTAGAGGTGCTCCAAAGAGGTCTCGCCGAGGCGCGGGCGGTTGCGGAGGAAGAGACGGGCCCCCTCGGCGACGCGCCACTCGGCGTTCACCGCAGGCGCAACGAAGGTCGCCTCTGCGGACCCTGCGCTCGGCTGCGTCGGCTGGGCAGGCGTGTCGAAGGCGAGGAGGGTGGCCCCGGCCTCAAGCGACACCGGGTCGCTCGGGGAATACGAGACGGTGCCGGTGGCGTCGACGTCGAAGGCCGTGTTGGTCTGTGCGTCGTTGGACAACCAGGAGCGCTGATACTGCACGCTCAGGTGAGGACGATAGGGCACTGGCACCGTCGCCTCTCCGCCGAGGCCCAGCTGTTGCTGGTCGTAGGTCAATTCCCCCGTCCCGGGAGCGAGGAGGGAGGTGTACTGGGTCTGATCGTAACGGACCTCCGCCCGGGCCGGGGCCGCAGAGTCCGTGTGTCGGAGTTGAACCGCCCCGCCGGCCGAATAGCTTTCTCGATCGGGGACCTGGGTGGCGGTTGGACCGACGGGCGAAGCGCCGAAAAGGGCATACCGCTGCACGTTTCCGTGCGCCATCGCGTTGAGTCGAACGGGGTCCTGCGTGTGCGTGAGGCGGACGTCGGCCTTCGCGACATCGTCGTTCGGGTCCGCTTCCGTTCCCGTGTATGCGCCGTGCACAGAGAGCTGGCTTTGAGACGACAGCGGCACCCCCACGCGTCCCTCGAAGAAGCGACGGAAGTAGCGTCCGCTGCCGCCTTCCAGGTAGCCTCGGGCCGGCTCGGCGGTCGGGTCCATTGAGGTTGAGGCCGTTTCGGGGACTGGCAGGCGTTCCGGAAGGCCCTCCAGAGGCTGATCGTAACTGCCAGTGTACGGGCGATGGTCCGGCGGCACAGTGGGGATCGAGGGCGGCGACGTGAAGCCGGTCAACGGCTGGCGCTCCAGGGAAGGGAGGGCGACCTGGCGCTCGCCCCGAATTTCAATCTCCCGGGGGGCAATTTCGGGGAGCTGGGTCGTGTCCGCCGGCTGCCCGTACGTGGGCGGAGCGGCCCCCAAGAGGACCATCCCGACGAGACAGAGGCCGGAGAGACGGAAAAGCATAGGGACAGGCCCGTGGTTGGAGGTTCGCATTGGGAAGAGCCAAGAAGAGCTGTGCGACAACGTGAAGAAGCGTGGAGGGCCCTCGTGTTACGACTCGAGCGCCCGTTTTTCCTCCTGGGCCGTCTGGGCAAACGGGGTCCCGCCGTAGGTCTGCTGCACCTCGTCGTACAGCTGAACGGCCTGGCCGGTCTCGCCCTGGTCGCGATAGGCCCGGGCCTGCTCAAGCAACGACCGCGCCTCCCACTCGGGATGGCCGGCGAAGAGGGACGGCATCCGTTCCAGTTCGCGGATGGCGGTCTGGGGGGCGCCCTGCCGTCGAAGCTGGCGGCCGAGACGGTACAGTGCCTCGGCCCCCGTTGCGCCGTCGGACGCGCGAATGACGCGTCGGTACAGCTCAAGGGCCTCGTCTGTACGGTTCTGGGCCTGCCGGACGCGGGCGAGTCCGAGTCGGGCGGCATTCCGGAGGGGCCCCTGCGGCCCGGCTTCTAAAATCTTGGACAAGAGGGTGTCGGCCTCGTCGGTGCGGCCAAGCTGGAGCAGGGCGCGGCTCTGTCCGTACCGGGCCTGGGCGCGCAGTTCATCCCGGGTTTGGTCGTGCGTGGCGGCGGTGCGGTAGGCCGCCAGGGCCGGCTCGTAGGCCTCTTGGTCGAGGAGGATCTCTCCCAACCGAAGGCTGCCCTGGGGCACGTATTCGCTGTCGGGATACTGGTCGGTCAGTTGCCGGAGGTAATTTTGGGCCTCGTCGTACTGCTCGGTGTCGGCGTACAAGAGCCCGAGGTAGTAGTAGGCGTTGGGGACGAGCGTCTCGGCGGAGGCAGTGCGCACGAAGGTGCGGAAGAGGCGTAGGGCGCGCTTCGATTCTCCTCGCTGATAGGCCCCCCGGGCACGGTGATAGCGAAGCCGGTCTCCCATGTTGGCGTCCGGCACTTGGGCCGCAATCGAGTCGATGAGGTCATCGGCGCGGTCCTGTTGTCCCGCGGCGTTGAGGGCGAAGAAGAGGCTGGAGGCCGCTTCGCTGGCGGAGGGGCTTTCGGGATAGGTCTCCAAGACGGTCCGGTAGGCCTGCACGGCGTTCTCCATCTCCCCGGCGTTGTAGTGAGCGTCCCCGGTCCCGTACTGGGCCTCGGCAGCGCGAGGATGATCTGGGTGGTCGCTGAGCAATTGGCCAAACGCCTCGCGGGCGGCCTCGTAGCGCTGCGCCTGGAAGTGGATGTCCCCGATGCGGTACAGGGCCTCGGGCCGCCACGGACTCTCCGGGTAGCGGTCCACGAACTGCCGCAGGCGGTCCAGCGCATCGGACGATTGGCCTGCGTAGTACAAGGCCCGACTCCCCTGGTAGAGGGCGTACTCTGAGGCCTCGCTTCCGACCCGGTCATAGGCGGCAATGGCGTCGTCGTACCGTTTGAGGGCAAAGTAACAGTCGGCCAGTCGGAGGCGGGCATCTTGTCGGTAGGGGATGTCGGTGGCATCGTCCCCATCATACGTGGTCAGAAATTCCCGAAACGACTGGGCCGCGGGGGCGAAGCGACGTTCTTTGAAGTGCGTCCAGGCGAGGGCGTACAGGGCGCCCGCCCGCTGCGGGGTTTCCGGTTGGGAGTCGAGGTACCGCCGGAACAGGCGGCGCGCGTCTCCGAACTGCTCCCGCTGATAAAACGTGTCGCCCCCCCAAAACAGCGCCTCCCGGCCCCGGGCCGTTTCCGGGTGTGCGTCGGCCAGGGCCTGAAATTCGGCGCCTGCGTCGGCATAGCGCCCGTTTTGGTACAGGGACCATCCCTTCTGAAACCGAACGGCCACCTTTACCGAACTGGACGCGGCCCCCCGCTCGATCGCTTCGGTGTACGCGTCGAGCGCCCGGTCCAGGGCGTCGGTCGCCAGGTAGGCGTTGCCGAGCCAGTAGTACGCGTCCCCGATCGGGCCGTCCGACGATGCCTGCTGGGTCACCGACCGGAAGGCCGCCGCGGCCCGATCGTACTGGTCCCGCTGGTAGTGGAGAAGGCCGATTTCGTAGTGGGCCGCCGTCGCCAGTCGGCCCTCTTCGGTCCGGTCAAGATATGAGCGGTACAACTGGAGGGCCCGATCCCTGGCGCCCGAGAGGGCTCGGTTGGCCGCCTCATAATACGTGGCGTCGGGGGCGAGGGGGCCGTCCGTAGTCCGGACCGTCGCAAAGGCCTCGGCGGCGGCTTCGTGACGACCCGCGCCGTAGTGCTGCCAGGCCAGGCCGTAGCGGGCGGGGGTCGAGTAGGGGCTGTCTGGCAGCTCCTCTAAAATCAACCGGTACTGGGTTGCGGCATCGTCTCGGCGGCCGAGGGCGCTGTACGTTTCCCCAAGCAAGAACAGGGTGCGGGCCCGTTCGTCGCCGGTCAGGCCTGAGAGGCGTCGCTGAAGCTCCGTGGCGGCGTTTTCGTATTGGTCGAGACGGTAGTAGACCTCCCCGAGAATGGTGCCCACGTTCTCGGCGAAGGGGGAGTCCGGAAACCGCTCGCCGAGGCGTTCGAAGGAGGCCGTCGCCCGGTCGTACTCCTCCAGGCGCACCTGGGTGACGCCCCGGGCGTACAGCGCTGCGGGAGCCACGTCGGCGTCCGGGTAGCGCGTGTACACCTGTTTAAAATACGGCAGGGCAGCACGCAGGTCGCCCTCGTTCTGCTCCGTGCGGCCGAGGAGGTACAGTGCCCGGGCCCCTTCGTCCGGACGGTTCGGGGCCGTCGCGATGACCTGAAGCTGAGACTTGGCACGGTCCGGATTCCCCTGGTCCAGATAGTACTGTGCCAGGCTGAGGCGGGCGGTCTGGGCCCGCGGGTGCGCGGGATGGTCTTGCTGAAGCCGGGAAAGGAGGCGACGGGTCTCGGTGCCCTCTTCCCGGGCAAGGGCGGCGCGGGCCTCCAGGTAAAGGGCCTGAGGCGCGTTGACGTGTGTGGAATGGGCCTGTCGGAAGGCGGAGAGGGCCGACGCCGCGTCCGGGTAGAGCTGTTGTTCGTACAGTTGCACCGCCGATGTGAAGGCCCGCCCTGGGGCAGGGGCCTTCTGCTGCGCCTGAGCGGAGGAAAGTGCCGTTCCCGCAAGCACACAGAGAAAAAGAAATCGACGCCAATGGAGAATCATTTTTGGGGAAGTGCGAGTCAAATCTGAACAACGGCGCCATACTGAAAGGTCAATCGGTCACCCCCAGTCCGCGATGCTCCTACGACGCGAACAACGGGGCGGTTCGACCCACTACTCTCGTTTCTGAGGAAAGCTGACCCCGGGGCCTTCGTTCCCGTCCGGCACTGAAAAACGACTGGACCTAGTCCGAATCAACATTTTCTCTCCCAAAACCTTACGGTTTCATGCCCGATCCGTCTTCTGATCCCAGCCCTGGCACTCCACCGCCCCCTCCGGAGCCTCCCTTTGGAGAAGACGCCTCTTCGTCCTGGGCCGAGGAGGACGAGACGAGCATGCCGGACGGGGTACCGGCCTCTCTCGCAACGGACATGGCTCGCTCCTGGGTGCGGCGGCACCAGAAGGCCACACTGCTTGGGGCGTTTGCCACGGGGGTGTTTGTGGGAGCGATGCTTCGGGACTAGCGGCGGCGCCCGACGCTGCGGCCTAGGGCGTGGTGCAGGGCCGCTGCGCACGCCTCTGGGAAGGACCCTTTTCCAACCTAATTCTTCTCTACAGATTTTTCTTCGTACCCATGAGCCAAAACGATTCTGAAACCGCCCGTACCGGAGCCTCGGAAGAGGGGACAGATACGTCAACGGACGGGGCGGCCTCGCGCGATACAGATACAACGGTTCAAGAAATGAACGAGCTCCTCGGCGAGCTGCGGGCCGAGGTGACCCGCCTGAAGGCCCACCAGGCCAGGGAGCAGGCCAAGAGTTGGGTTCAGCGTCGCCCCTTTCTTGCGGTGGCTGTGGCTGTTGCGGCAGGGACGGCAGCGGGGTACGGCGCCGCCCGGATCACGCGGGCTCGCCCCCCGAGTTTGTCAGACCAGGCCCGCCGCCGTCTCCGGCGGCTGGCCGACGAGGCCCGGCGTGTGGCGACGGACGTGGGCAAGGACCTTTCGGACCGGGCGGTCCGCTCCAGTCAAGGCGTCCGTCAGCGGCTTGCTCAGGAGGCGCAGGAACGAGGGGAGGGCCTCCGTGAACAGGCTGAAGACCTGGCCCGTCGGGCGACCGAGCAGGCGCGTCGTGCGGGGACCGAAGCCGGAGAGACGGTGCGCCGAGCGACGGCGGAGGCCTCTGGTGAGGCACGCGAGCTCGGGGAACGTCTCGCGGAAGACGCGGAGGAGACCCTCGAGAAACAGGTCGAATCCGTCCAAGATACCCTCTCGGAAGAAGATGAGTCCTCCGCCCTCCGACAATCGATCTACACGATTGTGGGCCTCACGGCCGGCGGCTACCTCGCTGCACGGCTCCAGCGCTGGTGGTAGTGCGGGTCCGACATCCGTGAGCCTGCATGCGAGGTGCGAAGATACCCTTCACGAGTGATGCGAATCGTTCGTCCCTGATTGATGCCTGATTTCTTTGCGGAAGGCCGCCCCCACGACGGGCTTCGCTACGACGCGTACCAAGAGGCGTGGACTCGTCGGCTTGATGAGCCCCCCTCCGATGATGCAGATCCGGATGCGCGGCGCCTACACCACTATCTCAAGTACAATTGGGAGCGGCAGGCCCGCGTGCACGACTCATACTCTCCATCCGAGGCGCTTCGGTCGGCCGCCAAGGCCATTCAGGATGCTCAGCTCTGGATGGTGCTCACCGAGCCGTGGTGTGGCGATTCGGCGTTCGTGCTGCCCGTGATCGCAGAGGCAGCGAGTCTGTCCGATCAGGTCGCACTCCGGATTTTGCCCCGGGATGACAACCTGGACATTATGGACCAGTACCTCACGGACGGGAGTCGCAGTATTCCCAAGCTCGTCGCCTTCACGAAAGACGGCGAAGAACTCTTTACGTGGGGGCCGCGTCCCGACGGAGCGGCCCGTCGATTTTCGGAGCTACAGGCCAAACACGATGAGAAGATGGACCTCATCGAGGAATTCCTGGAGTACTACGAGGAAGGCGGCTGGACAGAGACCGACAGAGAGCTTGCGGAGCGGATTCAGGCCGTGACGGAACGGTCCGTGTCCGGGGCGACCGGGGAAGCAGATCTCACCCGTTGACGGTGGAGCTGCCCGTCGCCACCCCTGGCATCATGAGTTCTGAGGGGGCGTCCGGCACTTCTTTCTCGCACCTGCGCCCGGACAATGTCTCTCCCGATTCTCAAGACCCTTGGGGGCCTCGTGCTGCTTACGCTCGGGGCGGAACTGCTGGTGCGAGGAGGCACGGCACTGGCCCGCCGGGGAGGGTTGTCGCCCCTCGTCGTGGGGCTCACCGTCGTGTCGATTGGGACGAGCCTGCCGGAGCTGGTTGTGAGTGTGGATGCCGCCCTTCAGGGCAGGGAGGCGATTGGCATCGGCAATGTGGTCGGCTCCAACATTAGCAACATTGGGCTCATCCTCGGGCTCGCCGCCCTCGTCCGGCCCATGGACGTGGAGGCGAAGGTGGTACGGCTCGACGCTCCCATCCTCGTTGGGGCGTCCTTGTTGCTCGTGGCCCTGCTGCTCGACGGGGAATTGGGAGGCGGGGACGGGGCGCTCCTCACACTCGGCGCTGTCGGATACCTGGGCTTCACCGTTTGGGCCGCACGCCGCAGTCCAGCTCAGATCCACGATGCGGTGACCGATGAGTTGCCGTCCCAGATGTCACTGGTCCGGGCCGTGGGAATCTTCGTGCTTGGAATAGGAGGGCTTTTGCTCGGGGCCCATCTGTTGGTGGACGGCGCGGTGCGGTTGGCCCGGCTGTACGAGGTTTCTGAACTCGTGGTGGGCCTGAGTGTCGTGGCGGTGGGCACGAGCCTGCCCGAACTGGCCACCTCTGTAATGGCGACCTACCGGGGGCGAGGAAGCCTCGCCATCGGGAACGCCATCGGTTCGTGCATCCTCAACATCCTCGGAATCCTCGGCCCGATGGCCACGGCGATCCCCCTATCTACGGCCGCCCTTTCGACGGTAGACCTGGTGCTCATGGTGGGGCTCGCCGTTCTGGTGCTCCCCCTACTGCGGAGTGACTACACGCTGGGCCGGGGCGAAGGTGCAGGTCTGCTTATCCTGTACCTGGGATACATGGCATTCCTGTTCTTCGGCTAAGCCTGCGGGGGGGGCGGCTCTCGCGTGTACACCTCGAACACGGTGCGCTCATCGGGCAAGACGGCCACAGCGACGATCTGTTGCTCGGGGTCATAGGTCCGCACGAGTTCGTGTAGCTTCGAAAAGGCCCCATCCTGGGCCGCGGACGCATCGTTGAAGGTGAGGTACTTGAGGGGGGTGCGCCGCTCGCGGTCAGCGTCGGGCTGCACCGTGAAGACAATTGCCCCTCGCCCGCGCTGGTCGTACTGCCGCCAGGCGTGGCGGGCGGCGGTGTCCCAGTGTTCGTTGACGAGCCGGTTGAGCAAAGAGCTGGGGTCGGGAGCCGGCATACGGAAGAGAGAAAGGTGTGCAAAGATCGTCGAACGGGCCCCGAACGGGTTCGGGACATTTTACTGCCGTTATTGCAAAAATCCCGTTTGTAAATTCTGGCCCCGCCCCGAAGGCCCTATTTGGCTTCTGAGGGTGCTGCGGCTTCGGGTCCGTCGTAGTAGCCCGCAACGGTCTCGGCCTTCGCCGGGCCTACGACCTCGGCCAGGGCCTTCTCGTCAGCCTCCTTCACCTTGGCCACAGACCCGAATTCCCCGAGCAGCGTCTTGGCCGTCTTCGGGCCGATGCCGTGGATGTCGAGCAGCTCGGACTGCAGCGTCTTCTTCTTGCGGCGCTTGCGCTGGTAGGTGACGGCGAACCGGTGGGCCTCGTCCCGCACCTTCTGGAGCAACTGCAGGGCCGGGCTGTCCTTCGCCAGGAAGACCGGGTCGGAGTC
>NZ_JAZKRW010000056.1:0-19121 GCF_036626415.1 Salinibacter sp.
GCCGCCTGGACCGGACGATGATCCGTGCGTCGAGAACAAGTCCCGGGCCCGCCCCCCTGAAAGAGACGAGGCCCTGCTGCACGAGTTGATGCCGTAATCCCGGCCCGGTGCAACCCTCCCTCTTGAGGAAGCTACGGCGGGGACCGCTGTGTCAATGCTCTCCGCAGGCGGGACAAGCTGCAGAATTCTTGTACCCATCCGTAAAATCAGTCGGGGCGGGTCGTGGCGTCCCGCCCCGAGGCCGACAGTACCGCAGGGCCCGAAAGGGCGAACTGATATTTTTGCGAAAAGATGGGTCGCACGCATTTGATTGGACAGCCCACCACCATTTTGTTTCGGAGTGTTCGTTTCTCTTGGTCGCCCCTTTCGCCTAATGGCCTCCTCGTACTCTCCGCAGACGCGCCAGGATCGCATTACCGAACAGTGGGTCGCGTTCGCTCCCTCTCGGAGCAGCCGCCCCAAGCAGACGATCCCCGATTCCGACACGCCGTCCCCAACAGAAGATCCGCCCGTGGAGGGATGCCCGTTCTGTCCAGGGCATGAGGAGATGCTTCCCTCCGTGATTTGGGAGATGTCGCAGGAACAGTCTCCGGGGTGGACGACGCGAGTGGTTCCCAACAAGTATGCCGCTCTCGCCTCGGACCGTGACGCTGGTGGCCAGTCCGGCCAGCTGTATCGCACCCGCCCCAGCCAAGGCCGACAGGAGGTACTCATCGACACCCCGCACCACCACCGGTCCCTGGCCCAACTGTCTGTGGCCGAGGTCGACGCCGTGCTTGCGACCTACCTGCAGCGCTACCACAACGTCCGCACGGCGAACAACGACCTCATCCCGATTCTCTTTCGCAACCATGGGGCGCGTGCAGGGGCCTCCATCGCGCATCCCCACAGCCAGCTCATCGCCCCTGATTTCCACCCGCCCCTCATCGAACGAGAAGAGCAGGCGGCCCGGGCCCGGCACGCGGACCTGGGCGACTGTCCCTACTGCGTCATGATTGAAAAAGAGCTCGACGCGGAGGCCCGGCTCGTGTGGACCAGCGACAGGTTCGTCGTCTTCGTCCCGTTCGCCGCCGAGGTGCCCTACGAGATGTGGATTCTCCCCCGCGAGCACGAGCCTGAATTCGGGCGCCTCACGGAGGAGCGCCGCACGGGCCTGGCGCAGGTTCTGCGAACGGTTCTCCGCCGCCTCCACCGAAGCCTGGCGGATCCGGACTACAACTTCTTTGTCCGGACGGCTCTGGACTACACCTCCGACGCGCCGCACCTGCACTGGAGCCTCCGCATTCGTCCCCGCACGACGATGCAGGCGGGCTACGAGGTCGGGGCCGGCCAGCGCATCAATCCGTCGATCCCCGAACGGGACGCGGCGGTGCTTCGACGAACAGACTGAGAATCGGTCGCGGGTTTAGATCGGCCCGCGAGAGCGGGCATCGATGGGCCCAACGGGACGGGACGACGGCCGCAGCAGCGTCGCCACCTGGACACAGGGCCGACGTGCGGGTGCGCATCGCCATCCGGAGGCCCAAGATGCGAGTTCGGGCAGGTGTCGGCGTTCGCCCCCCTGGAAGGGGCGACAATACGAAAGCCCCAGAGCACGGACGGCCCTGGGGCTTCTCCTGGTGGGGGGACAAGCTGTGGATGTACCTCACACAACAAACCAGTGTGTGTTTCTAATTTTCCGAACGGGGCGAGGGAATTTGCTCAGGGACGCCCATTGCAGGCGATGCCGCTCCCCACATTTCCCCACAAGGCTCAAGAGCCGCGATCCCCTCCTGGACGCAGGCTGTACGGGCCGGGACCATGGGCCATCAGGAGCAGAAGGCCTCCCATAATCGAGAGGTTCTTCAAAAACATGATCACCTGCGTCTGCTGGCTGAAATCGGTGTGGAAGATGAGCGTCGCCGGAATCAGGAAAAGGATGAGCGCTGCGGCCCCAATCCGGCTTTTGTACCCCAATATCACCGACAGTCCACCGGCCACTTCTACGACAATCGCTCCCCCCAACAGCAGGGCCGTCGCCGGCATTCCGTACTCGGCCATGTACTGTTGCGTCCCTTCAAAAGCAGCGACCTTGTTCGCGCCAGAAGCAACAAAGATAAGCCCGAGGAGCGCTCGCGCAACGGGTGGGGTGTACGTTTTCATCTTCATCGGGACGCGGAGAGAGGATGGGGGAAAGAGAGGCACAAGACCAAACTCAACGGGCTGCTGGAAGCGGGGCGGGGCGACCGTTCATCGGCCGCCGTCGCCCCTCTGCCAGCCGCCTCGTGGGGCTACCCGATCTTGTAAAACTTCTCGTTGGTGATCTCGCCGTCCTCGTTCCAGGTGCGTACCGCCACCTGCTTCTGCTCCACACGGCCAACTCCCTCCAAGGTCATCTCATTCTCCCACTCGGAGAAGGTAACGTGCTCCTCTTCGTCGACGGCCCGCGCCTTGATCTCCGCGGAGTGGAACTGCTCCAGGGAGTTGACGAACTGCTTCTCGTACTCCCGATTCTCCTCCTTTCCGACCCGGCGATCGTCGCCCTCTTCCATGACGACATCATCGGCATAAAATTTTTCGAATGCCTCCAGGATTTCTCCCTGAAGGATCATGTTGTTGAGTTCCTGGTCTCGAGCGTCTAGGTCACTCATGGCTGGTGTAGGATTGGTGATGAGCGTGTGCGAATTGTGAAAGGTATCCGTCCGTTCACGCTGAACGGGACAGGGACCCGTTGCCTCGCCGGGTGCAAACGCAACCCGGTCCTCGTCGCAACATTATGCGTTGCAACAACTATTGGGGGCAAAACTAAGTGTTCTTCTCGTATCCGGCATATATGCCTTCGCAGATTCTGGACAGGTGGTTCAGGTCTCGGTCGGACACGCGTGTGTTGAACCACTCCTGGACGTCGCGGATTTCGGGGTCCATTTCCTCGAGCAGGTCCAGACCGTCGTCGGTAATGGTGTGGATGGTCATGCGTCGGTCCTCGTCACTGGTCGTACGCCGGACGAGCCCCTGCTCTACCAGTTTGTCGATAAGACGAGTCACGTCCGGGGACGGGTCAAGCATCCGCTCGACAATTTCACACCGGGGGTGGCCATCCGGGTGCACCCCTCGGAGGATCCGAAGGACGTTGTGGTGGCTAAACTGGAGGTCGTACGACTGGCACACCTGCTCCACCCGCCGCCGCACGTGCGCCGCGGCGACGAACAGGTTCAGCATCGCCTCCTGAGCCGTGTCCTCGAACGGAGCGCTCTGCTTAATGTAGTCGCGGAGAATGTGCCCCATGCTGGATGTCACACGTGTCTAAATCTCAACTTTGCGTGTTATAACACATAAATGGGACGGAAGAGTTCCGGGTTGAGGCCCATCATGAAATCCTCACATCGGGGGTGGGCTGCCGTCCTACTCGACGACCTGTGGAACAAGGAAGTGGCTGTCGTCAGCCTCCGGCGCGGGCTCGAGGGCCTGCCCCTGATCGATCCGCTCCGTCACCGCGTCGGTCCGGTAAACGTTCGTAACATCGAGGACGTGCGACATGGGCGGTACCCCGGACGTATCAAGCTCATCGAGCTTGTCCACATACCCGAGGATCGCATTCAGCTCATCGGCCATCTGAGACTCTTCTTCCTCCGAAAAGTCAAGCCGCGCAAGTTGGGCGACATGCCGAACGTCGTCGCGGGTCACGGACATAGGAAAGGAAAGATCTTGAAGATGAAGAACGGACAACCAGACAAGAGGAGGGTCAAAACGAGGGGCTGTCGACGCGGGTTTCTCGTCGGCTCGGGCCCCTCCGTTTATGCTAGAGGAGTCATGCGGACGGCGCCGATGCTCGAACCTCCCGGATCACTCGAATGAGAGTGGTCGCGGAGCGGAGGCCGTGTTTCGGGCGAGGCTCCAGGAACATTTCCAGGCTGATCGGCCCCTGAAAGCCCTGTGCGGACAACTGCTCTAGCTGCTCGGTCCATCCCACGGCGCCTTCTCCGAGCGGCGTGTCGACCCACCGCCCCCCTTCCACGCGCCCATCGCTGCACCGAACGAGGGTCACGAGCCCCGCGAGGGCCGTGAGGCCCCTCCTCGGGTCTTCGCCTGCACGCAGGGCGCCTACGGGATTCCAGGCCGCACGGACGTTGGGGGCCTCCACCCGGGCCAGAAGATCGGCGAGGGCCTCTCCGGTGGGGCACGCGGTCTCGGGGCCGTTCCGGACCGCGACCAGGACGTCGTACCCGGCGGCCTTCTCGCCGGCCTGCTGGAGCGCCTCGGCCATCGGCTCCAGGGAGGCCCCGGGCTCCGCGGCAAAGGGACTGATCGTCACACGCGGACACCCCACCCGTCGGCACAACTCGAGGGTGTCGTCGAACTGCAAGAGATCATTCATCCATGCCGCCCGGTCGCTTACCGGGCCCTCAAACAGGCTCGGGACCACGCTTGAGAGGAGCAGTTCGGTGCCCTCCAACTGCTCCCGGATCTGCTTCTCGTTGACGAACGGGATCCGGTCGTCCGGCCCTCCCACGGTTCGAAGCTCCATGCCGTGCAGGCCCCACAACTGCGTGTAATGGAGGGCCCGGTTCAGGTCGCTCGTGACAGTATCGGTCAGCCAGACGGGAACCATAACACAGGACGGGATTCGGTCGAGGATCGAGCATCCACCGTATCAACCGTCCAGGGGGGTGTTCCTCAGGACCTACCCCTCCAGGCCCTGGTGCTCGGCCGCGCACAGGCTACCGATCCTGCTGCGTTTCGGCATCCGTCTCCGGAAACTCCGCGTCTTCGGCGTACTCTTCCCCCAGTTGGCGAAGGGCCTCCTTGGCGCTTCGCCGACGCTGCTCGACCAGGTCCTGGTTCTGCTCCTGGTCCACACGGGCACGGAGCGGATCCACTACCTCGGCCCGGAGCACAATCAAGAGTTCCTGCTTCGTGACGTTGGTCGTCTCCGAGCCGAAGACGTACCGAAGCCCAAAGAACCACCCCGGCAGGTCTTTCAGAATGGGGACCCCACTGCGTCTCGTCGTTTTCTGGGTGGAGATGAGCCCCCCGATGGCGGTGGCCTCATCGTCAAGGAGAAGAATTTGAGTGCTGGCCTGATTGCGATTGATGATCGGCCCGGAGCCGGAGGGCTGACTGTTTGAGTCTTCTACGTCCACGTTCAGGTGGATAAAATCCAGCACAGGCGCCCCCGAGGTATCGGCGACCGGCTGACTGAGCAGCGTGGGCGTGACATCGATGATGATCCCTGTTGAGAAAAACTCCGTAACGGTATTTCCCGCAAAGTCGGTGGTCTGGACCGGCACGTCCTGGCCAATCTGGATGTTGCCTTCCTCTCCGCTTTGGACGGTCACCTGCGGGTTCGCGACGGTGCGACCCACGTTGTCCTGTTCCACAAGATTGAGGAACCGGCGGAACTGAGAAAGCGAGATCTGATCGGGAGCCTGCAGAACATTGTCGACACTCTCGAACAAGTTTTCCGTCTCAATCGCAAAATTCTGCCCCTGCCCGCCCGTCCCGGTCCCCCCGGCGCCTCCCGTTCCGCCCCCTCCGGTGCCACCTCCAGCGCCTCCTCCTTGACCTCCTCCTTGACCTCCTCCCTGCGTGGAGCCCAGGATCTCATCCCATCGGAGCCCTCGATTGCGAACCTTTGTGAGGTTGAGGTTGAAAAGAATTGCGTTGATTCGGATCTCTCGGGTGTCCACGGTAGCGGGCGGCCCCTCGCCTTCCCCAGACTCGGCCGAGGCCTCCGTCTCTTCGACCATGCCCTCCTGCTCGGCCTCCCGCACCAGGAAAACCTCTTCGGTCTCCCGGTACGTTAGCCCGTTGGCCTCCAGGGCCCGCTGAAAAGCGTCGAAGTAGTACATGCCCGACACCGAGAGGCCAATCGACATCGTCCGGTCTTCCGGGTCGACGATCCGTTTGCCCAGTTCCCGCTCAAAAATCGGATTGACGATCTCAATGAATTGATCCAGCGACGTCTCCTGGCCGAAGGAGACCAGCAGTTCGGGGGAAATATTGGTGCGGGTGGTGCGGCGCTCCGGCCGCTCCTGGGCCTCGGCCGGCAGGCAGAGTCCTCCTCCCCACAAAGCAATCAGGAGAACCGACAGAACACACCGGAAGCGAGAAGAGCAGATCATGAACGTGGAGCGTCGGCGGTGCGAGAGATCAACAAGAAGAACCCTGAACGGCGGGAGCGCGCTGGGCCCCGTATCGCGAAGTTGCGCTACAAAACACTGGAGCAAGGACTATTCCTACGGGTCCGTGGAGGAGGGGCCATCGCCAGTGCGGACCCGGAGCGGACTGTCTGTCCCCAGCGTCCGCTCCACACGATCCACAATTCCTCCCCGGTTCAACCGCGCGACGACTCGGCCCTCCGACGGACTCACCTCTTCGATGCGCCCCAGGTACACCCGGTCGCCCTCGCCGACCTGCTGGAGCCCATCCCCGGTTTGGAAGACGGCCTTCCTGTCCACGATGGAGAGCAGCTGTGCAGACTCGACGTTCAGACGGTCGTACTGGTTGGGGGGCACCTTTTCAAAGACGAGGGGATAGAACGGATTGATTTCGGGGGCGGGATTTGGCACCACCGAGGACGGAAGTGGGGGGCTGGTCGTGTTCTTCGCCACCGGCAGCCGCTCCACCTCTCCGGCCTCAGAGGGGGAGGTCGATGCGGGGAGATCCGTGGCGGCCCCGTAGATGGCCTCCACGTCCATCTCAAATGAAACGAGCACGTCCATCGTCGTGCGCCCGCTCTCCCCGTCGGTCTCTCGTTCTTCAAGGTAGTTCAGACTCAGATCGCGGATGCGGTAAAATGGCCGGTTGTTTTCGACCGTCCAGACAAATTGATAGAGGTTCGTGAAATAGGCCTTTCCTTCTGCATTGAAGGTGTGGACGCTGTAGCCGTCCCGCGCTTCCGAACCGGCCGACATCACGTCGAACTGCTGAAATCCCGTCTTCGTGAGCTCGGTGAGGTAGGCCACAATGTCCGGAGTCGAGATGGTCGCGGGGACTACCTTGTATTGGGTCCGCCACCGGCGGCGTACGGTTTGGAGGCGCGACTCTGCGTTGGCCCGGTCGGCGCGGAGGGATCGAATTTCCTCTCTTTCCTGCTTCTTTTCCTCAATCTGTTGCCCCAACGAGGCAATCGTGTCCTGCTGGTGAAAATACGTGAGGTACGTGCCCGCCCCACAGACGAGGACCACGCAGGTGAGGAGCAGAATCTGATTGGTGTCGAGCCAGAACATGCGGCGGTCACCTGAGCAAAGAGAAAGTGCGTGCGGTTGGGCGTTTCGTCAGACCGAGCGTCCTGATTCGGACGGGTCGGACGGGGCTGACGTCGACGCGGAGGCTTCGGCGGGCGCGGCGTCTTCATCCGCCTCTGTCATTTTGAGCAGCCACGCCCCCTCTGGAAGGATGCCGTTCATGTCCTGCAGCACCGACAGCGCATTCTGTACCGAGGCGAACCGCCCAACCCCAACCCGATACCGACCGTTTTTCGGGCTCTGCTGGACCTGGACCGGATAGGCGTCGCCATCCAGGCGCTTCCGGAACCGCTGCGCGGTCTCCTCGGCCGCCGCGCTTTCCAGCACCGAGGCCACAACGACTGTCCAGATCGAGGACGCCGCGTCGACGGTGTCGGTGCGGCCCTGCGCGCGCCCACTCGCCTCAACCTCTCCAGAGGCGGAAGCCGCTTTCGGGTTGGGGGCGGCCCGAGCCGCCGGAGACGGCGCGGTCGGTGTCGTGGAGGAGTCCGGTGCGGAGGCGGAGGCCTCCTGCGGCCCGACCTCCACGGCGTCCTCCCCGGCGGCCAGCTGCTCGCCCCGCTGCTCGCGCCAGTACTCGATCGCCCCCGGCTCGGTGGTATCGAGCGGGACCGTCACCTCAAAGTCGTAGAGCGACACGTCTCGCGTTTCCGTGAAGGTAAGCCCCAGAATGCTGCCGTCCAGTTGCTGTGCCAGCTGGACCACCTTCGACCGGTCGGTGGACCGGCCAAGGACCCTCACCTCTGCATTGGACTGGGGACTCCACTGGTCGATGGTGAGGCCACGGATGTCGTTCATCTGCCCCGTGACGGTGGCTAGGCCACTGCTCCATTTGTTGCTTCCCTGCAGGAGCGTGTCGAGGGTTTCGTTCGCTCCAGCGTATTCGGCGGTCGCGGCCTGCAAGCTGTCGATGCGCCGCTGGAGCGCCTGCTGGTCCACCTGGGCCACCTTCTGTTTAAGGCTTTGCAGCTCAGAACGCCGCTCACTGATGGTGCTGGCGTTCATGAAGTAGAGCCACACGAACCCGAGCGTTGCAACGGCCAGGAGCGTCAGCAGCGCGGGGACCGGCCACCCCACCGGAAGCCGCAGGCGACTCGCGACGTATTCCTTCGCCAGCAGGTTGATCGGCTGGAAATACGGTGCAAACTCGGCGTCGTCGAGCAGGCGGAGCGCCACGCCCATAGCCCCCACGTACGCCTCGGCCTCGGTGTCCTCTCCCCCGGGTAGGTGCGAGCGAAGCACGTGAAGCTCCGCCGTGGAGAAGTACGACTTGAACGCGCTGGCGAGCACCTCTTCGTCCCGCTCCGCAACAAGCATGAGGTGCTGCACCTGCCCCATCCCGTATTCGTCCTGCAAAAGGAGGACCCGGCTGCAGATGGTCTCGGCGGAGTCCTCGGCCGTGAGCTCCGGGAGGTGCTCCGACTGGCGAAGCGTGTTGCCCTCCATGAAAAGAACGAGCGTGTCCTCGGTGCCCGACCGGACGAGAATGGTCTTTTCGGGCGTGCCCGGCGGGAGCTGGAGCATCGAGCGGGCGAGCCCGAGGTAGAGGGACACATCGGCGTCCAGCAGGCGCGTCTGCGGGGAGCGGGAGAGGGTCTGATCCTGCATCGACTTCAGGGTCGAGAGGACCGGACCGCCAGGCCGCGCGATGAGGGCCAGGACGCGCTGGTATCCGTCGCCCGTACGGTGCATTGACACAAAGCCCACACGCCCATCGTCCACCTCCCCCTCGTACTGCTCTTCCAGCATTTCCAGAAGCGTGGAGCGAGAGGCCGGAAGGGGAAGTCCGTGCTCGGTCTCTTCGGCCTCCTCCTCGTCCGTTTCGTCCGGCGGGAGGCGGAGCTCCACGTCGTCGATCTGTGACGTGGAGCTGCAGAAGGCAATTTTCGGGTCTTCGTAGCCGTGCTCCGCACACTTGTCAAGGACATCGTCGAACTCAGCCTGAAAATTCCAGGTATCCTCCACTTCCTCCCCCACTCCCCCTCCTTCTTCGAGTTCATCAAACTCCGATCCCATGAACATCTCGCCGCCACTCCCTTCGTCATCGCCAAATTGAATGGTGACGTCGTCCGACTCCTCCTCCACGCCCGAGGCTAGATCGTCGGAACCGTCGAAGGGCAAGCTTTCGTCCTCCACTTCACCTTTCTCGGACGAAAACCGAAATTTGACGGTGATCTCTTCGTTTGATCGCTCCAGTAGCACGGCGTGGAGACTTTCCGCCGACACCATTATGCCGAGTGCGTGTGAACTCATCCGATGTGGGGGGTTGGACGTTGTGGCGTATGCGCAGCAAATCGTCAATGTGGAGAGAAGGAAAGCCTCAACCTTGCAGCGTCCTCGTCGGGGCCGAAACTGGAAGGAGCCGTCGCCCCTTCGAATTGGGGGGTACTTGCACGCCCCCTTCCGGCTACTCCCCCATTTCCTTGCGAAACCAAGCTCTTCGAAAAGCTCTTAGGACGCCCCAAATGGATCGCCGCAGCAACAAAGCTGACCTACTGACATACCCCACAATCGCCGTGCCAAGTACTGCAAGACGGACTGACGGGTTGGTGTCCTAAATTTTAACACCAGAGCACGCACCCGCACGCACTAAAGATGGGCCTGCGTGGGAGTAAATCGTGTCCGAAAAAATGTAGGATGATACAGGCAGAGTTGTGGCAAAACACCCCGGCCCACGAATCCTCTCCGGGGTGCTGTACTGGGCACTCGGTCCGTGGACAAGCGGTCATGAATTGGACCGAACGGCTTGACGCCGCACGGGATTGTGCCCCCTCCTGTAACCAGAGGTTGCCATACCGGACTGAACCACACCGGACTGGGTTGATCTCGCTTCCTCTCTGACGGCGGTACCCTCTTCACCGCCATGGTAGCGATAGACGTTCGAGGGGTGTCGGGAGGGCCTGCCCGCAACAAATCGACTGGCGCCCCTCGCAAAGAACAGAAATGGTCAGAATAGACGACGGAGACGCTTCTTGTTGTTCGCGTAGTCCATCGCGTCCTCCGGCTCAATTTTGTTCTTTCGGGTGAGGCGGTAGAGGTCCTGCTCGAGCGTTGTTTGGCCCTGGTCTCCTCCTTGCCACATCATCTGGTAGACCTCCCCCACGTTGTCATTTTTGATGGCAGCGCGAGCTGAGGAGCCGACCCAGAGCACCTCTTTCGCAAGCTGGCGACCGCCCCCCACTTTCGGCAGCAGTTTTTGCGACACGACGCACCGGAGCACATCTGCGAGCCGGTGCCGCACCCGCTGCTGCTCGTCGGGTGGCATCTCCGCCACGATACGGTCGATCGTCTCCATGGCCGACGAGGTGTGAAGGGTGGAGAAGACCTTGTGCCCCGAGTCGGTAATTTCGAGCGCCGCCTGAATCGTCTCAGGGTCCCGCATCTCCCCGATGACCACAATGTCGGGGTCCTGGCGCAGTGCCTGAACAATCCCCTCCTTGAAGGTGGTGACGTCCTTCCCCACCTCCCGGTGGCGCACGATGCATTTCTTAGACTCGTGCATGTACTCGATCGGCTGGGCAATGACGACGACGTGTCCGGGATAGTCCTCGTTGTTCGCGTCCACGATGGCGTCGAGCGTCGTACTTTTTCCCGATCCGGTCACCCCGGTAATGAGGGTGAGCCCGTCCCGCACGTGCCGAAACATCATGCCCTTCTGAATCTTCGGGTGGAAACCTAGCTCATCGAGCGGAAAGATTTCGTTGTTGATGGCCCGCATGTTGAGCGCGGCGTGGTCGTAGTCCGAATAGGCCGTCGCGCGGAAGCGCCGCGGACGATCGTCCTCGTCGACTTCAAGACGGTACGAAAAGTCCGCTGCCCCCTCGTCCAGAAGCTCGGTCTTCTGCTTTTCGTTGAGGAGGCTCAGGACGAGGATGTCGGTCTCCAGGGGTTCGTAGGTGCCCAGATCTTTTTCCCGACGTTTTTCTCCATCGATTCGGTACCAGACGTGGCCGTCGCAGGCCCGCCCTCCCACGTCCATGTCACTTGCGTCGAGTTCGATTGTGCGCCGCACGAAGCGGTTCATGCGATCGCGCAGGGCGGCCTTCTCGTTCTCGGAAAACTTCTCCGTCCCCTGTGCAAGGTAGCGGAGCCGACGCTGGCCGCGGTAGGAATCGGGAATGGAGTTGATCAGGCGCGTGCAGGCGGCCGGAAGGGGGGAGACCGACCCAGGGGATGAACCGGATTGGGACGTTCCGTTCCGTCCCCCCGTCCCCCGGTCGCTAGACAGTACCTTTTTGAATGTCTCTTTGGACACGGGCTGCTTTTGATTAATGCAGTAGAGCAACGCAGATACAGACTCCCTTTTTGGTACGGGGATGCCCCGAACTATCTCGGACGGGGTGGAGACCGGCCTGTCAGTTCACAGGCCGGCCCATCCTCGCCAGAGCAGTCTCGGGCGGCACCGTCAGATTCTCCTTGACGGAGGCACTACGGGAATTGCCCAGCTTCACTTATCGGCAATCTCTCCACTTTCGGCTCCTTCTTCGGAATCGCCCCCCGGACTGCTGAGCCCGACCCGAAACACCTGGTCACTGAAGTCAGGAACGTTGCCGAAGTCACGGAGCTCGCGGAGATCCGCCGCATTCTTGTCCCAACCATCGCCACCGTAGGTTTCTTCGCCCGAGTTCCAGCCGGTGTGGTCTGGGTACCCATTGTCCTTGACATCCCAGAGTTGCGACTCGTTGAATACGCGCTGATCCTCGAAGGATACTCGCCATCCGTTGGTGCCCCCGAAGGTGGTCTCTTCGACCATGCCGAAGGGCGCCTCGCGCACCTTGTTGAGGTTCTCAGAATCCTGACTGAAGGAGAGCTGAGTATGGTCGTAGTCCTCCGGGTAATCGGCGGACGTGTTTCCCCGCTCACTGCAGTTTTTGTCGACCGCCAGGATAAAGTTCAGCTTCGTGCCCGGCTGAATCGTCTCGTCGTAGGTGGCCGTGCTTTCCCGGTCTTCATCCTGGGCCCGCCGGTTGTTCGGTGCGAAAATCATCTCCGGATCGGGCTGATCCTCCGGCTCGGTGTTCGGAAGAATCCGCTGCAGGTACACCGCTGAGCAGTACCCTGCCATCGACTCGATGAACTGGAGGTTTAGTGTGCTCGGCGCATTGACTGTAGGCACCTTTACCATGTGGTTGTCGGCATAGTTGTCACCGAGTTCGTGCTTGACCACCCGGTCCGCGACGATCTTCTTGCCCTCTGAAACGGCCTTGAACGCGGTCGGGCTGATCTTTTCCAGCCACGCCCGGTAGTTACCGCCCTCGTAGTCTCCCGTGATCGTCCCAACGTCGGAGACAATCGAGGTGACGTCGTCCCCAGGGTCGGTTTCCGCACGCGCTTCCGCAAGCACGGCATTGTGACCCGATCGGGCAATCTGCCGGGCAATTACCTGTCCCTCCCGGCGCGACTGGCGGTCCTGCGTGTCCATGGACATCTGCTGCCCTTGCAAGGCAATGAGGCTTACGACAGACATAACTCCAAGTGTGATAACTAAACTATACTTTCCCATGTCGAAGATGCTGATCTATGAAAAATCCGTCGAAGTACTCGCCTTCTTGTTCGTTGGCCTTCACTCTAGAGACCGAGCGAAACGACCGGGTCGTGAGTGAGGATTCGATCATTTCACCCAACTCTTACATGCACTTTCGCTGCCAAAGCTTGAGCCGTCGGGTCGTCTGAGCACCTTCCAGCCATTGGGTACACAGTCCGACACCTTTTGCGGCACAGTGAGGGTGCCCCCCACTCCGGAGGACTTGTCTCGATTTCGCAGGAGCATGACGGACCCGACGTGCGTGACCGGGAGGATCGTGCTCTGATTTCGATACGGGGCCACCGCGGAGAAGCGCACGCGAATGCTGTGCACGTCTTCCGGGGTGGTTTCAGGCGTCAGCACGCGCTTGGCATTCTCATCAAGCATGTCGATCTTAAAATACTCGAGGGTGGGCGTACTCAGTCCCTTGACCGACGACCAACTTCCGCTCCCGACCTTCTTCTTGCGGGTCAACTGGTAGAGTTTCGTGGTATCCCCCTCCACCACACTCGAATCCTCTTTTCTCACGCGGTACCGGGTCCGGATGCGGAGCGTGTCTCCGCTGGTCTTGACCGAGTCGCGATAAAAGACGAAGTTCTTTGTGACGCTGTCGGGGTGATGGGGATTGGTCCCCTTAAAGTTGAACGCCGCCTCGTCCGGATCGACGTTTGCGCCGATCTGCTCGAGGTCTTTTTCCAGCCACGTGGCGAAGGTCTGAGCCTCCTCCTTCACGGCGTTCCGGGAGGCCCGGGCGACATTTTTCTGAGTCGCACGCAGCTGAATTGTAATGAGCATTAGCGTCACGGTCGCGGCAATGATCGAAGCCACCATGTTGTCGTATATAAATTCCATATTTGGCTGGGTACTTTATTACCATTTGCGTGACACCAGAACAAAATCAGTTGTACGTAAGCACTTCTGAGAAGGTGATCGGCTCTTTGATGTACGGGTCCGGCCCCGTGTCCTGAATCTCAAAGACCACCTCTTTCCGAAATGTCGGTGAGGTTACCGGGTTCAAACTCGCGTCGACGTACCGAACCTTGGCCTTCACCTCAAAGTCCACGGTGAAGTCGGGGGCCTCGAACGGGACGATTGCGGGCTGCATCTCGTTGAAGTCGTCGATGTCGTCGCACGCGTCCGACCCACCGAACGCTTGGCAGTGATTGCCGGACGTGAAGGGAGGGGACGTGAGGGCGGACGGATTTGTGATCGAGTCCTTCGGAACCCCGATCGTGTTTTCGTCAAACGCTCGGGCGCGCACCACCTCGAGGCTTTGGGTAGCAACACCAATGGCCATCTCTTTCATCTCCGACTGGTAGACCTCCTTCTGATCTTGGAGCCTCGACTGCATCTGAGAGAGGCTCAGAAGGGTGGCCACCATTAAGGCGAGAAGAGCCAGGAGCGTCTGTTGCATGTCAAGGCTGGAATCTGTGGATTGAGTGCCTCGTCCTGTCGGGTCCTTAGGCCGGTCGCATCTAGTGTGGAGTTCTTGATATCAATACCCACGGGTGCCGTGAGGCGCCCCTACGTCGCCACCACCCGCACCATCTCTTCGACAGAGGTTTGTCCGTTCAAGATGGACTGGCGCGCCGAGGCCTGAAGCGAGCGCATTCCGTCTTCTTGCTGAGCATGCTCGCGGATCGCCCCCTCGTCCACGACGCCCTCCGCCTCCACAATCATGTGTCGGATGGGCTGCGTAAGGTAGAGCGCCTCCGCAATGGCCCGTCGGCCCTTGTAGCCGGTGCCGCTGCACTGACTACAGCCCCCCTTGTCGTCCGCGGCGTAAAGGGTGCCGTCCTCGATTTCTCCTTCCGAAAATCCGAGTTGCTTTAGCTTCACCATGTCCGGGTTCGCGACTTCCTGCTTGCAGTTCGGGCAGAGGGTCCGGATCAGACGCTGGGCCACCACCAGGTTAATGGCGTAGGCGATGAGGAAGGGCTCAATGCCCATCTTGTAGAGGCGGCTCACGGCGCTCGGCGCGTCGTTGGTGTGGAGCGTCGAGAACGTGAGGTGCCCCGTGTTGGCCAGCTTGATCGCAAGCTCCGCCGTCTCTTTGTCCCGCATCTCCCCCACCATGACGGTGTCCGGGTCGTGTCGCAGGATGGACCGGAGCGCGTCCTTCAGTTGGAGCTTGTCACTGAGCTTGATCTGCCGCGCCCCCTCAATGATGTACTCGACCGGGTCCTCAATCGTCAGGACGTTCTCGCTGGGCCCAATTACGCGGTGCAGCGCGGCGACCAGGGTCGTGCTCTTCCCCGAGCCCGTGGGCCCGGTCAGGATGACCATGCCATTGGGCTGTTGGATGGCGTGCTCGAACCGGTCGAGCGCCCGCGGCCCCAGCCCCAGCTTGTTGAGGTCCGTGATGACCTTGCGGTCGTCTAGGACACGGATGACGACACTTTCCGAGTCGATGTCCTGGTTGGAGCTGGCGATCGGCATGATGGAGACCCGGTACCGAATGCGGGTCCCGTCGACATCGCGCTGAATGAAGCCGTCCTGGGCCGCGTCGCTCTCGAAGCGATCGACGCTCATCGCGTTGTCCTTGATCACCGACAGGAGGGCCTCCGGGTGCACCCGGTCCTCCGTGTGCCAGTGGCTGAGGCGCCCGTCGACCCGGAAGTGGATTTCAACCTCCTTGTTTGAATTCGGATAGATGTGGATGTCGGACGCGCCCTCCCGCACGGCCTCGATGAGGGTGGCCTCGAAGAGGTTAATGAGGGTAGATCGATTGATCTCCTCCTCCAGCTTTTCCTCGTCCACCAAATCCTCCTCGTCCTCGAAGTTCTGGCCGAGGTCGACGGCCGAGTCCTCATCGATGCGGTCCAGATACTCGTTGTCTCGGGGGAAGGCCTCCGAGAGCAACTCGGTGACGGCGGACTTGGGGGCGTACTGGAGCTCGAACCGACTCAGGTCGAGCGACCGCGCCACCCGATGCACCTCGGGGCGCATGGGGTCGTGCGTGATCAGGATCACCTTCTGCCGCCCCTCTGTGCGCTGCACGTGATGGGGCACGAGCCCCAACTCGAAGAGCTGCTCCTGGTGGTCTTCGGTGAAGGTGTCGACCGTCGCACGGACGAAGTCGAGATCAGGCTCTTGGGTCTCAGGATCCGCCACTGAGAACGCGTATATGCGGGCCGCCCGCTCGTAGATGATGTCCTCGTCCACCTCCTCCTGCTGGGCCAGGACCCGCCAGAGAGCGAGATCTGGGGTCTCCATATCCCGTTGGTTCTGTGCGGCCTCTACCGCCTCCACACTCACGACGCCTCGCCGCAACAGCATCTCCACCACCCGATCATTCGTGCCGACCGAGGAGTTGGAGGCCATGCGGGAGGCGGCCTCGTCGATCAGTTCGGTATCGATTGCGGCCTCGAGCTCGTCGAGCGCCTGTTCAGGGCCCGGAACGTCGGGGCCGCCTTCCAGAGGCGGCTCCCCCTCCGAAGCATCGCCAGGGTCCAGCCCTGGGGCCGACGGCGCCGCCTCGTCGGACGCGGCAGCGAGATCCCCAGCGGACGGGGACCCGTCTCCCAGCGGCCCGGACGGCACGTCGTCGGGATCCGTGCCTTCGGACGCCTGATCGTTCGGGGAGGTCGTCTGCGCACTCTTTCGGGGCACGGGCGGCCGGTCGCTCGGCGAAAACGGCGGCACAGAAAAGCGCGGGGAGTCCACCGGGCCCAGCGTCAAAGCATCTGGACGCAGCCCCCCCATCGAAGAATTGGACGCCCGGCCTCCTGGTCCCTCCGTCTCACTGGAGTCCCTGGGAGAAGAAGCGTCGCTCTCCTTCGCTTCCCGGAGAGAAGCTGTATGGTCGGTGTCTGTCGAATCGCTCACTATGACAGTTTGGAATTAAGAACCCAGTCAATTCAGTTGGTCTTAAAGCGGTCCGTCTACATGCCCATCATGTCGGACTGCGACGGCTGGATGAAGGCCATTTCGGCCGAGAGCAGGGTGAGAAACAGCACGCCGAGCGCGATGATGACGGACACGGCCGTCTGGATGGTCTGCACCGCGGCGTCGAGGCTAAGCTCGGTCTCCTTTTCGTAGTAGTTCGCCATCTGGCGGGCACTCTCTTTCACGGAGCCGGTCTCGGCCCCGCTCTTGAGCCGCGTGATGGCCATGGAGGTGAACACCCCGCTGGCCTTCAAGGCGCGCACCAGACTCGCCCCCTGCGCCGCCATCATGGGAATGGTAACGTTGCGGATGCGGGCCTCCATGTACTTGTTGCCGCAGGCCTCCGCCGCAATGCGGATGACGCGCAGGTTGTCGCCGCTGCCGGAGTAGAGGATGGCGAAGACCCGGCAGAAGATCTCGACGTTGATTTTGTGCAGGAGCGTCCCGAGGACCGGGATCTTGATCATGTACTTGTGGAGATAAAACTTCCCCTGCTCCGTGCGGGCCCACAACACGAACGCCACAATGGGCGTCACGAGGGCGATGAACAGCCACAGCCAGTTCTGGTCGAGCCACTCGGCCATGGCAAGGGAGAAGGTGGTCAGCGGCGGCATCTCCACCTCCATCGCCATGTCCTCAAACAGGCCCGCCGTGGCCGGCACGATGTACCAGATGTACCAGATGAGCGCCCCGATGAGGCCGACCGTCGTGACCGCCGGCATGATGAGGGAGCTACGGACTCGGGACTTGAACTCATCCTTCCGCTCCAAAAAGCGGGCCGTCGACTCGTAGATCTCGGCCATGTTTCCGCTCTTGGAGGCAATCCCCAGCATGTAGGCCGTAAACTTGCCCAGCTTGTCGCGGTGCTTGTTGAAGGCCTTCTCCGGGTCCATTCCGCTCTTGAGGTCCGAGTTGAGGTCCCGGATCACCTGCTTCAGGCTGTTCGACGACACGTCGTTGACCAGTAGCTCCAGCACCTCGTCGAACGGAAGGTTCTCGCGGAGCAGGTTGGCCGAGAGGCGCACGAACATGATGAGGTCCGACTGCGGCGGCGTGAACTGGAAGTCGAACCACTTCTTTTGCACGCTGATGACCTCCAGCCCCATGCTTTCGAGGGCCTCCTTCACCTCCTCGCCCGAAAAGGCCTTCTGCTCCCCCTTCTTCACGTCCCCATTCGGGTGACGCACCTTGTAGAGGAAGGTGCGGCGCTTCTTCAGGTCCGAGGGCTTGAACCCGTGCTCCTCCGACAGGTCCTCCACCTTCTCTTTGGCGTTGCTCTTCGAGGACGCCATGACGGTGCCCTGCACGGACTGACCGGCGGGTGTGACGCCCTGGAATCGGAACTCGCGCGTGGCCATGCTGAGATTAGCGTATCATTCGAACGGAGCGTACCGCGATCGATCTGCACGGGGATGTGCCCGGAGCGTTCCCCGATTGGGTCATCTTTTGGAGCATAAATTATGCCTATTTATGGACCAAAGGTGGGGAAATCGCCCTGAATGGCCCCCGAATGGTCATGTCTCGCCCTCTAGAGGCCCGTAGACGGGGCTGCGGCGGGCCGTTCGGGGACGTGATCCTCACCGATTTTCTCTATCTATTTTCCAAAGGAGTACCTTCTCGTAAGTTACTTCTTGTAACCGGCGTGCTTAAAAACTACCGGCCCAGCCGGTCGGGACGCCCTTCCCCCCTCTCGGCCCTGCTCCGTCGTCTACCGGTCCAGGCGGACTCGTTTCTGAATCGACGTGTCGCGGAGGCCGATGTAGCCCTGGGCCCAGTACCGCGGTGAGAACCGGCTTCGATCCGCCGTGTCGAGAAACGCCGAGCGACGCTCCTCGATGGTCGAGAGGTCACGGAGACTACTCGTATAGAGCGACATATACCCGGGAAAATCTCGCCGCGGTATGAACGATAATTTTTTCGACATAAGAGGGTTTTACCAAGAAAACATATATGACTACAATGTTTTTTGGATAACAAAAAAAGGCAGCCACCTCTTTACAGAAGTGGCTGCCCATACTACCTTTGTGGTAAAATATCTGATTTTTATCAGTTCACTTCAGCATCAGAGGTTATACCAGACGGGTCTAGCGAGCTTATACCTGCAGTAACACTGTTTTCTTGACTGGTACAGGTTACTTTGATAGAGCCGCTAACACCGCTAACCTCACTTCCGTTGGTCAAGCTACCAGAACTACTGGCTCCACCACCAGTGGTAATTTTACATTCACCGTCTGAAGTCTCATAGATAGCACTGGAAGTTTCATAACCAAGTGAGCTCAATGTCACATTACCCGATGCAGAAGGCGTCCCTGAACTTAGATTACCATCATAGCCACCAAACTGCGAGGGTTCTTTGGCTTTCGCCTGAATGTCGCTGGCAATCTTCACGGCCGTCTGCGTAAGGGCGTCCTGATTGGCCCGAACGGACCCCTGCTCGAAGGCCTGAATGCCAGCCACCGTGGCGAGGCCCACAATCACCGTGG
>NZ_JAZKRW010000057.1:0-18712 GCF_036626415.1 Salinibacter sp.
CGCGGAGCGCCTCTCCTATCTCTTCGATGAGCGCAACCGGTCGGTGAAGCGGATGGTCCGGGCCCTGATCGAGCAGGCCCACGCAGCGGACCGCCCGGTGGGCCTCTGCGGGCAGGCGCCCAGCGACTACCCGGACTTTGCCGAGTTCCTGGTGGAGGCGGGCATCGACTCGATCTCCGTGATCCCCGACAGCGTCGCCGACGTCCTCCAGCACGTGGCGGACGCCGAACGGAGGACGCCGACGATGTAGTACAGTGTCAACCGTCATCCTGCGGGTCTAACCTGGATTTCTCACGGGACGCTACTGCGACTTCAGAGGCGGCCCAATCTGCTCATTTTTACTCCTCGACGATGCGTGGCATCGCCTGTGGTGCGCACTCTAAAAGCACTTCCTCGCTTCGCTCTGTGCGCAAATGGCATCTTGAACCGCCTCTTGTGTCTCGCTACGCCTCTCGTGAGAAAACCGGGCTAACGAATTTTGAGTGTCGTCCCCTCACCAACGCTCAACCCCAAACGCTCAACCCCAAACGCGCAACCCACACCTTGCCTTGCCCCGCTCTCCCGCTCGCAAGACAGACCGGGGGCCATGTCCGAAATGTCCCCACACGATCGGTCTCTCTTTCCTCGCCCGTCCGTCGGGGTTTTTCGCACAGCCTCGTCGTTCGGCAAGCACTTGTTTGAGTAGTGGAGCCGAACGGCCCTCTTGCGCCCTTCCGTTCTGCGCCCTTCCGTTTGGACCCTCTCGTAGAACCCGAAGAGTCAGTTTCGTTGGGATGCCTTCTCACACATCGGTATATTGCGCGAATTTTAAGAGGTCCCCACCATGCTCACCAATGCCCACTCTCGATCTTCGCTCACTTCTTCGTCCCCGCGCCGGATTGCCGACGTGGTCTACCGGAGCCTCAAGACGGCCCTCGATCGGCGGCGCGTCGAGGACGTGACGCTGCATCGCTTCGACCGAACCTCGGCGAGTCAGCTGATGCAACTCCGGCTTGAATATCGCGATCTCGTTCAGATGAATGTGACGTTCACGACGACGCACGTAGGAGAAAATGTCTACGATGTCGCTTGCGAGATCGAAGACGGCCCGTCCCGCCGGATGTCCTACGCTCTCCCTGCCGGAGCAGGCACGATGCTCTCGTGGGCGCCGGAGCTCGGTCGGACACTCGCGCGCTTCCTGTGGGACGAACTCGAACGGCGGCTCTACCGGCACCTCTCTGTCCGGCTGCTCCTGCGGTGCGTGCCCCCCTGTGAGGCATCTCCCTCTCGAACCGGGACCGGATCGTCCCGCTGGAAGCAGGCGCAAAGCTCACTCCGGGTGGAGGGAGGAGAGTCGCCGTTGCGAGCCGAGAGTACGGCCTCCTGGGCCGGAAAGACGACGCACGACTTGCGCGGGTCGCCGTCGACGGGAGCCGGACTCGCCACTTTGCGCGTGCTTCCCCAACCGAGAAGCAGGATCGCAAAATGAAAGAAGCAGGCCCATCGGTCGCGACGGTCCTCCTCGACGAAAGCGAGCGCAAGAGGGACGACGCCTCTGCCGAACCGCTTCCCTCAGAGGTGCCGCCGCACGTCCCCATGCTTGTCTTGACCAAGGACGGCATGATTCAGGATCTCACGGAGGGGACGCGTCGCCTCCTCGAATATTGCCCCGACACCGCCATTGAGCCCTGTTTCTTTTCGCACGTTCACGGACAAAACCTACGGCGCGTCATGCGGGACCTTGCCCAAATGGCGTCCCGCACCAAGCAACGGGCCCGATGGCTTTTGCGCCTGCGGACCGGAAGTCATCGGTGGCGCTGGTATCGAATCCGGGCCAAACGCATTCCCGGTCCGTCGAACAGCCTGGCCCGCCTGCTCCTACGCTGCCTGTGAGGCCCTGAGTCGACGCGGTTCTCACTCAGAAGCTGTTCGGTGGATGGATATTCAGCCGAGACACAGCGGGCGACGTGCATGAACAGGGCCCAAACGAGCCCTGTAGTGGAACTACCGGGCGAGTGCAGAAGCCGTTCTGCACGAGATCCGCGAAGTCGCAGGCCATAGACAGTCCGCCAAACAGATTCTCATTCCTTCATTCGCTCCCAATCAGTCTCATGAGCTCTACCGCCGAGCGCACAAGAGCGATCACCTCTCCCCTCACGCCGAGCAGGACCGAGACAGAGCTTCTCCTCGTCGACCGTCAGGGCAGCACTGCAGTAGAGCAGCATCCCGAGATTGTGTCCTGGCGGATGAACGGCTGGCGGGTCCGAAGTGCAGAAGATCGGGTCCTCGAGAAGGGCCGGGCCCGAGTGCTCGTCGTGTTGGAACGAGAGCCGGAAGATCGCGAGTAGAGGAAGAGCCTCACACGCCAGACTGTTCAACGCAATTGGAGCTGCAAAACACGCGGTCGCCCCCCTCGACGCCGTGCCCGCGACGAGGATCACGTGGGAGAATTTCTCACGGGGGGTTGGAGGTCAGTCCTACAGGAGGGGTCCTCTGCGTTTTCTATCCTTGCCGGTACGTTGGATGGCCGCCCGACGAGCGACACGCCCCCGCTTTTCGGCCGGTTCGTGTTTGGCCTCCTGTCGTCGTGAACAACCGCCTGTACTGGCTTCTGGGGATCCTCACCGTCGCTGCCGTCGGCACGGCGGTGTACGGTCTCGTCTCGTCCCCGACGGAGGTCGAGACGATTCGCGTGCAACAGCGGGAGGTCGTCGAAGTCTACGTCGCCACCGGGCGCATCGAGGCGCCCCGCACCAGTGATCTGGGCGTCGAGATCGCCGGTACTGTCCAGCGGGTCGCCGTCGAGGAGGGGGCCGAGGTCAAGCAGGGCGACCGCCTGGTCGTGCTCCGCCCACGCAATGCGAAACTAGTCGTCGAAAAGGCCAAGGCGCGTGTCGAGACCCGCCGCAACGAACTCCGGGAGGTCAAGCGCGGCCCCACCGACGCAGACCTCCGGGCGGCTGAGTCCGAGGTCGAGCAGTTCGCCGCGCAGCTCACCCAGGCCGAACGCGAATTGAAGCGGACGAAGGCGCTGTTCGAAGAGGGTGGCGTAACCGAACAAGCGCTCGAACAGGCCCGCACCGCCACCAAAGAAGCACGCGCCCGGTTCAAAAACGCCGAGGCTCGGCTCGACCGCCTCCGCGAGCGCCCACTCCCCGAGGAGCTTCGGGCCGCCCGCGCTCGCCTCAAGCAGGCGAGCGTCGATCTCGAGCGGGCCCGGAACGACCTCGCCGAGACGATCATCCGAGCCCCGTTCGACGGGCTTGTGCTGGCGATCGAGACCAAGGAGGGGGAGCGAGTGACCCCAAACGAGACCGTCGCTCGGATGGCCGACATGACGAGCGCCGAGATCTACGCCGAGGTCGACGAAGACTACTTCGGCCGCCTCGCGCCCGGCCAGCCCGCCACGCTTATCTTTCCGTCGATGCCCGAGAAGACGTTCACGGCGACCGTCCACCGGGTCGGCCCAGAGATCGCGACCGACCGGGGCGTCGTGGGGGTGCACCTTGCCCCCGATTCGTTACCCAAAAACACCTTTCCCGGACTCACCGTGGACGCGAACATCGAAGTGGCGCGCCTCGATCAGGCCCTTGCGGCCCCCATCGACGCCGTCGTCCGCGATCCGATGGGGACCTACGTGTTGACGGTCGAGGACGGGACGACCGTCCGGCAGGCCGTCGACGTACGGGCCCGCGGAGAACCCTGGACGGCCCTCGAGGGCATCGAGGCCGGCACACAGGTCGTCCGCCACGCCGCCCGCCTCGACATCGGCCAGGCCGTGGCCCTGGCCGGGGGGGAGGGATCGTGATGCCCGACCGCCTCTCCTGGAGCGTCGCCTGGCGCGGCCTCGTGCGCTCGAAACGCCTGACCGCCCTGACGCTGGTCGTATTGTCGGTCAGCGTCATCCTCGTCGTCTTTCTGACGGCCCTGATTGACGGCCTCGAGCGAGACCTCGTGGAGGAGACCACCGGGGCCATCGCCCACGTCCTCATCGAGCCCCGCGAGCGGGAGCCGCTCGCGTTGTGGGAGCGAGAGGAGCTCGGCGCGCCCGACGACGGGCCGCTGTACCTCGGCGAGCGAACGACGCTCACCAGCGAGAAAGGCGCCATCGACAACTGGCAGCGCTGGGGCCGACTCGTCGACCAGTTCGGTCCCGAGATCCAGGGCGTCTCGCCGGCAGCCGAAGGACAGGGGTTCGCCATCCGCGGGGAAAAACGGGAGGCCGTCCGCCTGTACGGCATCGAGCCGCGCCGCTACGACCGGCTGGTGCCGATTCAGGAGAACCTCGTGGAGGGACGGTTTTACGAGCTCGGCCCCGGCGAAATCACGATCGGGTACAAGCTGGCTCAAACCATGGGCATCGGTCGGGGCGATCGCCTGCAGGTGACCACGGCGGCGGGCACTGGGCGCAGCATGCGGGTCGTCGGCCTGTTCGACACGGGCTTCGGGGGGATCGACAACGCAACGGTCTTCATGCGGCTGGGCGACGGCCAGTCGCTGTTCGGGCTCGGGTCGTCGGTCAACGCCATCGGCGTCGAGGTTCAGCGTGTCTTCCGGGCCGACCGCGTGGCCGACCAGCTTCAACGCCAGATCCCCTACGAGGTCACCAGCTGGATCGCCGACAACGAACGGCTCCTGCGCGCCCTCGAGGGACAGGGGCGGTCGAGCGACCTGATCATCTTTTTTACCGCCGTCGCCGCTGCCTTCGCCATCGCCAGCATCCTGATCGTGCTGGTGACCAACAAGCTCCCGGAGATCGGCATTTTGAAGGCCATGGGCGCCACTCGCCGCCAGATCCGGACGGTCTTCGCCCTGCAGGGCACCTTGCTGTCGCTGGCGGGCGGGGTGCTCGGCGCCTCGGCCGGGGTGGTGATCGTCGAGTTGTTGTCAAACATCGAGGGCCCGCCGACCGCCAGCGGCCGCACTGAGCCGCTCTTCCCGTTCGAGCTCAGTCCCGAGTTGGTCGTGGGCACCGTCGTGGGGGCCGTGCTGATCGGCTTCGTCGCGTCGCTGGTACCCGCTCGCCGCGCCTCCAATGTCGACCCCATCGAGGTGATTCGCAGTGGCTGATCTGACCGACGACCAGCGCCAGCGGCGACGGGCCTCTGAGGCCGGCGACCCCATTATCCGCCTCGAGGAGACCCGGAAGACCTACACCGACGGGGTTGACGAGGAGGTGCTGTTCGGCATCGATCTCGAACTGAACGCCGGCGATTTCGCCGTGCTGGTCGGCAAGAGCGGCTCGGGCAAGACCACCTTGTTAAACATCATCGGGCTCCTCGACACCCCGACCGCCGGCCGGCTCTTCCTCGACGACCGCGAGACCTCGACCCTCGACGAAGAGGAGCGGGCGCAGCTCCGTCGGGAGTACATCGGGTTCATCTTTCAGTTTCACCATCTCCTTCCTGACTTCAACGTCCTTGAGAACGTGCTGATGCCGTGTCGCATCCGCGGCAAAAAATACGAGGAGGCGGCCCGCGACCGGGCCGTCGACATGCTTGAGATGGTCGGCCTCGAAGAGAAGATCCAGACGCCGGTCAACGAGCTGTCCGGGGGGCAGCAACAACGTGTCGCCACGGTTCGCGCCTTCGCCAACGATCCGACGGTCGTGCTGGCCGACGAGCCGACTGGCAGCCTCGGGTCCGAGACCTCGCAGTCGGTCATGCGCCTGATGCGGGACATCAATCGGAAGACGGGCACGGCCTTCTTGATGGTCACCCACGACCCCGAGCTCACCGACTACGCCGACCGCGTCATCGAGCTCCGCGACGGCCGCATCGCCTCCGACGAGGCGTAGGCCCGCACCGTCGTCCCCACGATCACCGCGGGACGGGTTCGGATGCTCCCTCCTCGGATTCCCGTTCTGAGGCCCATTGACTGCGATGCACGACTGGACTGACCCCGGACACACCGACCAGCGGGGTGCTCTCTCGGATGGCTCGATGCCCCATTTGAAGCCGGCGAGGAGGCACGGGTGCAGCACACCCCGGCGTGGAGCTCTGCGACGCGGAAACGGGTACCTCTGCCGACGAAGAGCTCGTTCGGACCGAGAATGCAACAGTTGGTCCCTCTCCATAAATCCACGAGGCACTGAATGGAACACGCGTTGCTCGTAAACACCCTGCTCGTCGGTGCCGTTGTTGTGTGTGCGATCGCGATGCGGTACGGTGCCGAGCAGAACGGGCTGAGCCCCATCGTGGGATACTTTGTTCTCGGCATCCTTCTGCGGACCGCCGCCTCGTTTGAGGTCGTGCCCCTTCTCACGGAGCAGCAGGTCTTTCCCTTTCTGGCCGACCTCGGCGTGATTGCCCTGCTCTTCCGGGTCGGACTGGAGAGCGACCTGGGGCGCCTGCTCGACCAACTGCCCGAGGCCAGCTGGATTGGGCTCGGCAACGTGCTGGGAAGCGGCGGCATCGCCTTCGCCACGGCGTTTCTCCTGATCGACTGGCCCCTGGTTCCCAGCCTGTTCGTGGCGACGGCCCTGACGGCAACGAGCGTGGGCGTAAGCGTCGCGCTCTGGGAGGAGGCCGATCAGCTTGAAAGTCGGGAAGGCTCGACGCTGGTCGACGTGGCCGAGTTCGACGACCTTATGGGCGTTCTTCTGATGGCGCTTTTGTTTGCCGCCGCTCCTCTGTTGCGAGAGGCGGGCCCCGAGGCGTTGCTCTCGATCCTCGCACCCGTGGTGGGATGGATGCTGCTGAAACTGGTCCTCTTCGGCGGCGCCTGTCTCCTCTTCGCGTGGTACGTGGAACGGCCCATGACGCACCTGTTTGAGCGTCTCCATGCGGGGGAAGGGACGATGCTGGTGATGCTGGGAGTCGGCATCATTGTGGCGGCCATTGCGGGGCTCTTGGGGTTCTCGGTCGCCATCGGGGCCTTCTTCGCCGGCCTCATCTTTAGCCGAGATCCGCACACGACACAGTACATGGACGCCTTTCGTCCGCTGCACGACCTGTTCGCGCTGTTCTTCTTCGTCGGCATCGGCCTGCACCTGGCTCCTGAGGCCGTGGGCGCCATCGGGGGCGGGGTCGTCCTTCTGCTCGCCGCCGCCGTTCTCGGAAAGGTGGTCGGCGCGTACGTCCCTGCCCTCCCCGTTCTGGGCTCGTCCGGTGCCCTCGTGCTCGGGTTGAGTCTCGTTCCGCGCGCCGAAGTCGCCCTCGTCATCCTGCAGCGGGGCCTGGAGCTCGGGGCGTGGGCCGTGCCCCCGACGATCTTTGCCCAGGTCGTACTGGTCTCGGCAGTGACAGTCCTCGTCATGCCCTTCGTGTTGCGTCCCCTGCTGACGCCTCCATCGGTTCTCTCCACCCCGGAGTCTTCGTGACGGAATCCCCCGCACCGCTCGCTCTTTCCTTCGTCGATCCACACACCCCCTCTCGACATGCCATCAGTGATCACGCTGACCCTGAATCCCACCATCGACAAGAATACGCGCATCGAGCGGGTGGTGGCCGAGGAAAAGCTCCGCTGCGACTCTCCGACCCGCGAGCCGGGGGGCGGGGGCATCAATGTGGCGCGGGCCATTCATCGGCTGGGTGGGGCTGCGCAGGCCCTCTACACCTCGGGAGGGGCGATCGGACACATCCTTCAGGCTCTACTCGACGACGAGGGCGTGGACCAGACGCCGATTGAGATCGACGAGTGGACCCGGGAGAACATGATCGTCCATGAAACCTCGACCGACCGCCAGTTCCGCTTCGGCATGCCCGGGCCCGAGCTCAGCGAGGCCGAGATGAGTTCGTGTCTGGATGCCCTGCGCACGCTTGAGCCCACGCCCGACTATCTCGTTGCCAGCGGCAGTCTGCCGCCGGGCGCCCCGGACGACGCCTACGCGGCCGTCGCCGAGGTGGCTCACGACCTGGGGGCCCGGCCCGTGCTGGACACCTCGGGGGCGGCGCTCCGCGAGGCGATGGACGCGGGCTGGTACCTCCTGAAGCCCAACCTCCGGGAACTGGAGCACCTGGCTGGCAGCGCACTCGACACGGAACCCCAACGCATCGACGCCGCACGGAATTTCATTGATCGCGGCTGGTGCGAGGTCGTCGTTCTGTCGATGGGGGCCTCGGGCGCACTGCTCATCACGACCGATCGGGCCGAGCACGTCCGGTCGCCAACCGTCTCCATCAACAGCCGCGTGGGGGCGGGCCATAGTATGGTGGGGGGGCTCACCCTCGCCCTGGCCCGCGGCCACGACCTGGATACGGCCGTCCGCTTCGGGGTCGCCGCCGGTGCGGCCGCCGTCACGACGCCCGGCACGGAGCTGTGCCGCCGGAACGACACGGAGGCCCTGTTTGACCAAATGAGGACTGAGGCGATCTAACGGCGCCCTTATCGATCCGGTCTCGATCCGTTACCTCGCGACGCTCACCAAGGCGGTCGGCACCGGGCAGGCAAGGTCCCGATTCCTCACGGCAATCGCATCTCAGCGGCAGTGGCCTGTTCCGGCCGTTCGAACGGAGCAGAAATTCACGACTCCCATGTCCCCACGCCCCCATTCCCCCACGCTTTCCCGGCATCTTCCCCACGATCAGAGGCTGCGGGGGCCACCTTCGCTCGACGAAGCTTTCAACATGCAATTGCCCTGCCCTATTCCCCCGCAAGCGCCCGTTCCGTAGGAGTCCCCCCCACGTGCTCCGACCAGAAGGCACCACACCCGAAGGCCCCTCGACCGTACGTCACCGGTCCGGACCAAGGCATTTATTGTGCATCACACTCTAGGCGGGGCCTGTACCCGTCGTCTCGTTCACCAAACCGATACCTGCCATGTCTGTAGCCAAGTCGATTGAAATTCTCGCCCAGGGAGACACGCTAGAGGCCGCCACGGAAGAAGCGCTCCGGGAAGCCTCAAAATCGGTCGAGGACATCCAGAACATCTACGTCGATGACTACCGCGCGATCGTCGAAAATGGAGAAATCCAGGCCTACCGGGTCCACAGCAAGGTGACATTTATCATTCACGAGTAATCCCCGGGCCAGCGGCAGGGTCCCGTCCGCCGGTCTTCCATTCCGTCTCGAGACGGGACCCGCCCCCTGGCGTTGAGGTCGAATCCTCCCTGAAAGGCCTCCCTGAAAGGACCGACGCCCGCCCGGCACAGTCCGAGCGTGAACGCTCTTCGCCGGACCGGACGGTTCGCAAACGGGATCGCGTGCCGGGCTCCCCTGCCGGGGTCTCTTGTTCGCGTTCAGAATCGAATTCAACCCATGTCCACGCCATGACAAACCAACAAGACGTCACCGCCCACGACATTCCCTCCGGTCTGCGACGATCAGTCCACACGACCAGTGCATGGCTCAAACATGTCGCCGACGAGCTGGGCCATGAAGACAAACAGAAGGCCTATCATGCGCTTCGAGGGGTTCTGTTTGCCCTTCGAGATCGACTGCCGGTCGACGAGGTCATGAACCTCTCCGCCCAGCTCCCCACCCTGATTCGAGGGGTTTATTTCGAAGGCTACAAGGCCGCCGGCAAGCCGGAGCGCTACCGAGATCAGGACGAGTTCTTCGACCGCGTCTGGGAGGAACTAGAGGTCGTCGACGGCGGCGCCCCGGAAGCAGCGACACGGGCCGTTTTGGCGATGCTGGAGGACAAGGTGTCGGAGGGAGAGATCGAGGACATCCAGCACATGCTTCCCGCCTCTCTCAATTCCCTGTGGGACGACGAGTGAGGACCGATTCCGGGCGTCGGGGGGCGGGGGGAGCTGGGCATCCGAGTGGATGAAATGGGTCCCGGCGTGCCGAAACCGCCGAATTAATTTCGTGATCTCGCATTTGGCATCAGAGTCCCCAAAAGGCCACAATGCCAAGCGTCGTCACGACAGCTAGGAGCACCTGGAGCGGGCCGCCGACGCGGGCGTAATCGCTGAATTCGTACCCCCCCGGTCCGTAAACGAACAGGTTCGTCTGGTAGCCCACAGGCGTCATGAATGCGGTGCTGGCGGCGAACGTCACCGCGAGCACGAACGCGAAGGGATTGGCCCCCAGCTGGGTCGCGGCCTCCACGGCCACGGGAAGGAGCAACACCACGCTGGCCTGGTTGCTAATGAGATTGGTCATGAGAGCAGCCAAGAGATAAAACACGCCCAGAACGACGGTGGCGGGGAGCGTCTCGGCACTCGACACGATGAGCTGGCCAAGAAGGTCGGCCCCGCCGGTCTCCGACAGCGCCTTCCCGAGTGGGATGACCCCGGCGAGAAGAAAAATGATGTCCCACTGCACCGCCTCGTACGCCTCGGCCGGTTTGACGATGCCTGTGGCAATCATCGCGACGACGCCCCCGAGGGCCGCCACCATGATCGGCAGCACGCCGAGGGCGGCCAGTCCCACAACCGCGAGGACCGTTCCAATCGCAAGCGGCAGCTTTGACGACCGGAAGCGCTGGAGCTCAAGCTCCCCCGCCACGATGACGTTCGGATCGTTCGCGAGCCGGTCGACCGTCTCGGCCTTCGACTCGATGAGGAGGACATCCCCGGGCCGGAGCCGGAAGTCGGCCAATCGCTCGTGGGCCGTTTCGCCTCCCCGTCGAACGGCCAAGACCGCCGCCCGGTAAAAATCCTGAAGCCCCGCCGACTCGATCGTCTCTCCAACCAAGTCCGAGCCCGCAGTGACGACGATCTCGACGAGCGTTTCGTCGGGGGCGAGCGTTTCCAGGTCCGCCTCGGTCGCCTCGTCGGGGACGAGGTCGATGCCCTCCACGTCAAACAGGGCATGCAGGGCATCCTTCGTCAATCGGATCGTGAAAATGTCCCCGCCCCGGATCGTCGTCGAGAGGGGCGGTTCTCGCCGATAGGTTTCCTCTCGTACGATCTGCGTCACGTTCGCCTCAACGTCGACGCGCTCAAGTGCCTCCTCCAGTGTCTGGCCCACGAACGGCGAATGGTCGTCCACGATGATCTCGGTGAGAAACACGTCTTGTTCAGTCGACTCCCGCTGACTCCGGGGACGGACGTGCGCGGGCGCCAGCCAGAAGCCCACCGTGAGAAGGTAGAGGGCACACGTGGCAAAGACGATGAGGCCGAGGTGCGTAAACTCGAACATCGAGAAGGGCTGCCCGATGAGTTCCCCGGAGATGCTGCTCGCCAAAAGGTTTGTGGAGGTGCCGATGAGCGTGAGCATGCCCCCGGCCATCGACGCAAACGAGAGCGGCATTAGCAGCTTCGAGGGGGACGTGTCGTTCTCGTGGGCGAGATCGCTTACCATCGGCAGCAAGACCGCAACCGCCGCGGTGTTGTTGATGATGCCGGACAGCGGCCCCACGAGGCCGATCGTCGCACCGAGCTGCTTGTGGACGTTTTTGCCGGTGTACGCCGCCACGGTCGCCTGGAGGTGCTGAACCGCCCCCGTCCGGCGCACCCCTTCGCTCAGAATCATCATCGCGAGGATGGTGATGGTCGCGCTATTGGAAAAGCCCGAGACTCCCTCCTCCGGAGAAATGCCTGTCCACGGGCCGAGCACCATGAGCGTCACCATGATTCCGAGCGCCGTGACGTCGATGGGCACCGGCTCCGTGACGAACAGAATGAGCGCCACGAGGATGATCAGGAAGACCAGAAGCGCGCCGACGCTCACGGTAGGCATCAAACGGAGAATTGGAGCCAGCGCAAGAGACCGGGCGAAATTCCGGGAGGAAATGATCGCCCTCCGGCGGAGTAGTGGGATTTCGGGAGTCGTCTTTCCCGTGCTGGACCATGAAAGCAGACACGGAGCCAGCATTCAATGGGGCTACACGCCAAAGGGAAAGGTCTCCGGCATTCCCTCCGCCGCTTCGGCCTTGAGCGGCGTGACGGCCTCCGTCTCGTCGAACCAGACGTACTCGTCGAACTGCTGTGGCAGGCGGGCCCGAAAGTAGTGGCTCTGGAGCTCCGTCTGGGGCCGGTAGACGACCTCGATCGCCGAGCAGGATCTTTTCGAGTTCCTCGTCGCTTAGATCGATAGAAAGGGTCATCGGGCTGGTGTGGGTTTGGTTCTACTTTGACGGGTAGGTCCCAAACCTAACGCAGCGCGGGGCCCTTTCTCATTTTCGATCGGGCCTGGGCTTTTGCACAAAAGTATGGACTCAACCTGAGAAGAGCGCCAGTCCCTGCAAAGCGATGCTGCAGCGATAATTGTCAAACACAGCACTGGGAACTAACGATTGGGCACCCCCTGATTCACACGGAGCTCAACCACGCCCGTAACCGTTTCGACGCTCCCTGACTCCAGCATCTTCCGCCATTTGTCCAGCTTGTCTCCCATATAATTTTTTACCATTTTGCGTTTGGCAGGCTCCATTTCCTCAAGTTTCTGCTCAAATTTCTGCAACTGCTCGCGCGCTTTACGCAGCTCCTCAGGAGTCATCCCCCCGGTGAGACCTAAGAATCGTGTCACCCTGTGGAACGGGTACAGGAGGCCATTCACCTCACGGTAGTCGCTGTTCATCATTTCTTGCTGGATGGGAAACGTCTCTCCGTTCCGCGAGACCTCAAGATCGACAACCGTCTTTCGGGCCACGTAGCTCTCGGCATCGAAGTGCGCACGCACGCTCTGAATCGTTACGTTTTCAGGGCTCTCCGGAACCGAACCTTCCGGTCCCCTGAGATCCGAAAGCCACTTCTCCAACGCTTCGGGATCGTCGATCACGAGTACGTGCGTTTCGTGCCCGTCCACCGCTGAGGTTCCCGAATACCGAGCGCGTTCTTTGGGTACCTCGTAGAGGAAGTCCAGTGTCTCCTGCTCCTCTTTACTGCCGGGAGGAAGGAGCTGAGGACGGCCATCAACGATCTGCTTCTCCAGGTAGAGCGTATCGCGGCTGGTTGCTCCCGCGGGGCCCTCCTGCATCTGAATCACGGTGCAGTCCTGAACATCTTCCAGCATGGCCTCGTGCCGGTCCAGCGCCCGATTTAACACGGTCTCTGCGGACTGTGCGACCAGGGTCCCCGGGGCGAAAAGAAAGAGAAAAAACGCAAGGAGCGGGATGTATTTCCAGCCGTTGGTGTGGGGAATAGAAGTCATGGTAAGCGTGTAGATTTAGTCGACAGAGTTGAGAGGGGCTCAGGATCCCTGAACGATGCTCTAACCTTCCATCTGGCGCCGGGCCCACGGGCCGATCCAGGGCAATTCGATCTCCTTTTCCTGATAGGCCTGCCACATCAAATAGAGCCAGAGAAACAGACCGACGACGCTCAGCGCCAGCGAGAGGAGTCCCCCGAGCACGAAACCGAGAACCGGAATGGCCCCAAGCAGAGCCGCCCCAATGGAGAGAACGATCCAAACCACCGACACTCCGACCGACTGGTACGCGTGAAAGCGAACGAACCGGCGCTTTTTCTCGATGGCGAGAAAGATGACGCCTGTGACCACGCCGAACAGGTAGCAGAGCGGCCCTGCGATTTGGTCTTCCAATCCCGTGTCCGACGTCGATGCAGAAGCGTTGCTGTGCACGTCCGAAGAATTCGCATTCTGTTCCATAGCGTCCACCGTGGTTGATGAATGGGTAGGGTGCGACTCGACACTGCCCCGTCGTCGCTACGGCACCTTCACGAGTTCGACCCGGCGATTGCGGGCTCGCCCGTCCTCCGTCTCGTTTGCCGCCACGGGCGAGAGGTATCCCACGCCGTGCGGGTTGAGCCGGCTCGCCGCGACCTCGTGCTCGGTGGCGAGGAACTCGGCAACAGCCTCGGCGCGGCGGTGGGAGAGCTCCATGTTCTGCTCCAGGCTTCCCCGGCTGTCGGTGTGACCGACGACTGCAAGCGTCAGGTCGGGCTGCTCATTGAGAAGTTCGGCGATCTCGGCGAGGGTCGACTCGGACTCGGGCTTAATGGTTGCTTCTCCGGTGTCGAAGTGGATGCCGTAGAGCCGCGTCGTGCCGGCCTCCTCCAGGTCCTCCGCCATGGCCTCAGCGTCCAAGTTCACCTCGACTTTACCCGTTGCCATGGGCTTTTCCTCGACGATCTGCAGGGCCGTCACCGGTCGTCCGTCCAGATCGTCGTACGTGTCGTTCAGAAGCGTATGAGCCGACACGTACACGTCCCCCTCCGCCCCGGACTTGCGGGCCAGAAAGTACGAGCCGTCCTCGCCCATGAAGATGTTCCTCAGGCTGCGGCCGAAGTTGTCAAAGTTACGGAAGTGGTAGTTGCACTCTGTGGAACCAGTACCCACACACTCCTCGACGATCTCGAAGCCCGCGTCCTGGAGCGCCATCTGATAGTTTCGGTGGACCTGCAGCACCGATAGGCCCTCCGGAGCGGCGTAGAGGAGACGGGTGACTTCGCCCTCCGTTGGCTTATACAGGAACTCCCCCTCTTCATCGTCCCCCGCAGGCAGCTCCAGGAGGTCGTAGTCCGCATGCTCGTAGGCAAGCATCACCGATCCCTCGTAGCGGGAGATCATCGGGTGGTCTTCTGCTTCCTCCACCCCCTCCTGCCGGCGTTCTATCTCCTGGGCAAACAGGAGGTAGGGAGCAAAGGCAAACACAGCGATCAGCCCCAGGACACGGACCGATTGGTTTTGGAAAAGAAAACGCATAGCAACCAGCTGTCTGTGAAACGGAGTAAGATATGAGGCGGATCTACAGGTTCACCATGTCCAATGCGAAGAAAGTCCCCCGTAAATCTTTATGTGTGAAAATATCAATGCGAGCGCTGGGAGGGCGTGGGACGGTTCATGACCTCCGGGTGGGGGAATCTCCTTCGGTACGGTCCGAGGAAAACGTCGGCATGGGCTGTTCGAGGTACTTCGTCATGCCGATGGCCCACCGTGGCTACAAACTGACTGACGAGGACCAGATGCGGGTGTAGGAGGCCAGTATGACCCCGTCATCGGAAGCAGTGACGAGAGGGCGGCTTTCCGCGGTGCGCTTAAAGACAACCGACTCCCCCCGGACGACTTGGACCTGGCAACGGCAGAATAGAGAATGGGGGCACCGTAGATCGAGGACGTTTTCCATCCTGCTCCGGCGGGGTGCCGGTTGGGACCGAGCACTCAGGCGCAGGCCTCGGCCCGTCTCAGGGCCGTCCTCCCTGCACTGGAACGGCGCCCCGAAGGATCGGAAGTGTAAGACCGGGACCCGTTGGGAACTTGCTCGTAGAAGAAGAACACGCGTCCTTCTTCTTTTCCCACTCTTCAGTTTATGTCGCTTCCCACGGCCCGCGATCTGATGACGGACCGGGTGCTCACCGCCCAGGCCGACTGGTCCCTGCAGGAGCTCGCGTCCTTCTTCACCGAGCACTCCATTTCTGGCGCGCCCGTGATCTCGGACTACGGAGGGGTGATCGGCGTCGTGTCGGTTACGGACATCGCCCGCTATGATAGTGAGGCCTCTTCGGAGACCGAGGAGGAGGCTGAACGGGAAGAACCGCCCGCGTTTTATCTGGGCGATGCAGACGTGCGGGACGACGAGGCACTGAACGCCCTTCGGGGGCGTCCGCAGGCCACCGTCCGAGACATCATGATGCCGGCGGTCTTTACCGTGGAGGAAGATGCGCCGATCCACGAGGTCGCCGACCGGATGGTGCGCGCCCAGATCCATCGCCTGTTCGTCGTCCACGCGGGGACGAAGCGAGACATTGCCGGCCTCATCAGTGCGATTGACGTGCTGGAGTGGGTACGGGACCAGGGCTCGGCCACCGACGGGACCTGAAGACCTCCAGGTGGGGCCTTATCCCGGTTTTCTCACGAGAGTCGTAGCGAGGCTCCCGACAGCTTTCGGGATCAAGATGCCATTTGCGCACCGCAGGCGATGGGTTATTCCTCTCCGATTGTCACGTCCTCAAACGTCACCTGAACGCTTTGCCGGGCCAGCTCCATGTTGTGCTCGTCGGAAATCCGATCGAGAGCGAGGTCGATCAACTCGCGGGCGTCCTCGGGGTCTTCCGAGGCCGGCACGTACAGGGGCAGTACGCTCTCCTCCTCGTGGTCGACGTCGCCGATTTCCTTCGTGCTAACCCCCGTGATGACCTGCTCGTACTCCTCGCCGGTGCGCCGGACGTGGGCATCGATTGTCTCGTACACGATGTCGAGGAAGTGATCGGGGCCCTCCAGAAGGACCGTTCGTTCCTGCATGTCCATGAATCTGCTTCGAGTTATGCTGGATTCAGTGATCTGAGATTGGGGGCTCTCGTTGGGGTGCTTGTCCCGATCCTCATGTCCGACGGGGGGGTCATAACGAATGACTTGCTCCCTTGACATGGGGAAATTGCGTGTCGATCTGTGGGCGTCTCTCCTACCACGCTCGCCTACCCACGTGCGCTTACAGGCAGCCTCTTCTCCCAACGCCCTGCCTTTCCCCCTCGGCGGGCGGTGGGCCACGATCGAGAGCATCCTCGGGGGCCAGACGGTGAGGGCTGGCCTCGGGGCGACCGAGAGCGTCACTGCCCGGGCTCGGCGACGTACTCGCACTCGCTCACACACTCCTCTTTTAAGGGATCCTCCCCGAGCACCTGCTCGGGCCGGGCGCCGCTCCGGAAGACCGTGATGCCCTTTGCGCCCAGCTGTCGGGCCCGGCGGAACAGTGTGCGCACGTCGTCGACGGAGGCCGATTCGGGGAGGTTGACGGTTTTGCTAACGGCGTTGTCGACGTGGCGTTGAAAGGCCGCCTGGACCTGAAGGTGTTGTTCGGCGGGAACGTCGTGGGCGGTCTGGAACAGTTGCTTCACGTCGTCGGGGATGGCGGCGACGTCCTGAATGGAGGTGCGACCGTGGAGCTCGTCGAGCAGGGCCTCCGAGTAAAAGCCCCGATCCTTCGCCATCTCCACGAATCGGTCGTTCGTCATCTCCAGCCCGCCCATCACCTGCTTCGTGTACGCCACGGTGTAGATCGGCTCGATGCTCGCCGAGCAGCCGGCAATCATCGAGATGGTGCCCGTGGGGGCGATGGAGGTGGTCGTGGCATTGCGCACCGGCGCGGCGTGCGTCGAGGCGTCCCAGTTTGAAAACGGGCCCCGCTCGTCTGCGAGCTGTCGGGACGTCTCCCAGGCCGCTTCGTGGATGAAGGCCATCAGGTCGTCGGCCACCTCCACGGCCGCGTCGCTATCGTAGGGAATCCGCAGGTCCACGAGCAGGTCGTGGAAGCCCATGACGCCGAGGCCGATTTTGCGGTTGCGGGAGACAATTGTCTCGATCTCGGGGGCGGGAAAAGTCGACCTCTCGATCGCGTTGTCGAGGAGCCGCACGCCGCACTGAACCGTGGACCGCAGTTTCTCCCAGTCTACGCGCCGGCCGTCGGTGTGGCGGGCGAGGTTGACGGAGCCGAGGATGCAGGCCTCGTGGGGCAGGAGGGGGACCTCGCCGCAGGGATTGGTCGCCGTGATGTGCCCGAGCTCCGGCGTGGGATTCGCGGCGTTGATCGTGTCCAGGAAGAGCAGGCCGGGATCGCCCGTAGCCCACGCCATCTCCGCCACGAGATCGAGGATGCGCTCGGGATCCTCGTGGTCGACGACCTCCCCCGTACGCGGGTTGACGAGCGGGTAGGTCGTTCCCTGCTCGTACGTCTCCCAGAATCCCGACGTTGTGCCGACCGAGATGTTAAAGTTTCGGAGCACCTCGGCCTCGCGCTTGGCCGTGATGAACGTCTCAATGTCGGTGTGCGTCACGTCGAGCACGCCCATGTTCGCGCCGCGCCGACGCCCCCCTTGTTTGATCTGCTCGGTGGCCGCGTCGTAGATCTTCATGAAGCTGACCGGCCCGCTCGCCACGCCCCCGGTTTCCTGGACGACGTCGCCCTGGGGCCGCAGGGCCGAGAATGAGAAGCCCGTTCCGCCCCCGCTCTGATGGATGAGGGCCGTCTGCTTGAGCGTATCGAAAATGGAGACCAGGGAGTCCTCGATGGGAAGGACGAAGCAGGCGGCCAGCTGGCCGAGGGCCGTGCCGGCATTCATCAGCGTCGGCGAGTTCGGCAGAAACTCCAGGGCGTGCATCGTCTCGTAGAACGCCTGTTCAGCGCGGTCTACGTCGCCTCCAAAATGCGACTCCGCCTGGGCAAGATGGGACGCCACCCGACGAAGCATTTCGTCGGGCGTTTCGGCGACGGTGCCGTTCTCGTCCTGCTGAAGGTAGCGTCGGCGGAGAACCGTCTGGGCGGCGGGAGACAGAGCAGTCATGGTCTCGGAGGACTGTAAGGGACACCTACGGAAGCGGACGGGACCTGACGTTCGGTGGGCCCTTCCGATCCGGTTCGGTTACCCGACTCCGAGCAGGAGGAGGGCCAGGGCCAGCGCGCCGAGGAGAACGATCACGAACCCGAGGCCGGTCCACTTGCCGGTGAGCCGCGTCTCGCGATCCATCTCGCGCATCTTGCTTTCTCTGCGTTCGCTCATGGTCTCATTGTCATTTGGGAAAGCGGGAACGGAGGTCGAGGCCCGTCGTGGGAGAACGACACGCCCATTCAGGGATGCATTCATGATACGAGGCAGGAGGCGGACCCTGCACAGGAAAATTCCCACACTGAATGTGGGACGAAACCCTACTCCGTGTCGGAATCCGGTGTTGTATCCTGTATCGCACCTTCGTGACGACCTTCGCGGTTCCGCCTGCCCGTCATCCACGTTCGCCCGCCTATGAGCGTCTCGTCTGTCTCTGATCCTCCGCAGTCCGGCACGCGCCCTGCCGAGGCGGTGGCCCCCTGGCAGGCGGCCCCGGACCGCGTCGTGGAGGCCTACGAGAGCGCGACGGAGGGGCTTGGTGCGGACGAGGCGCAGCGACGCCTCGACGAGGTCGGGCCGAACCGGCTGCGAGAGATCGAGCACCGCAGCGTCCTGGAGATTCT
>NZ_JAZKRW010000058.1:0-18242 GCF_036626415.1 Salinibacter sp.
GGGCACCGCCCCTTGGTTGCAATTTGCAGCCAAGGGGTTTTCTTTTGGAGGGGAGTTTTCTGAGGCCACGATGTTCTTGGGAACTGACTGTGGTTCTCGGTCCCCGGCCCCGCGTCTCTTCCCCCCACCCCCACCCCCCTGGCGGATGACGACTCCCGACCGCACGCCCGTCAAAGTGGGCCTCTTGACTGCCGCGTCCCTCGTGGTGGCCAACATGGTCGGCACCGGCATCTTCACCAGCGTAGGGTTTCAGGTCGAATACCTGGACTCCCCCTTCGCCCTGCTCATGCTCTGGGCGGTGGGCGGCGTGATCTCCCTCTGCGGGGCGCTTACGTACGGGGAGTTGGGGGCCGCCCTGCCCCGCTCCGGGGGCGAGTACCACCTCATCTCGGAGTTGTACCATCCCGCGCTCGGCTTTATTGCCGGGTGGATCTCGGCGACTCTCGGCTTTGCGGGGCCCACGGCGCTCGCCGCCATCGCGTTCGGGGACTACACCACCGCCGTCTTTCCGGGCTGGTCGTCCACCCATCTGGCGGCGGGCATCGTGCTCCTCTGCTCGGCCATCCACGCCACCAGCATCACGTGGGGGAGCTGGTTCCAGAACACGTTCACGGCCCTGAAGGTGCTGCTCATCCTCGTGTTCGTGGGCGCGGCCCTCCAGGCCGACCCGACCACCCACAGCATCACGGTCGTCCCGGACGAAGACGCCCTGGGGGAACTCGTCAGTCCCGGCTTCGCTGTCTCACTCGTGTTCGTGTCGTACGCGTACGCCGGGTGGAACGCCGCCATCTACATCGTCGGGGAGATCCGCACCCCGCAGCGCAACCTCCCCCTCTCGCTCGTGCTGGGCACCGCACTGGTGACCATCCTTTACGTGCTGCTCAACCTCGTCTTCCTCTACACGGTGCCGGCGCAGCAGATGGCCGGGGAGGTAGAGGTGGGCTTTCTCTCCGGGTCCGTGATCTTCGGGACAGACGGCGGGGAGGTGATGTCGCTCTTCATCGCCCTGCTCCTCGTCTCCACCGTGAGCGCCCTCGTCTACCTGGGCCCGCGTGTGACCCAGGCGATGGGCGAAGACTTCCACGCGCTCCGCTGGCTCGCGGTGACCAACGACCGCGGCATTCCGGTCAACTCCGTCCTGTTCCAGATGGGCCTGGCCCTCCTCTTCATCTACACGTCCACCTTCGACCAGGTGCTCGTGTACGCCGGGTTCACGCTCATCCTGTCCACGATGGTGACCGTGGCGGGCGTATTCGTCTTGCGCTGGCGCCGTCCCGAGATCGACCGCCCGTATAAAACCTGGGGCTACCCGGGGACACCGCTCCTCTTCCTGGCGGCCAACGCCTGGATCCTCGTGTACGTGGTTCTCGACCGGCCGACCGAGTCGCTCATTGGCCTCAGCATCGTGGCCATCGGGGCGGCCCTCTACGGGGCCAGCCGCTGGGGTGCTCCGGACGAGGCCCCGATCTCCGAGCCCCGTCCGTAGCCGTCCGTCATACGTCCCGAACGGAGGCCGCTACAGCTGGATGTTGAGGCGGGCAAAGTAGAAGGCCCCGTTGAAGCCTTGCTGCACCGGTGCGTAGTCGAAGACGCCGACGAAGGAGTTCGGGAAGATCTGCTCGTCGGGGAGGTTGTCAAACAGGTTGTTGGCGCCGACGCTCAGCCTCGCTTCCTCCGTGAGCTGGTAGGAGACCGTTGCGTCCAGGACCCACTGCGGGTCGTGCACCTGCTCACTTCCGAACGGGAACTCGTTGCGCGTCACCTCTCCAAATCGAACCGTCCGGAGGAAAAGCGAGGCGGGACCGATCTGGTAGTCGGCCGACAGGTTCAGCTTCGTGCGCGGACTGCTCTTCTCCAGCAGCGCCCGCTCCTTGGGGCTGAAGTAGGTGTTGCGCAGCTCCTCGGTCGTGCCCTGGAAGTTGTCACGGAGCGTCTGGGGAATGTTGAGTTCGTCGTCGGCCTCCGTCCGGTTGTAATTACCAGCGGCGGAGAGCTCCAGGTCCCCGGTAGGCGTGGCCAGCCGGTAGGTGGCCACCACGTCAAGCCCGAGGGTTTCCGTGTCGACGGCGTTGGAGAAGAACTTGGCGCCCGAGGCCCCGACCTCTTGCAAGAGGCCCTGGATGTTGCCGCCCGAGAACTCGCCGGTGAGCACGATGCGGTCCTCGATGCGGATGCGATAGCCATCCACCGTGAGGTCGAAGTTGTCGGTGGGGCTGGCCGTGAAGCCCACGCTGGCGCTGCGGGACTGCTCTTCGTCGAGCTGCGGGACGCCGAGGACGCGTGCCACCTCACTGTCGTTGCTGAACGTGCCGATCTCGGCGAGCCGGCCCTGATCGTCGAAGTCGGTCTTTACGTCGTTGAAGTAGAGCTGGTGGAGCGACGGGGCTCGAAAGCCGTTGCTCACCGACCCGCGCAGGTTGAGCTGCTCGTCGGCTAGGCTCCAACGGGCCGCCAGCTTGCCAGTGAGAGTGTTGCCGAAGTCGCTGTAGTCCTCGAAGCGCCCGGCGGCCGTCACGAGAAAATCCTCTGTCAGGTTGACCTCGGTGTCCAGGTACGCAGCCACGTTGCTGCGGGTGCGGTCGACTTCATTCTCGGGCCGAAAGCCCACGAAGCCCTGCGCGCCGCCCTGCTTGCCCAGCGTGTCGCGCGTCACCAGCTCCGGCTCCGGACCGCTGTTGTCGATCACCTGCGCCCGCCCATAGTCGCGGTAGGAGGCCTCCTCGCCAGCAAAGATCTGGTAATGATCGACGCGGTAGGCGCCGCCGAAGGCCACGTTGATGCCCGCCAGTGCCTCGTCGAAGAAGCGCGACACGTCGAGCTGCGCCGTATTCTGACTGAAGGCGTGCTTTCCGGCATAGATGCTGGTCGGGCTCGCCCCCAGGAGCGAGGCGTTGACCGTGTTGTCGACCTGGTAGTCGAGGCTGTTGCGGCCGTAGGTGTTGCTCAGGTCCCAGGTCCAGCCCCCGACCGTCCCCTTCACGCCCAGTGTGAGGGCCTGGTCGACCACATCGGAGTTGAGCTCCGGCTGAAAGCCATTCGGGAAGAAGCTGGGGGACGGATCGTCGGCGCGGAATGGCATGGAGGCAAGGTCCGACGGCAGGCGGCGGAAGGGCGCCCCGATCCCGTTCTTGTACGACAGGCCGCCGAAGGCGTAGAACGTGGCGTCATCATTGAGCCCGACCTCCGAGTTCAGGAAGACGGCGCCCTGCTCGATCTCCGACTGGCCGACGCGGAAGTTGAAGTCCTCACGCTCCAGCCCGCGGTCCTCGAGAATCTGGTTGTCGATCTGACGGGCCCCCGACGGGTTCTGGGGACTGTCGTCCGAGGGGTAGGAAAAGAAGTTGCCTTGGTCCGACTGGTCGAAGATGATGAGGCTGTTGCCGTCAGCCCGGTTCGTGCGGCCGCGGTCCCGGAGCGTGCCGGTCACGTTTACGAAGCCGTCCTCACCGAGGCCGAATCCGTAGTTGGCCTCCACTTCGACGAGCTCGCCGTCGCCCTCCTGGTGGACGCCGGTCGTGATGCTCGTCGTGAGCTGGTCGGTGTTTTCCTTCAGCTGGAGGTTGATGACGCCCGCGATGGCGTCGGAGCCGTACTGGGCCGCGGCCCCGTTGCGGAGCACCTCAATCTGCTCGATGGCGGCGGTGGGAATGGCGTTCAGGTCGGTCCCCGCGGCGCCGTTGCCCGCCGTCTGCAGGGTGTTGATGAGCGAGCTCTTGTGGCGCCGCTTGCCGTTGACCAGCACCAGCAGCTGGTCGGGCGGAAGGCCGCGCAGCGAGGCCGGATCGACGAATTCAGTCGCGTCGGCCGCCGACTGTCGATTGGCCTGGAACGAGGGGGCCGCGTAGGTGAGCAGCCGGTTCAGGTCCGTCTGGGGCGACTGGGCCGTCAGCTCGTCCACCGGCAGGGCATCCACCGGCACGGCCGACTGAAGGGCCGAGCGGCTCTGGCTCCGACTGCCGACGACCACCACGTCGTCAAGCGCCGAGCCGGGCTGGAGTCGAAAGCGCACCTGCACCGTCTCGTCGACGTCAACCTCCACGTCTTTCCGCCGGGACGTATAGCCGACGAAGCTGGCCCGGAGCGGGATCGTGCCGACCCGAACGCGAATGTTGAACCGTCCGTCCGTGTCGGTCGTGGTGCCGCGCTCGGTGCCGAGCACCTGCACGTTGGCGCCGCTGAGCGGATCCCCCGTCTCGGCGTCCACGATCCGGCCTTCGATGGTGCCTCTCGTCTGGGCCTGCCCGACGTCCGGCGACAGCGCCCACACGCCACACACGAGCGCCATGCCTAACACAACGAACCAGGGGGCGCGGGAACGGCGGGGCGACAGGAATGAGAGCATGGCAACGCTCGAAATATCGGTCGGGGTACAATGAACGCTTCCCAAGTAAGGGGATGCCCCAGAGAGATACTATGGAAATCCTGTAGAGAGCCCCGGCCGTAACGGGGCCTGCACACTTTCGCGAACGCTTTTGAACGGGCCTTTACTTCCGTTCGTTAAAGAAAGCACTCCTCTTTTCGCTCCGATCCTGCGCCATGCTCGCCACCCTCCTCGGCCTTCTTCTGCTTGCGCCCCCACCCGACACCTCGTGGAAGCATGCAGGCCTGCGCACCCGCATGGTGGAGCGGCAGATCGCCGCCCGCGGCATCACGAGTCCCGCGGTGCTGCGGGCGATGCGCTCCGTGCCGCGCCACCGGTTCGTGCCCGGCGTCGCCCCGGAGCTCGCCTACGCGGACCGTCCCCTCCCCATCGGCCACGATCAGACCATCTCGCAACCCTACATCGTGGCCCGCATGACGGCCCTCGTAGATCCCGACGCGTCCGACCGCGTGCTCGAAATTGGCACCGGCTCGGGCTACCAGGCCGCCGTGCTCTCCACGATTGTCGACTCGGTCTACACCCTCGAGATCATCCCCGAGCTGGCCGCCACGGCCACGAAGCGGCTCCGCCGACTCGGCTACGACAACGTCGTCGTCCGCAACGCCGATGGCTTCGAGGGCTGGCCGAGCCGCGCGCCGTTCGACGCGATCGTCGTCACGGCCGCGCCCGAAGAGATTCCGCCGCCCCTCCTCGATCAGCTCGCGGACGGGGGCCGAATGATCGTGCCGGTGGGCCCGACCGGCGGAACGCAGGAACTCACCCTCGTCACCAAGGACGACGGCGACATCGCCCGGCGAACGCTCGCGCCCGTCCGGTTCGTCCCGTTTCTGCATCCAGAAGACTGAGCCGCACTGATCCCCCGCGCTCTCCTCTCCGGTCCCCGGGATCGGACCCTCTCTGCTCTCGTCTGGCGGCCTCGCGCTTTTCGTTGGCCCCTGCGTCACCTACATTGCGGGTGCACTCTCCCGCCCCGCTCGTCCCGTCGCCCTCCATGCGTCACCTGGTTCCCGCCGCACTACTCCTCGCCGCACTCGGACTCTCCGTCGCCCCTGCCGCCACCCAGGCCCAGGACCAGCCGCTCACCCACGACGACTACGACCGGTGGCAGGAGATCGAGGCCCAGGCCCTGTCGGACGACGGCGCGTGGGTGCGGTACCGCACGAGCCCCCCGAAAGGAGACGACACCCTTCAGGTGAAGCGCGTAGATCCCCGGCAGACCTACACGGTGCCCCGCGGCGAGGCGGCGCAGTTCACGACGGACACGCAGTTCGTCGTGTATCAGATTGCCCCGCCGTACGACTCGACCCGGCAGGCCCGGCTCGACGACGTTCCGCCGCCGAAGCGCCCAAAACCCGCCCTCGGCCTGCTCTCCCTGGCGACGGGCGACACGACCCGCGTCGACCGCGTCCAGTCCTACAAGCTGCCCGACGGGGGGCGCGACTGGATCGCCTACCACCACGCCCCGCCCCGCCCCGATAGCAGCGAGTCGGAAGGGGAAGACGACGACGCCGACGGGGCGCCGCTCACGCTCCACCACCTGGACAGCGGCGAGACGTGGCGGTACGACCACGTGACCGACTACGCCGTCGCCGAGGAGGGCCCGCTGCTTACCTACACGGCCGCCGACACGGCCGAACGCAGCCTCCACGCCGTCCGGCTCGACGGCGAGACCCCACAGGAGACGATGCTCCACGCCAGCGAGCAGACCTACCCGCAGACGGCACTGGACGACGCGGGCACGCAGGTCGCCTTCCTACACGGCCCCGACAGCACCGACGTCCCGCACCACGACAACACGCTCTACCACTGGACCGTGGGCGACGCCGAGCCGCGGGCGGCCGTGCACTCCGGCGCGGCGGCGCTTCCCAACGACTGGCTCGTCAGCGAGCAGGCCGATCTGTCGTTCTCGGCGGACGGGGCGCGCGTGTTCTTCGGGACGGCCCCCACCCCGCCTGCCCCCGTCGAACAAGACAGCCTCCTGGAGGAAGAGCAGGTGGAGGTGGACGTCTGGCACTGGCAGGACCCGTACCTGCAGCCGATGCAGAAAGAGCGGGCCGACGACCGGACGGAGCAGACGTACCGGGCCGTTCATTTCGCAGACGCGGACCGGACACTCCAGCTCGCCACGGAGGCCGTGCCGGCCGTCACTGTTGCGGATGAGGGCACCGGCAACGTGGCCCTCGGCGTGACCAACCGGCCGTACCGCCAAGAACTCTCGTGGGACTGGCCCCCGGCGTACGATGCCTACCTCATTGACCTCCAGAGCGGGGAGCGCACCCGCGTGCTCCGGGACGTGCAGGCCGTTCCGCAGCTTTCGCCGCGGGGCGATTACCTGGCGTGGTGGGACCGCGAGGCGCGCGCCTGGCAGGGGCTCGACACCGACACGCGGGAACGACGGACGCTCTCCGCGTCAATTCCCCACGCCGTCCACGACCACCGGCACGACGTGCCCTACCCGGCGGGCCCGTACGGCCTCGCGGGGTGGACCGAGGGCGACGCCCAGGTGCTTCTCTACGACCGGCACGACGTGTGGGCCGTCGACCCCGACCGCCCCGACGACGCGCAGGCCGTGACCGACGAGGTGGGCCGCGCCAACAGCCTGCGCCTCCGCCACGTCTCCCTCGCCGACGACCGCACCCCGGCGGCCTGGGGCGACTGGCCCAACCCCGTTAACCCGCCGACGGTGGTGCCGGACACCCTCCTCCTCTCTGCCTTCCACACGGAAACGAAAGCCGACGGCTTCTACCGCACCCGGATCGGCGGTGGCGACCCCACGGAGCTCCGCATGATGGACCGGTCGTTCTCTACGCCGGAAACGGCCGACGACGCCGATCGGCTGCTCTACACCCGGGAGAGCGTCCGGGAATTTCCCGACCTACGGGTGGCAGATCGCTCATTCAAGGATCCGCAGAAGCTCAGCACCGTCAACCCGCAGCAGCAGGAGTACCGCTGGGCCACGGTCGAGCGCGTGGCGTGGACCTCGGCGAACGGCGAGCAGCTGGAGGGCCTGTTGTACACACCAGAGGATTTCGATCCGGCGAAGGAGTACCCGATGATGACGTACTTCTACGAACAGTACAGCGACGACCTGCACGCGCACTACGCCCCGGCGGCCCACCGCTCGATCATCAACTTCACGTTCTACGCCAGCCGCGGGTACCTCGTGTTCGTTCCGGACATCCACTACGAAGAGGGCTACCCCGGCGAGAGCGCGATGCAGTCGGTGATGCCGGGCGTCACGCGGCTCGCGGACCGCAGCTACGTGGACGAGGACCGCATCGGCGTGCAGGGCCACAGCTGGGGCGGCTACCAGATCGCGCACATGGTGACGAAGACGGACCTCTTCGCGGCGGCGGAGGCGGGCGCGCCGGTGTCCAACATGATCAGCGCGTACGGCGGCATTCGGTGGGGCACCGGCATGAGCCGCATGTTTCAGTACGAGGACACGCAGAGCCGCATCGGCGGCAGCCTGTGGGACACGCCGATGCGATACATCAACAACTCACCCATTTTCCAGGCCGACCGCATCGACACGCCCCTCCTGATGATGCACAACGACCAGGACTCGGCCGTGCCCTGGGAGCAGGGCATCGAGCTGTTCGTCGCGCTCCGGCGCCTCAACAAGCCGGCGTGGCTCCTCAATTACACGGGGGAGGTGCACTGGCCCACCGACCTCGCCGAGATCCGGGACTGGACGATCCGCATGCAGCAGTTCTTCGACCACTACCTGAAGGGCGCCCCCGCGCCGGCGTGGCTCGAGGAGGGCGTTCCGGCCGTTGAGCAGGGACGCACGCTCGGCCTGGAGCCCCCGACGGGCGCGTCGGAGGAGTAGGCGCGTCGTCGTCCCCCAGCCGCTCCGCACACACGCCGTGTTCTCACTCGCTACCGTCTTTACGCCCACGCCCCCGTGCCCTCTCGCCCCGCCGACTGGCCCGACCTCAACCCCGACCAGCGGGCCGCCGTCACCGCCTCGATGGCGCCCCAGCTCGTGGTGGCGGGGCCGGGGACCGGCAAGACGCGCGTCCTCGTGTGCCGGGCCGCCCACCTCATCGAGCACGAGGCCGTGACGCCGTCCCGCCTCGTCCTCGTCACCTTCACGCGACGGGCCGCCCGGCAGCTTACGGCCCGCCTGACTGAGCTCGTGGGCCCGGAAGCGCAGCACGTCCGCGCCGGCACCATTCACCACTTCTGCTACGAAACCCTCCGCGCACACCCCGAGCCCGCGGACGTGCCCGACGACTTCATCGTGGTCGACGACACGGTCACCGACGCCTTCTGGCAAGGCTGGTACGAGGCGCACGAGGACTGGTGCAAGGCACACGACCTCCACAGCTACCGCCAGGTCAAGACACACGTCAGCCGCATCAAGCTCGGGATCGACACCGTGTCCGGGCAGCTGACGGACGGCCTGCGCGAGTACGAGCGGATGCTGACGGACCGGGGGGCCCTCGACTTCGACGACCTGCTCGTCAAGACGCGCGACCTGCTGCGCACCCACCCGGACGTGCGGGCCGACCTGGTCGAGGAGACCGAGGCGGTGCTCGTCGACGAATTTCAGGACACCGACCCGGTGCAGTTCGACATCATCCGGCGCCTCGGCGAGGCGGGCGCCCATCTCTACTGCGTGGCGGACGACGACCAGTCCGTCTACCGCTTCCGGGGCGCGCGCCCCGCGAACCTCCGCCGCTACATCGAGCGCTTCGACTGCTCCGAGGAGCGCGGCACGCGCCACGTCCTCACCACGAACTACCGCTCCAACCGCTCCATCTTTGCGGTGGCGGAGGCCGTGCTCGACGGCGAGGGCCGCTTGAAGCAGCGCGGCGCCATCCGGACGTCGGACCCGGGCACGGAGCCGGTGCGCCTCGTCGCCTGTGACGACCCGGAGGCCGAACGCACCTACGTGCTCCGCCAGCTGCGCGACTGGATCGACGACGGGGCCGCCCGGAGCGACCTGGCCGTCTTGACCCGCTGGAACCGCCGCCTGGCGGCCCTGGAGCGGGCCTGCCTCCGGGCCGGCCTGGCCTGCGAGACGAGCCAGAGCGAGAACCTGCTGGACACCCCCCCGGCCCAAAAGCTGCACGCCCTGCTCCGCGTCGTCGACGCCCACCGCCGCGACCGGCCGCTCGACGCCCCCATGACGGAGCTGCTGGCGCAGATGCTGCCGGACGACGTGATGGCACGGCTGCGCGACTTCGGCGAGCGGAGCATGCCGGACGCCGGCCTCTGGGTCCTCTTCCAGACCGTCGTGTCCAACGAGCGGGCCCGCCGGAGCGCCGGACTTGAACCGTCCGTGGACCGCCTCGAGCAGACCTACGCCACGATCACCAACCTCCTGCAGAAGACACGGGACGAGGACCTCGCCATCGGCCCCTTCGCCCGCGAGGCGCTCCGTCAGCTCGGCGACCCCCTCCAGCTGCTCCGTCGCGATGCCGATGCCCTCACCGACCCCGCCACGCTGCCGTCCGTTCGTGCGGCCGGGGGCGTTTTGGGGCGGTGGCGCGAGGCGTCGGAGGCCTCCGATCCGCCCCGGCTCCTGCTCCACCACCGCACGCCGCAGATCACCCGCCTTTGGCGCCAGCTCACGCGGCGGGCGCTCGACCTCGAAACCGACCCGCCCGCCCCACTGCCCGAGATGCAGGAGGCCCTTTTCGCCCGCCCGGCCGACGAGGGCATCCCGCCGCTCGGGGCCGACGACGTGGTCCTCACGACCGACCTGGAGGCGCTCCTCCGCTGGGCCGAGCGGACGGGGGCCTTTTCGGGCTCGACCGACACGCCCCAGATTCTTCTGCTCACCCCCGGCGACTCCCTGCCGTCCGACCAGAAGACCCTGCTCGGGGTGGATCCGGACGACGTGCACGTGGTGGACCCCGGCGCGGCCTTCCACAGCCCGTCCGTCCGGCTGCTCGAGCTGCTGCAGGTCACGACCGGCCCGTCGGCGCCCGAGCCGCTCTTCCCCGAGTACGTGATGGTCGACCTCGAGGCCACGAGCACCGACCCGCGCCACTGCCGCGTCGCCGAGATCGGAGGCCTGAAGGTGCGCGACGGAGAGGTCGTCGACCGATTTTCCGAACTCGTGCGCCTGCCCAGCGACCTGACGGCCGACGAGCGCGAGACGCTGCGCACGGTGTGTGGGCTGGATCCGGACACCGACTTCGACGAGGCCCGGCCCATGGCCGCCGTCTGGGCCGACTTCTGTGACTTCGTGGGCCCGGCCCCGCTCGTCGCCCACAACGGCCAGCGGTACGACTTCCGCGTCCTGCGCCGCCTCGCCGAGGCGCACGACGCCGAGGCGCGCTGGGCCACCACCTACGACCTGCTGCCCGCCGCGCACGAGCTGTTCCCCAATCTCCGCCGCTACGACGCCGCCCACCTTCGCGAGACGCTCCTCGACGACGCGGCGGACACCGCCCATCGCGCCCTGGCCGACTGCGAGGATCAGCAGCGCCTCCTCGAACGGATGCAGGAGGAGCGCGCCCGCCAGCGTCGTGTGCTGGCCCACGAGCCGCTGCTCCCCCTCCTCGTCGCGGCCCTCACGTACGAGTCGCCCGCCCCCGAGGCGCTGTCGGACGACGCCCAGATTTTTCTTCAGGTGGGCCACACGTGGGCCCTGCGCGACGCCTCCCCCGCCGGGGACGACCTGCGCTCGCTCCTGCCCCGGGCCCTGCCGGACCGCCTGCGCCAGCACGCGCTCTACGCGCTGATCGACGAGGACGCCCTCCTGACCGTCTCCGCGGGCCTGCAGCCCGGCCTCGCCCGCCGCCTGGAGGCCCTCTTCGCCCCCTATGCCGACCGCCCGCTCCGAAGCGAGGCGCTGGCCGACCTGCTCACGCACCTCGCCCTCTGGGGCGAAGACACTGCGCCGCGGGGCGAGGACGTGATCACCCTCTCCACCTACCACAGCGCCAAGGGGCTCGAATTCGAACGGGTGGTGTGCATGGACGCGCACGACAACGCCTTTCCGCCCTACTTCGCCCGCGACCCGGAGGAGCGCCGGGAAAGCCGCCGCCTGCTGTACGTGGGCATGACGCGGGCGGAGCGGCACCTCGTGCTCACGTACCCGGAGCGCGAGCGCGGCTACGACCGACGCCCCACCGCCTTCCTCGACGCGGCCCCCCAGGAGCTCGTGCAGACTGTCGACGCCGCGTAGGCCGTGCCGAGCGCACGGCTCCTTCGCGCACCGCACTCGTTACGATTCTCTCCGTCGAGAAACGAACGGGCACGTTTGGGTTTTGGAGATAGGGTCACTCTTGCTCACAGGCTTCCGCTGCCGCGTGCCCCCGTCCGACTCCACTACCACGCGTCCGAAACCGGACGCCACCCTGCCCGGCCACGACCTCGAGCACCTGCGGAACGCCGACCCGTCCCGCGCTGAGCGCGCGTTTACCGTCCTGGCCGGCATCTTCATCGGGGCGCTCGTCATCACGAACGCCATCGCGAGCAAGTTCTTCGTCCTGTTCGGGCAGGAGCTCTCGTGCGGCATCATCGCGTACCCGGTCACCTTTCTGGCGACGGACCTCATCTCGGAGATCTACGGGCGGAAGCGGGCCAACACGGTCGTGGGCGCCGGCTTCGTGGTGAGCGTCTTCATCACGCTCGTGGTGTGGATCGCCAACGCGGCCCCCACCTACGAGCAGTCGCCCGTGACTGCGGAGGCGTTCAACTCGGTGTTCGGTCTCCTGCCCGGCATCGTGCTCGGGTCGATGATCGCCTACCTCGCCTCCCAGTTCATCGACGTGCAGATCTTTGAGTTCTGGCGCCGCCTCACGGACGGGAAGTACATGTGGCTCCGCAACAACGGCTCCACCTTCTTCAGCCAGCTCGTCGACACGATCATGGTGGTCACCATCGCGCTCGTCATCTGGCCGGAGGTCGACGGCAACCCGGGCACCGATCCCCTCACCTTCGAGACGTGGCAGGGCATCGTCTTCGGGCAGTACGTCTTCAAGATCGGCATCGCGGCGCTCGACACGCCGCTCTTCTACGTCGCCACCCACTACCTCACGAACTGGATCCAGGACGACCCACGAATCATGGAGACGGACGGCGTGCCGGGATGAGACATATCACCCCTCGGCAGTCTAGAACGAACCCACAACCCGTCCAACCTTCAACCGTCTGGCGCGCCAACGCCCTACGCCGCCATCTCCGGTTCGTCCGCCGCCGGCACGTCCACGAACGTAAGCCAGTCGTGGGGATCATGTCCCTGCTTCACGACCTCAAAGAAGGCATCCTGCAGCTCTTTCGTAATGGGCCCGCGCGAGCCGGAGCCGATGGTGTAGTCGTCGACCGTGCGGATGGGCGTCACCTCCGCGGCCGTGCCCGTAAAGAAGAGCTCGTCGGCCGTGTAGAGCGCCTCGCGGGGAATTTTCTTCTCCTCCACCTCGTAGCCCCGCTCCTCCGCCAGGGCGATGATGGAGGCCCGCGTGATGCCGGGCAGGATGGACAGTCCCGTCGGCGCGGTGTACAGCGTGCCGTTCTTCACCACGAAGAGATTTTCCCCGCTCCCCTCGGCCACGTAGCCGTCGGTGCTCAGCATGATGCCCTCCATCTTGCCGTTCTTGATGGCATTCATCTTCACAAGGGAGGCGTTCAGGTAGTTGCCGCCCGCCTTCGCCATCGCCGGGAAGGTGTTGGGGGCCATGCGGTTCCAGCTGGCCACCTCCACATCGACGCCCTGTTCGAGGGCCTCTTCGCCCAGGTACTCGCCCCACTCCCACACGGCAATGAACGTCTCCACCGGATTGTCGAGCGGGTTCACCCCCATCGGGCCTTCCCCTCGGAGCGTGACGGGCCGGATGTAGCATTCGCGCAGGCCGCTACGCTCGATCGTGTCGACCACCGCCTGGGTGAGCTCGTCCAGTGAGTAGGGAATCTCCATCCGGTACACCTTCGCGGAGTCGACCAGGCGCTGCATGTGCTCTTCGAGCCGAAAGACCGCCGACCCCTGGTCCGTCTCGTAGCACCGAATGCCCTCAAAGACCGAGGACCCGTAGTGGATGACGTGGGAGAGGACGTGAATTTCGGCGTCCTGGTGATCGATAAAGTCTCCGTTGTACCAGATGTCGGGCTCCATGGCGACGGGGGGCGAAAGGTCGGGGGATAACGTGGCGAATTGGGAGAAAAACGACGCCCTAGGGGAAAGGTTCAGCCCTTTGCCTCAGGCATGGGGGCATCGGCCCGGGCTCGGCCCACCCGTTCTCGGAGCCGCGGGGCGCGCCGGCGTGTGGTCGCGGCCATGCGGCCGATGGTCCAGAGGATCTTGGCGGAGGCCTTGACGGTGCCCGAGAGCGTGCCCGTGATTTTGGAGGGCCCGATGCCGCGCCGGTACGAGACCGGAACTTCCTCGACGCGGAGCCCGGCCTCCAGAGCCCGGATCTGCATCTCGATGGTCCAGCCGAAGGTCTCGTCCTGCATGTCGAGGGCCCGCAGGTCAGAGAACCGGATGGCCCGGAAGGGCCCGAGGTCGGTGTAGTTTGCGCCCCAGAGGCGCGACATGAGCGAGCAGGCGAACCGGTTGCCCATCTGCGCCTGCGGCAGCAGCGCCCCCGGCTCGGCGTCCCCCCGAATGCGGGAGCCCACCACGAAGTCCGCCGTGTCGGCGGCGATCGGCTCCACGAGGCGCGGCATCTCGTCCGGGTGGTCGCTGTAGTCGCCGTCCAGGAAGACGACGATGTCCGGCCGCCTCGTCTTTGCGTACTCGATGCCGCGCAGGCACGCGGCCCCGTAGCCCTGCTGGGGCTCGTCGACCACAGTGGCCCCGGCGGCGCGGGCATTGGCCTTCGTCGCGTCGGTGGAGGCGTTGTTGACGACGACCACCTCGTCGACCCAGCCGTCGGGAATGTCGCCGATGACGGGCCCGATGGCCCGGGCTTCGTTGAAGGCGGGGATAATGGCGAGCGTCGTCACGGAGGGGTGGGAATGCAGGCAGGAGTGGCGAGAGGAAGCATGATTCAGAGTCGGGCCGCCCCCGTGTCGTTACGCCGCTACCTCCGCCGTGGCGACCTCCTCGATGGCCTCCTCATCCAGGCGCATGGTCGTCCAGTCGTCGAGCGGCTCGGCGCCGAGCTCATCGTAGAAGTCGATCGCCTCCTGATTCCAGTCCAGCACCGCCCAGTCGATGCGACGGCAGCCCCGCCGCTCGGCGATCTGTGCGAGGCGCCGAAAGAGCGCGAAGCCGATGCCCTCCTCGCGGTACGTCGACCGCACGAAGAGGTCCTCCACGTACAGCCCCGCGTTGGTCTGGAAGGTGGAGTAGTTGTGGAAGAAGAGCGCAAAGCCGACCGCCGTGTCGCGCTCCGTCTCGGCGAGGAGCGCCTCGCACCCCGTCAGCGCCTCCTCGGACAGGTGCTCCTCCAGCAGCTCCACGCTCGGCTCCGCCTCGTCGAGCAGGTTCTCGTAGGTGGCGAGCTCCAAGATGAGGTCGACGAGCGTCTTTGCGTCGTCGGGCGTGGCCTTGCGGATCGACACAAGCGGCGCGTCCTCCATGTGCGAATCGTCGTTTTGAGATGAGCTTCGATTCCCTACGACCTTTCAACCTTTTGGCGTCTAGGCGTCGACGTCTTACCGATACCGGCTGAGCGGATCGTCATCATCGTCATCGTCGAAGTCGCCCTCATCGAAGTCGTCGTCCGGCATGCCACCATCGCCAATGGAGGAGAGCATCGAGCCCATGATGTCGTCGTAGGTCTGCCCGCCGTCGCCGATCTCCTTGCCGACGAGCGAGTGCTGGTGCAGGGCCTCGACGACGAACTCCATCCCCGACCGCGTCTCGCCCTCAGTATCTGGGGACAGGTGCTCCTCCACCAGGGCCTGGAGGCCGTCGATCTGGCCGAGCGTGTCGGCGTACGCCCGGTCGCTCATGTCCTGGTCGATCTCGACGGTATTCCCCTGCGAGAACCAGTTGAGCACCTCCTCGTACTCCGGCCGGCCCTCCTCCTTGTCGCTCGGGTTGGGAAAGTACTGATTGAAGAGCTCCCGGATGGCCTGTCCGATGAGGGAGAGCGCCACGCTCTCAGCCCCCTCTTGCTCGCCCTCGTAGACGAGCTCCACCTTGCCGGTGATGGCCGGCGCCACGTGCATCAGGTCGCTGATGCGGACAGTCGTTTCGTCCTCCCCGTTCAGGAGGGCCCGCCGCTCCGCCGCGGAGATTAGCGCCTCCAGCGCCGCCCGCGTCACGCGGACGGAGACCCCCGAGGTCTGGTCGATGTACTCGCTGTCTCGAGCCTCGAACGCGATCTGCTCCACAATCTCGCGGAAGAAGTGCGGGATGTGCACGTCCACCGCCGCCGCCCCGTCGGCGCGGTCCTGCCACGCCTCCTGCTCGGTGATGGTTCTGCCTGTCTCGATCGTCTTCGGGTAATGGGTCGTAATCTGGCTGTCGATGCGGTCCTTGAGCGGCGTCACCAGGTTGCCGCGGCTCGTGTAGTCCTCCGGGTTGGCGGAGAAGACCATCATCACGTCGAGCGGGAAGCGCACGTTGAACCCGCGGATCTGGATGTCCTGCTCCTCCATGATGTTGAAGAGCCCCACCTGGATGCGCGGCTGCAGGTCCGGGAGCTCGTTGATCGCGAAGATGCCCCGGTTGGTGCGCGGGACGATGCCGAAGTGGATCACCTCCTCGTCGGCGTAGGTGAGCCGCTCGTTGGCGGCCTTGATGGGGTCGATGTCGCCGATGAGATCGGCGATCGTGGTGTCCGGCGTCGCCAACTTCTCGCCGTAGCGCGCCTCCCGCGGCAGCCACTCGATCGGCGTGTCGTCGCCCTTCTCCTCCACGAGCTCGCGCCCCTGCTTGGTGATCGGGTTGAAGGGATCCTCATTGAGGGGCGTGTCCTCGATCACGGGAATGTAGTCGTCGAGGAGCCGCGGCAGCATGCGAATGAGGCGGCTCTTGGCCTGTCCGCGCAGCCCCAGCAGGATGAGGTCGTGCTTCGCGAGGATGGCGTTCTGGATCCGCGGAATGACGGTCTCGTCGTAGCCCAGGATGCCGGGAAAGACCTCTTCGCCGGCACGAAGCTTCTGCATCAGGTTGGCCCGCATCTCGTCTTTGACGGAGCGGACCTGGTAGTCGGCCTCTTTGAGTTCGCCAAGCGTCGTACGATCGGTGAGGGCCATGGAAGAGCGACGGTTCGTGGGGAGGAACAGCGACCAAATTAGGACGAGAATGGCACCGCAACCGCCCCTTCGCTGTTCCTCTCACGCACCGGGTGAGCCACGAATTCCTGCCCGATCCTGTAACGAGTGGGCGGCGGTCTACGGCCTGGACGAGAGCGCCCGATCGAGCCGATCGGCGAGGGCCGGATAGTCGACCTTCGCGTTGTGCCGCCGGTCGAGGGGGATGTCGGGCAGCACGACAATCTCGTCCAGCGTGACATCGGCAAGCTGGTCACGCAGGCCCTCACGATCGACGCCTGTGTCGGGAGACTGCGGTTCCACGGCGAGCACGCGTCGGCCCTTCCACGGCGCCAGGGCCGCGTGCCGCACGTCGTCGTGCAGACGCGCCCCGCACTCCACCGCGAACGGATGAAGCGTCCCGCGGTCGTCGCGTACCGTCGCGTCGCAGCGGCCCAGCAGCCATAGGCGTCCCTCCGCGTCGAGCCGCCCCGCATCGCCGGTGCGGTGCCACCGCGTGCCGTCCACCTCGAACTTGTTCTCAGCGTCGCCCCGCCCGTCGAGGTATCCCGGGACCACATGCGGCCCCGCCACCACGACCTCGCCGGGCGTGTTCGGCGGGCACGTTGCCGCCTTGAACTCGTCTCGCGAGAACGGGCCAATCGGGGTTCCGTATCGGTCTGGTAGAATTCGGAGCTCCACCTCGTCGACCGGAACTCCTGCCAGGAGCCCCCCGCCCGCCACCATCCGCCGGCGATCGTCGGGTCGGATGTCGCTCTCGGCCACGTGTGCGATCGGCTCCGCTTCCGTCGACCCGTACACGGCAACAATCTCGGCCGAAGGGGCCGCGGCGCGCATCCGGTCGAGCAGGTCCGGGAAGACCGGTGCGCCCCCCGTGTAGAGGCGCTCGAAGCGGTCCAGCGGGCCTGCCTCCGCGTCCATCAGCCGCTCGAAGAAGGCGGGTGAGGCGGTCGTCCGGGTCGGCTCCTCCGTCTGAATCTGATCGATGACCGGCGCGGGGTCGATCTGGGCCGGGGCGCGCAGGTCGGCGTCGGTGAGAACGGTGCTGACCCCCGCGGCCAGGTTGGCGAGGACGAACACCGGAAGGGTGGCGAGGTCAATCTGACCGGGCTGGAGGTTGAGGTTGTCGCGCAGCGCCTCGTACTGGGCCCGGAGGAGTCCGTGCGTCCGCACCGCCCCCTTTGGCGCGCCGGTGCTGCCGCTCGTGAAGGTGAGAAGGGCCGGCGTGTCGGCGTCGCAGTCGGCCGCCTCGGCCTGCGTGCCGCGCGGCGCCGGGGCCGTTGGCCACCGGGTGGCGAAGGGGAGCGGCCAGTGCCCGGTGACGAACGCCTCGGGAATCCCCCAGACGGGACGGGACAGCAGGCGAAGCAGATGGGCACGGGGCGGGCCCACGAGCGCCGTCGGCTCGGCCCGCTCGCAGCACTCGGCGATGTGGGCCCGATCGGCCGCGGGGTCCGGCACCATCGCCACGGCGCCGACCCGGAGGAGGGCCGTCACGATGACGTAGAGCGTCGTCGACATCGGCTGGAGGACGAGCACCACGTCGCCGTCTCCCACGCCCGCCGTCCGCAACAGCGCGGCCCCGCGGGCGGCCCGTCGCTCCAAATCGGCAAACGTGCAGGCATGGCGGCCTCCGTCGTACTCAATCAGCGCCGGCACGTCCGGACGCTCGCGGGCCTGCGCTTGCAGAAGCTCGACCAGATTCATTTCGGGTTGAGGGTTTTGGGTTGAG
>NZ_JAZKRW010000059.1:0-17515 GCF_036626415.1 Salinibacter sp.
GCTGATACTTCTCCGCCGCCCGGTTGTGCTCCCGCAGCGTGCGGCTGAAGGTGTGCCCCCCCGTCCCGTCGGCCGCAAAGTAAAGGTATTCGTGCCGCTCGGGAACGGCCGCAGCCCGCAGGCTGGTAGGGGACGGGTTCGTGACGGGCCCGGGCGGCAGGCCTTGATTCTGATAGGTGTTGTACGGGTGGTCGATCTCGAGATGCTCGTAGAGCACCCGGGTCACGCGCTCTCCCTTCGTGTCGAGCAGAACGTACTGAATGGTCGGGTCGGCCTGGAGGGGCCAGCCGCGGTCGAGCCGGTTGAGGTACACCCCTGCAATCGCGGGCTTTTCGGCGTCGACGAGGGCTTCCCACTCCACAATCGAGGCAAGCGTAACAACCTCTCGTTTCGTGAGGCCGAGGCGGTCGGCCCCGGCGGCGAGCTCGCGCTCGTAGAAGCGGTCGAACCCCCGCTTGACGCGCCGGACGACGGTCTCGGGGGGCGTCTGCCAGTAGAACTCGTACGTCTCGGGAAGCATGTACCCGAACAGCCGCGCGGGGGTGCTGCCCAGGTCCGCAGCGAGGCTCGTGTCGCGGAGGGCCGCGCGAAACGCGTCGGCGTCTCGTTCGAGCCGCCGCCCCAGCACCGATGCAAGCTGCTCGCGCTGCACGCCGGGCGGGATCGTGAGCCGCACCGGGTCCTGCAGCCCGCGCCGCAGCTTGTCGAGCAGGGCGTAGTTGGAGCGGCGGGGCGCGATGCGGTAGTGGCCCGGTTTGATCTGCTGTCCCCACCCGGTCGCCCGGGCCACGAGCCGGAACGCGGCGGGCACGACGAGCACGTCGGCCTGCGTCAGCGAATCGATCGTGGCGCCGAGCGTGGTCTCCTGCGCAACGTACACGCTCCGGGGCGTATCGTATCCGCCTGTGTTGGGCCCGAAGACCAGCGTGCCCCCCACGCCGACGACAAGTCCCCCGACAAACAGGACGACGGCGACAAGTCCGAAGCGGTGGCGGGCGTGCACGAGGAAGCAGAGTCAACAGCGAATCAGACGAAGACGCGCGTCCACGGTGGAGACGATACACGAGATACTTTTTGTCCAGCCGCCTCGTTTCGGGCCCGCCGGATCTCCGCTACGCTACAGCTGAAGGTTCGAGTCTGCGTCCAGCGTCCGCGGGCTCGCATGGCCGGCCGCGAGGCGTTGCGCCCCCGCCTGGGCAATCATGGCGGCATTGTCCATGCAGTACGCCAGATCGGGGGTCGACACCCCAACGCCTTCGTCGTGCCCGAGGCCCTCCATCCGTCGCCGCAGCTCAGAATTGGCCGCCACTCCGCCCACGACGGCCACCTCCTCAGCCTCCGTCTCGTCGAGGGCGCGCCGCACGGCGTCCACGAGCACGTCCACCACCGCGGCCTGCACCGCAGCGCACAGGTCGTCGAGGTGATCGTCGAGGAGGCGTTCGCGCTCGGCGTCGGACCGGTCACGGAGGAAATAGAGGACGGAGGTCTTCAGGCCGCTGAACGAAAAGTCGAGGTCGTCGAGCCGGCTCCGCGGGAAGTCGTGGAAGGTCGGGTCGCCGGACTCGGCGTGGCGGTCAATGTCGGGCCCGCCGGGATACCCGAGCCCGAACAGCTGGGCCACCTTGTCGAACGCCTCCCCGGCCGCGTCGTCGCGGGTGCGCCCGAGCACCTCATGCCGGAAGCCTTCGTCCACGTGGACGAGTTCGGTATGGCCGCCGGACGCGACGAGACACACAAACGGGCGGTCCGGGCGGGGCGGCTCCAGGTCGACCGAATAGACGTGTCCCTCCAGGTGGTTTACCCCGATCAAGGGCACGTTGAGCCCCCGTGCAAACGCCTTCGCAAAGCTTACCCCCACGAGGAGGGAGCCGGGAAGTCCCGGCCCGTAGGTGACCGCGACGGCGTCGAGCGCCTCCGCGTCGACCCCGGCCTCAGTGAGGGCTTGCTGCACGACGGGCACGATGAGCCGCTGGTGGTTGCGAGAGGCCAGTTCCGGCACCACACCGCCGTACTCTTCGTGGAGGTCCGCCTGCGAGGACACGACGCTCGCCCGCACCGTTCCGTCTTCCCAGACGGCCGCGGCCGTGTCGTCACACGACGATTCAATGCCGAGCAACAGCATGGGGTCGCCTGTTCAGTTGTCAAATGCCGGACCGACATGGGCTTTTAGTTCCGCCCTTCGCACGAACCGATGTGGGACTGGATCCCATCCCGGAGTGAAGCGCGAACAAACCAACCACTCTGAGGTACTACACACGAGTTTTGTCGACTCACATTCTGCAACGCCTTCACACCGACGAACGAGGTTCTCATGCGCACGGTTCTACCGCTCTTGTGTCTCGTGTTTGTGCTGAGCGCCACCGCCCCGGCGCACGCTCAGCTTCGCGAAACGGCCCAAAAGAACTCTTCGGTCGTAACCCAGCTGTATGATACCGGCTCGGATGCGACCGACGCCCTCGGAAATCTGTTTGGGGCCGAGGATTTCCGGATGAGTCACAGCTACCAGATGTCGTTCTCCTCGTTCGGCGGCAATACGTCCTCGACGGGCATGTACACCAACTCCATGATGTGGCAGTTTAACTCCGACCTGGCCGCTCGGGTGGATGTGGGTGTGTCTCATCCCCTCGCCAGCAACAATGCCTTCGGCAATCAAGAGGCGAAGGTCTTTCTCCGCAACGCGGAGGTCGCGTACACCCCGACCGACAACATGAAACTCCACTTCCAAGTGCGGCAGAGCCCGCACGGGCGATACGCAAGTCCGTACGGATATCGGCACCGACGGGGCGCCTTCTCTTCCACGGCCCCCCTGCTGCCCAACTAAGCTGCACTCGTTTTCTGGTGCCGATCGGCAAGGCGACCCCCGTACATGGGCCCTTGCCTGATTGGCCTGGTTGCCCCGGCGCCTATGGCTCGATGGTCCTCCCGCCTTACCAACGGACTGCTGAACGCCGCGCTCGTGGCCGCCGGACTGGGCGCGGCGGTTCTGTTGTATGCCTTTGCCAGTCGGGTCGTACTTCCCGATGCCAGCCCGAAGCGCCCCGCGTCCGATACCTCGGAGCTGGTGGGCCAGATCATTCAGGTCGAGGTGCGCAACGGCGCCGGGGTGGACCATCTCGCCGAGCGGACCACGCAGTACCTCCGCGACCGGGGCTTCGACGTGGTCGACATGGGCAACCACTCGTCGTTCGATCAGGACCAATCGGTCGTGATCGACCGGATTGGCAACCCCGAGGCCGCCCGGAACGTGGCGGAGGCCCTCGGGATTCCGCCCTCCCGCGTGCGCCAGAACGTCAAACCGGCATATTATCTCGACGCCTCCGTCATCCTCGGCGACGACTACGCACAACTTCGTCCGTTTCAGGAGGGGCCTTAGCCTGCCTCCGATGTGTGCCCGTTTTCCCTCACCACTCTCTACACCAATGTCCTGACCGTATGGCTTCCCCCGACCAGACCTCGTCCGCAGACCCTTCTGTTCGTCGCACTCCCGAGAACCCCAGTCCTGTGCTTGCTGCGCGGATCGTGGACGCGATGGCCGACAAGCGGGCCATGGACATCAGCGTCATCGACCTGCGCGAGGTAAGCAGCATGGCCGACTTCTTCGTCCTCGGCACCGGCGAGTCGGACCTCCAAGTGAAGGCCATCGCGAACGGCATTGCGGATCAGGTAGAGGAGACGTGTGGGGAGCAGCCCTGGAAACAGGAGGGCATGGACCACCTTCGATGGGTCGTGCTCGACTACGTGGACGTGGTCGCGCACATCTTCCTGCCCGAGCGGCGCGAGCACTACCGCATTGACCGCCTCTGGGGCGAGGCCGACTCGGAGGTCGTCCCGGAGGACGGCGACGCCTCGGACCTCGATCTGCTTCAGGACCTCCTTCAGAAATCGCCGGACGCAGCGTAATCCGTCTCTGCCTGTGGCCACCCATTCACCGATGACGCGTTTGTTTGTTGGACTTGGTGCCCTCACGGCGCTCATCGCCGTGGCCCTCGGCGCATTCGGGGCGCACGGCCTCGAAGGGCGGGTCTCGCCGGACCGGGTGGACACCTTTCGGACGGGGGTGCAGTATCAGATGTACCACGCCTTGGCCCTCCTCTTCGTGGGCTGGGCCGCCGCGCAGGGCTGGGGGCCGCTCCTCCACTGGGCCGGCTCCTGCTTCGTCGCCGGCATCGTGGTCTTTTCGGGCAGCCTGTACGTGCTCGTCCTTACCGACACGGGCTGGCTCGGCGCCATCACGCCGCTCGGCGGCGTCGCCTTTATTGTGGGCTGGGCCCTGCTGGGGTGGGCCGCCCTTTTCGGGGGGTAGGCACAGACGTATGGACGTATGGAGGGCTGTAGAGGGCCCCGTCTTCTTCGCCCGTCTTCGAGGACTTCCGTGCCTCCCCCATCCGTCCCTCTACACCTACATCTCCTCGTCCTCGAACAGGATGGTGACGCTTGGCAGCAGGTCGTGCTCGCGGGCCAGCTCCAGGAGTTCTTGTGCCGCCGCCTCCGGCACCTCGTAGCGCCCGTATACGTCGCTGTCAACGGCCAAGGCATAGGCGACATCCGTATCCTCTTCTAACGTCGGCTCGTCTTCCCACGCCGTGGCCGCCTCCACCAGGTACGTTCCGTCGTCCGGCATGAAGGACGCGAGGTAGAGCTCCCGCTCCGTCTCCGAGTCGATGAGACTCACACTGCCCACGAGGCCGTACTCGATGTCGTAGAACAGCGATTCGGCGAGGAGCCGGGTGGTGAAGTTGTCGGGGTCGAACGTCGGCATGATGGGGATCGGGTGAACCGAAGTGGGAAGAAGCCGATATGAGTCGGTGGTTAGAGTAGCGGGCACCTCCGACCTTATCAAACCCACGTTGTGCTCTATCGAATGGGCACGGGGAAGGGGGACACGGAGACGCGGTGAGAGCATTCGTTACATCCCCCGTTCTCCGCGTCCCCGCGTCGAGCTGAATAGAGCATCCTGAGTTTGTATCAAACCGAGGTTTGCGATGGAAATTTACTGCCCCGAGTGCGAGTGGGCGCCCCCGTCGAGTGCACAGTGGACCTGCGAGTGCGGACACTCCTGGCACACATTCGACACGCAGGGCCAGTGCCCGGAGTGCGGCACGGTGTGGCGCGAGACGCAGTGCCACGAGTGCCACGCCTGGTCGCCCCACCACGACTGGTACCACGACCTCCCACCGGTAGACGTGGACGCGATCACCGAGAGCAACGAGGGTGCCCCAACGGAGTGAGGAGGGCCCCGGGGAGACAATTCGCGATTCCCGGTCGGAGAAGCAGGCCGAAAGGCGTCCCGTGAGGTGAACAACCGCTACCGCATGGGGATCTCTACGGGTTCCCCCGTCAGTTCCCGCAGAAACGCCTGAGCGTCGGTCCCGTGGCACTCCGTCACCGCCGCATCGAACAGGTCCACAAAGTGCCCCGTCACCGGCTCGCGCACATCATCCACCGTCATTGACACTTCGGCCTCTTCCGCCAGCGACGTGACGCCGCGGTCGTCGATCCCGCACGGCACGATGTGGTCGAAGTAGGAGAGGTCGGTCGTCACGTTAAGCGCAAAGCCGTGCATCGTGACCCACCGGCTGCAGCGCACCCCCATCGCGCAGATCTTGCGCTCCGCCCCCTGCTCGTCCGGCCCCACCCACACGCCGGTGCGCCCGTCCACCCGCGTGCCCGTCACGCCGTACTCGGCGCAGGTGCGGATGATGGCCTCCTCGAGCGTGCGCAGGTAGCGGCCCAGGTCGGTAAAGAAGCGGTCGAGGTCAAAGAGCGGGTACCCCACGAGCTGGCCGGGGCCGTGGAAGGTGACGTCGCCCCCACGCCCGATGCGGTGGAAGGCGGCGCCGATAGCGTCCAGCCGCTCTTCGGAGACGAGCAGGTTGTCGGCGTCGCCGCTCTTGCCGAGGGTGTAGACGGGCGGGTGCTCTAGCAGAAGCAGCACGTGGGGCACCGTCTCCGGCGGCTCGGCCCGCTTGGCCGCGATGAGGCGCTCCTGCACCCGCTCCTGCAGCGCCCACGCCCGCTCGTACGGCACGCGCCCGAGGTGGCACACAACGATCTCATTCGGGGCGGGGGACGACATCTCTACTGGCGGGGGGGTTCATAGGGAGCTCTGCGAGTCAGGCTAGGCCTGTACTCGGGGCGCTCCGCCTAGTTTTGCGTGATGCTTACGCTCACGTTGAAGCCCCCATTGACCCGTGTGTAGGACGGCTGCCGGTTGTCCCCGTCGAACCGCTCGTACTCGACCAGGAGGTCCGCCGTCACCCGGTCGCTGAGGCGATAGGTGAGCTCGGGGGTCACCTGAAAGCGCGTGGTCTGCTTGCGCACCTGGACGTAGTCGTTGGTGGGGTCGGTCACTCGGTCCGGGTCCACTGATCCTCCCGCTTCTTGGACGTCCACGAGCGCCCCGCGCAGGTTGTAGCTGCGCTCGTCGTTGACCGACCGGGAGACCGTAAGGGAGAGCCGGATCTGGTTTTCGAGGCGCCCGAGGCCGAGCACGGGAATGCGAAGCCCCTGCTTCTGGTACGAGATGCTGCCGGACAACTGGTTGGTCTGTACCTCCTCCACCTTGAGGTTGGCCGTACGCAGGAACGTTTCCGTCTGGCGGCTCCACTCGGTCGTCGTCTCCAAGTTGCCGGGCCACGTGATGCTGATGCCGAGGAGGGGCCGGAACTGCTCACTGACACGGGCCGACCCGATCTTAAACTCCGGATTCAGGAACGTCTGTCCGCTCAGCGGGGCCTGCTCTTCGTCGCCGGCGCGCGTGTCGGTGGCGTAGCTCGACTGATACTCCGCGTTGTAGCTGTGCCGGAGGGACGCGCTCTCCACGACGCGGCCGAGCAGGGGCCAGTCGGCCAGCCCCGTGTAGCGCACGTTCCACCCGGGCAGGGGAACCGGCGCGAACCCCTGGGCCCCCACACTGCCCCCACCGGTCAGGTAGGCCGATTTAAAGTCATCCGCGACAGAGGCGTTGGTCAGGGGCACCTCGTCGGCGGGACGGGCCTCCCCGGATCCGCCGCCCTCTGGCGAGAATCGGTCCGCTTGTTCCTCCACCAGGGCCACTACGGACCCGAAGCCCCACACCGACGCCGAGTTGTCGCCGCTCTCAGTCGTGAAGGGCCCGTCTCCGCGGCCGTCCCCGCCATCGCTCGCCTGGAAGGTCCGGTCGGTCTGCGTGCGCCACTCCACGTTCCAGCTCAGGTCGACCTGGAAGGACGAGCTCGGGCTCAGGGCCGTGCGCCCTTCCAGGCGGTGGGTGTTGCTGAGGGCGTCCGACACCTGAAACCGCGAGTCCAGCACGCGCCCTCCCGGCTCGATGGAGCGCTCGAGCCCGAGCCGGTAGCCGACGGACGGCCCATCCCCGCGCACCGCATCAAACAGGCGGTAGTTCGCATCCACGTCCGTCGAGTCCGAGTTCAATCGCCCCACGTTCGAGGAACGCGCGCTCCAGTCGCCGTTGTAGTTGACGCTGAAGTCGTTGATGTCGAGCACCATCAGGGCGAGTCCGCGCAGCATGCCCATCGGACTGGGAAGGGGCACGTCTTCCCACCCCAGCCCGTCGTCCCCCGACGCCTCTTCGTCCCCGTCATCGTCGTCCCGGTCATCGTCGTCCCCGTCGGACCGCCCGCCCCCTCGTTGGTCGTCCCGGCCCGACTGGCGCTGCGCCTCCTTCAGCCGTTTAAAGAACCCGAACCGTTCCCACACCCGGTTGGGACGCAGGGTGGCGCCCGTCCGCAGGGTGAGCGAGTTTTGCACGTTGGCCCCCTGCAGGCTTCCTTCCGGCCCGTTCGACCACTGAAATGACGACTGGTACGAGACGTCCTGCAGGTCAATCCAGTTGAGCCACTGCCGGTCGGCCCATCCCATGTTCAGGGTCGCCGAGAACCGCTGTTGGTGGTTGTTTGTGCGCGGGCTCACTCGTCCCGCCAGCAGATCCCGAAACACATCAAGCTCCGACCGCCGGAACAGCCGGTCCTCAAAGAAAACGGTGTTGCCCTCGTCATCGGCGGTGATGCCACGATCCGCCAGCCCAAAGTCGTCCAGGTTGTCGAAAAAGTTCGCGGTGCTGTCGCGCGGAATGCCGATGTCGGTCAGCACCGTGTCGCGAACACTCTCGCCGTTGATGATGACGTTCGTCCGGTTCCGTGAAGCCGCGTCGTCGAAGTTCTGGCGCGTATTGGTGTCGAAGCTCAGACTCAGGAAGCTGAAGGGGTCGTACTGGAGGCTGAAGTTGCGACGGTGATCGAACTGTTGCTGCTCCCGCAGGGGAAAGGCCACCCGGAAGGGCCGATCTTGTGTATTCCGGGTTCCCGAGGGGCGGCTCTGGGTCGTTTGGGCCTGCCGCTCCGCATTCATCGAGAAGGAGAGCGACCGGGGCACGTAGTTGAACGAGAGGCCCGCCAGCGTACCGAGCACCGGCACGTCGGGCAGGAAGCCGAAGGGATCCACGGTCTGGGGCTGCCCAAAGTCGAGTTGGTACTGCACGTCGCCCGTCCAGCTCCACCGATCGTTGAGCTGGCGCTGCGGGTTGCGCCGCGACTGGTCGAGGTAAGAGAAGCTCAGCGAGAGGCCGTCGACGGTCTTCTGCAGCCACCACGAGTCGGAGCCCTGCTTCGAGATGTCGGCCGTCATCGTGCGGCGCACGCTGCGCGTCTCGGCCGCCGTGCGCACGCTGTCCTGCAGCCGCTGGCGAATCTCCGCACCAGACGGGTCGTCGCCATACTGGGCGCCAAAACGACGTTCCAGCGTATCAGCGGGGAGGGCGTCGAACTGGCGCACCACACTGCTCACCCGTACGTCGCCCCGGTTGGGGTCGAAGCGGGGGGCTGTGCGGTTCGACTGGACCTGCATGGTCACGGGGATGCGCCACCCTTGGTCTTCGGGGAGAAACGAGTCAAGGTTGAGGTTGGCGCGGACGTTCCAGCTCGTGTTGTCGGACTGCTCCCGCTCACTCAGCGTGCTGGACAGCGCCCCAAACCCGTCCGTTCGGCGCTGGAGGCTGCCCTCGACCGACGCGAAGTCTGCGAGGTCGAGCTGGGCATTGGCGTTGGCCGCCCAGCCCTTTTGCTCGTCGAAGCCGGTCACGCGCAGCTCGTTCAGCCAGACCTCCAGGTCCCGCAACACCGGCGGGCTCTCGGACGGCGCCCCGGCGTGGCGCACACCGACGACGATCGTCTGCACGTTTTGCAGGGAGGGGGTGCCCCGCACGCGGAGCACCGTCTCTGGGGGCGCAAAGTCACCGACATTTAGGTTTACGTCCTCACGACTGCTCGAGAACGTCTCGTCGGTCGTCACTTGGCTCTGGTCACGAAGGAGCTTGAGCCGGTTGAGCCGTTCGAGGACGAGGTTCATTTCGAACGCCTCCGGCCACAGGTTCTGCGACCCGCCGGCCATGGGCACGTCGCCCGGCTGCATCGGCTGCTCGTACTCGTAGTAGTCGCCGGTCTCCCCAGAGCCGAGGCGCACGAACAGTCGCAGGTTTTCGCGGAGCCGGTCCTTCACCTGCGCGCTGCTCGACGTTCCGTGCAGGTGGGTGTACATGCGCAGGTTCGAGTACTTGAGCAGATCGAGCCCCTGCCCGAACGTCTTGAAGACCCCGCGCTGCCGTCCGGGCTCCAGCCGGTCGACATTCAGCAAGAGGGCCTGCTCGCGGTTTTGCTGCTGCACGCCGCGGGACGTGCGGTTCTGTCCCACCACCGCCCCCGCAGGCGGCTCGTAGCGCAGGTCCTCCTCGTTGTTGATGCTGGCCACCCGCAGCTCCCCCGAGCCCGCATTCATGATGCTGTCCTCCTCTACGGGCTGCTGCGCCACCGGCGTCGAGGCGCGCCACTGGCTGCCCACCAGCTCCAGGGACGCAAACCGCATCGTGACGGGGGCCTCGTGCCCGGTTGTCCACAGGCGGAGGGACTTGATGTCGTCGAAGTTTTCGATGGAGCCCACCTGGCGCGTGAAGGCCTGCACCGGAATGCGCACCTTGTACCAGTCCTCCTCCTGCCCCACCTTGCTGACCACGTAGTCGGTCGGGCCCTGATCGGTCTCGGCGCGCCGGTCGAGCTCGTCGAGGGGGACGGCGTACTGGAAGTAGTTGTTGTCGATGTTGATCTGGCTGCCCACCCCATCGAGGGCCTCCCGGTCCGGAGAGCGGGACACGCCCCGCCTCACGCTTACGTCCTCGGCCAGTGCGTTCTGCGACTCGAACCCATTGAGCTCGTGGCCCGACTGGTACCAGCTCAGGCGCTCCTGCACCGAGGCCCCGTCCGGGAAAAACTCCGTCGTGTTGAAGAACCGATCGTTCTCGTAAAAGTGGTAGTCATCGGCCGAGGGGTCCTGGGTGGTGCGCGCAATCTCCGCCCGCAGGCGCTGCCGCTGCTCGGCGGACAGGCCAAGCTGCCCGATGCGCCCCCGCAGGCTGTCCGCGTACTCGACGAAGCCTGCGTAGAAGGTTCGCTCGAGCAGGCGCTCGTCGTAGGTGCCGTCGGTGTAGGAGACCAGCCCGTCCAGCCCCAGGTCTTGGGTCCGGTTCCCCCGCAGGTCGATGCCCCCGCCCGGCTCGGCGTTGGGGATGCGACTGAAGGTCCCCAGGTCCCCTTCGTTGAAGTTGAGGGAGAGCCCGTCTTCCATGTCGATGCGCTGGTTCGGCACCACGTCCTCCGAGATCGTCCCGAGGTCGACGAAGAGACGCGCCCCGTCGGTCACCTCGTTCTCTTCCGGATATACCTTCACGATGAACTCGACGAACTCGACGTTCTGCACCGAAAAGTCGGTGTAGCCCTCCGGGAGCGAGCGCGTGATGCCCCCCCACACCTTTGTCGGCTCTCGAAAGAAGTCCACCAGGTCCTCCGTGTAGTTGTAGGACCCGCGCTGCCAGGGATTGAAGTGGAGGTCGAGCGTCCGGAGCGTAGGGTTCGCCTCCCCCTGCGTGTCGCGGCCCACGAAGACCTCCTCGGTATCGATAAGCTCGGTGGCCTCGCCTCCGTCCTCGGTGCCGATGGCCTCCAGAACATTCTCGTTGAGCCGGTACCATCCAAGGCGGCCGCGCCAGTGGGTTCGCTGCCGAACGTCGTCGTAGGTGCCAGGCACCTCGCCGTCGAGGCCCGGGGCGTCGGCCGTCGAGTCGGGCGCCGCGCTCACCTGCCAGGCGCCGGGCTGCTCGCGAAGGGAGAAGGTGTTCTCGAAGCCCTCAAAGTCGTCGATATAGGAGACCCCGTTGCGCTCGTCCGACGCGTACTGGTCCGTCTCACTGCTCTCCACCCGGTCCAGGGTGCGCTCGAACGCGTCGGTGGTGGTGTGCCCGGGGCGAAGCTGTGCAAACTCGCCGGAGACCGAGAGCTGGCTCTCGGCCCGCGTCTGCACGAGCGGGAGGGCATCGACCGCCTCCGTGATCCACTGTGGCTCCAGGTCCATCGAGCCGTTCAGGCCCCAGATGGTGTTTTGAATTGGCTCCTGCCCGATGCGGAACTTGTCGGTGGGCGACTGCTGGCTGAGCCGCATGACGGTGGCCCCGAGCGAAAACTGATCCTGCATCGCCCAGTCCGCCCGCGCCCCGAGCAGGGTCTTCTTCTGGATGTTGGTGAGGCTGTTCTGCTCGTAGTCGATCTTGATGTCCCGCCCGGCGGTCAGGTACGACTCGTTGGTGATGTTCACCGTCCCCCCCTGGTAGTCCACCCGGTAGTCGACGCCCTCCTGCAAAGTCTGCCCCCCCGCGGTCACCTCGACGGACCCCTCGACCAACCCCGTGAAGGCCTCCAGGTCGTAGAATTGCTGCGCCCCTCCAGTGTACGAGCCTCGGATGTGGTAGACATTTTTCTGCGTATCCTCCTTCTGGACATTTTGCTTCTTCTTGGTGTAGAGGTTTTTGAACGCGAACGGCTCTCCCGCGGTCTGGCTTCCATTCTCGGCCGCGGCGTCTAGGATGCGCTGCCCGAAGGGCTGCAGGTAGGGAAAGTACACCAGCCCCTGGTCCGCATTGATCGTCTGTCGGAGAAAGTCGAACCGATCGTCCGGAGTGGGCGCTCCGTTCTGGTCGACCCGATCGAGCCCGAGCACCTGAAGCAGCGTGCTCTGCCCCCCCACGTCCGGCAGCGTCGTGCGGGCCCCCTGGCCCGAGGCCTGATATTCAATGTCGAGCTCGAAATTCTCCGAACTGAAGTCCCGCCCCGAGAGGTCGTACACGTTCCGGAGCTGCAAAAACCAGGCGGCCGGATTGACGCTCCCCCCCTGGCTCGGCGCAACCGGATCGGTGGGCCGGAGCAGCTTCAGCACCAGGCGATCGGCGTTGATGCCCCCGGTGGTGCCCCCCTGCGTGAAGTCGCCGACCGTGCGCACGGCCCCGTCGTTCGTCCGGTACCGAAACGCCACGGCGAGGGCCTCGTCGGACCGCAGCCGCTGCTGGAGCGACAGAAACCCCAGCCGGGGGTCGATCCGGTAGTCTTGCCCGCGCGTGAGCCGCTTGAACTCGCCCGCGTGCAGGTCCTGCTGGGTGTCCAGGGCCTGCTCCATGACGCCGGAATCGCTCACGTACGATGAGGCCCGGCGCTCTCCATCGCGGAGCGCCGTCAGGTCGGTGTCGCCGTACTGGTCTCGGCCCGGCTCGGGCAGCACCGCCTCCGTGTAGTCGCCCGCCTCGTTCACCAGCCGGTCGTTCTCTCCCAAGTCCACCACCGCCACCGCCTGTCGGGTATTGGCCTCGTTGCCTACTCGCTGGGTAATCTTCCACACTTCCACCTCGGTGACCTCGTCGAACGAATCGAACGTTCGAATCGTCGTTGGGTCTTCGTGGGCGCGGTTCCAGTTGTTGCGGAAGTAGTAGCCGAGGAAAAAGTGGCGGTTTTGGTCGTAGTCGGTCGGCCTGAGGTCAAACTCCGTCTCCTGCGCTCCCCCCTCAATGCTGAGGCTGTTGGACTGCCCCTCCTGCTGGCTCGCAATCGTGGTGAGGCTCAGGTTGCCGAACTGCAGCTCGCTCTTGATGCCGAAGAGGCTCTGTCCGCCGCTGATGAGCTGCGACGGCGTCCGCATGGACACGTTGCCCGCCTCCACGCTCTGCAGAATTTCGTCGTCGTAGCCCGTGTAGTTGAGCTTGACCTGATTCTGGTAGTCGAACTGACTCTGCGTGTCCCAGTCGACGTTGATCTGCAGCTTGTCGCCGATCGTGCCCGTAATGCCGAGCCGCAGGTCCTGCTTGAAGTTGGGATTGAGCTGGCTCGCGTCGCCCGTGACGTTGACCTGCTGATCGCTTTTGCGATACTTGAACCCGGCATTGATGTCGGCCTGGCCGTTGACCCGGAGGTCGACCTCCGGCTTCCCGAAGACCGTGGAAAAGGCGCTTCCCCGCCCGCCGGGCACCACCATGTTGACCCCGAACCCGCTGCCTCCATCCTCCTGCTGGCGTTGCTCGGCGAGTGTGCGCCAGTTCTCCTGCAGGTTGGCACGGTAGCGCTCGCGCCGGTAGGACTGCTCGTCCATCCCCACGCTTCCCCCAATGCGTGTGCCGTCGGAGAGGACGTAGCGGTTCTGGGTCGAGTCGAGCGTGACGGAACGCGCGTCGACCGTGGGGGTGCGCGGTCCGAGAAACGGAGACGTCCGCTCAAACAGACGGACCGAGCGCCCGCGCCGCGTCGGCAGGTACCGGCCGACGACGCCCGTGTCGGGGGGCGGCGATGGCACCGAGAGGGCCGCGCCGTCCCTCCCTGAGATGCCGTCTACGCGGCCCGGCACGGTCGACGTGTCCCTGGGCCCAGGAGATGGTCTGCCGAGATCGAGAATGGGCGCCTGACGTGTCGTGCTAGCGGCGGCCGTGTCGGGGGCCGTCGTGTCAGGAGGCGGTCCCTCCTGGGCCTCAGCCGGCAGCAGCAGTCCGGAAAGGCTCCAGGCCAGGAGCAGCGCCATCGTCGAGAGACACACGCGTGCCCCCCCTGGCGTGCCCACACAGGGGGATGGGGACGGCGATGGCAGGGGCGAGGTCAACGGCACGGGTCCAGCAACGCTCCGAAATCCTACGGCACGGACCGTCCCTCCGTCTCCATCCGGGAGGGATTCCGGTGCGTGTCTAAAACGAGCTGTAGCGATTCGTGCCGATGCGTGCGTGACGTCTGGTAACAACGACAAACGGTTGGGCGCCCTCGATCAAACACCCCCCAATGGGACCCAATGCAAAACGTAAGACGTGCCGACTCTTTCATCAAGCAGGCTGGGCGCTTCTTCCGGAGGCCTGCAAGAGTGCGCAAACCCCATGCCTCCGGGTCCGCTGCCCCTCAAGCCCACCGACCATCGAGGGGCCGCTTGGCGGTGATCTCCCGAAACTCATCGTGCCGCTCCTTCTGAATGTTAAGGCCACGGTCGGCGACCTTGTCCAGAAACTGGCTGCGCGGGATCACATTTTCCGGCACGTCGGCCCCGCCGGGGGAGACGGCCTTTTCACGAGCCAGAAACAGGGCCGAGACGACCGTCGGGATGGCCGTGCAACGCATCACGGCTGTCTGGTGTGCCCCCGTGTCGTACCGCTCCACCATTTCGTACACCAAGGTCGTGGGCCGTCCCTCCTGCTCGCCCCGTAGCAGCACGCGCATGAGCACTGCGTCCTCGTGGTCGCCGCCCAGGCGTTTTCGCATGCGGCGCACCAGGAGGTCGCGGTACGTGAGGTGCGTGCGCACCCCAATCTTGCGCTCCTCCGCGAGCCCGAGGCCAAGCACAAAGCGCATCTGATGGGCATGGCCCGGCCACCGGATCGTCTTGTGGTCGAGGGCCTCCACGTGCCCGGCCAGTGTATCGGTGAGGGTGGACAGCCCACCCTGCGTGCAGAAGGCTTCCATCTTTCCGAACGGCTCCTCGAACTGGATCTCCTCCTCCCGCGAGAGGGCGTCCGCCTCAACGACCTGTCCGTCCTCAATCAGCCGCGCCGGGTTCGTGTAGTCGGCCAGGATGCGTTCGGCCGACCACGAGATGCGGAAGTTGAACGGGGGCTCCGGGTGCAGGGGCACGTCGCCCACACGCAGGTGGGCCGCCTCGGCCCGATCGAGCTGATCGATGCCGTGCAGGCATACGACGTTTATGAGGCCCGGCGCCAGCCCGCAGTTGGGCACAATCCAGACGCCCTTTTCTCGGGCCTGCTCGTCGAGTGCCAGCTCTTTTTCCACAAGGGCATCGGTCCCGCCGAGGTCGCAGAAGTGCACGCCCACGTCGAGGCACAGCTCCGCCAGCTCGGGGTTCAGGTCCGCCGGCACGCAGCTAATGACGCAATCACTTCCCTTTACGATCTGGGACAGCACGCCGGTGTCGCGCACGTCGACCTGAAAGGAGCGCAGAAACTGATCGACGTCGACCTGGTCGTGGAGGCGCTCCAGGGCCTGCGACCGGGTGTCGCAGACCTGAACCTGCTCCACCTCGCCGCTCCGCGCGCAGAGCTCGCGGACGACGGGGGCTCCAGTCGATCCGGCGCCAAGAACTGTAATCGTCATGTGCGGTGCGGTCGTCGGGTGGGCAGGTCCGGACAGAACAGGCGCAGCAGGGCCCTGCGGACGCTAGTCGACGTGGCCGCGCCCTTCCAGGGCCCGCGAGAGGGTGGCCTCGTCGGCGTACTCCAGGTCCCCGCCGATGGGCAGCCCACGGGCGATGCGCGTGACGCGGACATCGAACGGCTCGAGGAGCTGCGAAATGTAGTACGCTGTCGTGTCGCCCTCCACGTTGGGGTTGACGGCCAGGATCACCTCCTCGACCGGCGGCCCGGCCTCCGCCTCATCCGCTTCCCCGTTGGCCGACGGGTCCTCCGCAGGGCCGGGCTCGACGTCGGGCGCGTCCTCAGAATCCGACGGGGCAGCGGCCGCTGTGTCGTCGAAGGAGGGATCGATGCGCGTGGCCAGCTCGTGCACGCGGAGATCGTCGGGACCGACGCCGTCGAGCGGCGAGATCACGCCGCCCAGCACATGGTACACACCTCGGTACTCGTTGGTCTGCTCGATGGCAGTCAGGTCGCTCGACTCTTCCACGACACAGATCGTCGAGGCGTCGCGCTTGTCTGAGCTACAGATGGGACACGGATCCTGGTCCGCCACGACGTAGCAGGTCGAGCAGCGTTGCACATCCTCCTTTACGGCCGTCAGTGCGTTCGCAATGGTCTCGACCTCTTCTCGGGGCATCTTCAAGACGTAGTTGGCCAGTCGCCGCGCCGTCTTCTTCCCGATCGTGGGCAGCTTCGTAAACTGCTCCACGAGGGTTTCGACGGACTCCGAGGTGTACTGCATCGCGACGGTCTCGAATTTCGAATGTCGAGGTTCGAATGCAAACGGCGGCGTCCCCCGAGGTCACTCGACACTCGCAATTCGCCACTCGCAGCTTCTTAAAGGCCAAGCTGGCTGAGGTCCATGCCCTGCGGCAGCATGCCGCCCATGGAGTCCTTCATCTCCTCCTGCGCCATGTCGGACGCGTTCTCGAGGGCCTTGTTGACGCCCGCAATGACGAGGTCTTCGAGCAGCTCGAGGTCGTCCGGGTCGACGGCTTCCGGATCAATCTCGATGCCCGTAATCTCTTGCGCGCCGTTGGCGGTCACGGTCACCATGCCGCCACCTGCTTCCGCGGTCACGGTCTTGTCCGCAAGCTCATCCTGGGCGGCGTTCATCTTCTCTTGCATCTCCATCATTTTTCCGAACATGTCCTGCATGTTCATGCCTCCTGGGTTGGCCATAGCTAAGGGGATCTCAGTTCAAAGACTCGTGGGAACGAAGGCCCGTGCGCCGAGGGCGAGGAGGGGCCTCCAATGTATACAGAAGGATGCAACGGACGCCGATCGGAACCGATCCCTGACCACAGCCGCTGCTCAGAGCGCGGGGGACAGGCGCGGGCACGACGCGGGCGGCATTACCACACCGGCTCGGCCCCAAACTCGGCGAAGAGCACATCGAGCGCCGGATAGGTATCGCGAAGCTGTTGCAACTGTTCGCGGGGGCTGCGGGGCTCGTCGGATGCCTCGGTGTCGGTCGGCTCACCGCTGGGCGTTTCAACGACGAACTGCAGGGCGTCGACCGGCGGATCGACCCTGTCGGTGACGTGGCGCAGCAACACACGCCGCCGGTCACGCAGGGTGTTGCGGTGGAGGGCACGGGGAACGGCAACGGTAAGCGTGCCGTCGGCGTACTCCACGGGTTCGGCCTCGCCCAACAGGGAGCCGAGGCTGATGTGGTTTTCCTTGACGGACTGCACGACCTGCGGCCACTCGGCGGCCAGCCCGTCAACGTCGGACCTAGACGCAACGGCCGGCTCCGCCACCGTAGCGGCCGCTCCCCCCGATCCGTCCGACGCAGGGTCCGAGGCGGAGGCCCGGGCGTCGGTGGGGCCCGAGGCCTCCTCCCCCGCAGACGATTCGTCTCCGCCCAATGCCGGTGCACCGAATAGGTCGTTGTACTCCACGGACGGGTCCGACTCTGTCGTGTCCGAACCGCCGGGGGAGGCGTCAGGAGACGGCGGCGCGTCCCCCTCGTCGCCGTCCGACGTGTCATCGTCCAGCGAATCGTCGTCCAGCGAATCGTCGTCC
>NZ_JAZKRW010000060.1:0-17461 GCF_036626415.1 Salinibacter sp.
AAGGAAATGATCAGAAGAGAGACGCTCAAAAATCTGGCAGAACAGGTGTGCAAGGCCACTAAGCCTACCAGGTCTTGGCGGAGGTGCTACCCAATTTTGAGCATCCGCTCGACCGCCTCCAGCGCCCGCACCCGCACCTCTTCCTCAATCTCGATCTGGTACTGGTTGTTCGCCAGGTTGCGGTAGGTGTCCTCCAGGGTAATCTGGTTCATGTGCGGGCACCGCTGCCAGCACATCCGCAGCAGGTTCTTGTCCGGGTTGGCGCCCATGATGTTATCGCCCATCGAGCACTCCGTGAGCAATAGGTAGCTCTCCGCGTCCGTGTTCTCGACGTAGTCGATCATCGAGGAGGTGCTGCCGGAGTGGTCGGCCTCCGCCACGACCTCCGGGCTGCACTCGGGGTGGGCCAGCACCACGGTGTCGGGGTGCTCCTCGCGGGCCTGCTGCACGTCCTCCACCTGAAACATCTCGTGGACCACGCAGCGCCCCTCCCACCCGATCAGGTCGGCGTCGGCGGCCTCGGCCGGGGCCCCGTCGCCGCTCGTGGGCGCGCCGTCGCCCCCCACGTCCTTCCGCTCGCGCTTCTGGGGAAAGAGCACGTCCTTGCCGGTCTCCTGCGCCACGTTCTGGGCCAGGAACTCGTCCGGGATGAAGATGACGGTGTCCGAGTCGAGCGACTCCACGACCTGCGCCGCGTTGCTGGAGGTGCAGCAGACGTCGCTCTCGGCCTTCACGTCGGCGTAGGTGTTGACGTACGTGACGACCGGCAGCCCCGGGTAGCGCTCCCGCAGGCGACGCACGTCCTCCGCCGTGATGCTCTCGGCGAGCGAACAGCCCGCCTCCTCCGCGGGCAGGAGCACCGTCTTGTCCGGGTTCACGATCTTGGCCGTCTCCGCCATGAACCGCACCCCACAGAACACGATCGTGTCCGCCTCGGCCTCAGCGGCGCGCCGGCTCAGCTCCAGCGACGATCCGGTATAGTCCGGAATCGTGTGGAAGAGGGCCGGCTCCATGTAGTTGTGGCCCAGGATGACCGCGTTCTGCTCCTGTTTGAGCGCGTTGATCTCGGCGGCCATCTCGGCCTTGTGGCGAAGCTCCTGGTCGCTGGGCCGGTCTTCGAGGCGCTCCTCAAGGATGTCGTAGAGCGCGTCGGGGTCGGTCAGGGTGGCAGCGTCGTTTCTCATCGTTGTGGGCTACGTTCGTTGAAGGAGTGGAGTCGGGGAGGCCGGGTGGTCTCACTGGGTCCGCAGGCTCACGTCGAGGACCTCGGCGGAGTGTGTGAGCGCCCCCACGGAAATGGCATCGACGCCCGTTTCGGCGATGGTCGAGACCGTGTCGAGCGTCACCCCACCGGAGGCCTCCAGGGGCACGCGTCCGTCGGTGTGCTCCACGGCCCGGCGGAGCGTCTCGGGCGACATGTTGTCGAGCAGGAGGTAGTCGGGCGCGAGCGCGAGCGCCTCCTTGAGCTCGTCGAGGGTGTTTACCTCCACCTCGATGGAGTACGCGTCCCCGTGCGTCTCGCGGACCCGGCGCACCGCCTCGGTGATTCCCCCGGCCCCGTCAATGTGGTTGTCTTTGATGAGGACCATGTCGTAGAGCCCCATCCGGTGGTTGTGCCCCCCGCCCTGCCGCACCGCGTACTTGTCGGGGCGGCGGTGCCCCGGGAGCGTCTTGCGGGTGTCCAGGATGTCGGCCTCCGTGTGCGAGACGGCGTCCACGAAGCGGCGGGTGAGGGTGGCGACGCCGGACAGGCGGCCGACGAAGTTGATCGCCGGGCGTTCGGCGGCGAGCAGCGCCCGGCCGGGGCCTTCGATGGTCGCGAGCGACCGGCCGGCCTCCACCTGCTCCCCCTCGTCCACCAGCGAGACGAACTGCAGGGCCGGCTCCACCAGCCGGCACAGCGCCTCGGCCAGCGGCAGGCCCGCGACGACGCCCGCCTCCTTCGCAAAGAGACGTCCCTCCAGCCGGCTGTCGGGCTCCAGCGTCGCCGTGCTGGTCACGTCGTGGCGGGCCGGGCTCTCAGGCCCTGCCCACCACTCTCCCTTGGCCGCCACGTCCTCCGCGACGCTCAGGCGCAGCAGCGACAGCACGGAAGGGTGGCGGAGGGCGTCCGGCAGTGCGCGCCGGGCCCGGTCTCGGGGGGATGCGGCAGACGTGGGCTCGTTCACGGTGGACACGGTCGGGCCGTTTCGGAACGGGGAGAATGGCGGTCAGGAGGCCGGCGGGGCGTCGGAGCGTTCCATGTAGTGACACCCCACGGACGTCTCGTTGGCGGCGGCCGCCTCGGCAATCAGACGGGCCACGGTGCAGGCCGAGCGGAGTTCGTGGACGCCACGGCGGGCGCTCGGGTCCGTCCAGGCCTTCACGTCCGCCTCGACCGAGCGGATGTCGTGGCGGGCCTGCTGCAGCCCGTCCGGGGTGCGGCGAAGGCCCACGTGCACGTCCATCGTTCGCTGAAGGCACTCGAAGGCCCCACGGAGGGCCTCGTCGGACGGGGGCGACCCGGCGGCGGTCGTCGAGACCGGAACGGGCTGCTCGCGGGGCGCCGTCCCCTGGGCGTCCATCCCCGCCCGCAGCCCCCACACCAGGCCTTCCAGGAGCGACGTGGAGGCGAGCCGATTCGCCCCGTGGACGCCCGTCCGGGCACACTCGCCCACGGCGTAGAGCCGGTCGAGCGACGCCCGCCCGTAGGTGTCGACGTCGACGCCGCCACAGAGAAAGTGCTCGGCGGGCACCACGGGAATGCCGGTCGACGGGTCCACCCCGTGCTCCGCGCACATCGCCGCAAGGTCCGGAAAGGTCCCGGCGAAGTCGAACGACGAGACGTCGAGCACGACGCGTCCGGTTCGCTCGTGCGCCTGCTCCACGGCACGGGCCACCACGTCGCGGGGCGCCAGCTCGGCGTCCTCGTGGACGGCCGGCATGAAGCGGTCCCCCTCGGCGTTGCGGAGGACCGCGCCTTCGCCCCGCACCGCCTCGCTCACGAGAAACGGGTCGCCGTCCACGACGCAGACGGTGGGGTGGAACTGGACGAACTCCATGTCGGCCGTCGCGGCCCCGGCCCGGTGCGCCATCGCGATGCCGTCCCCGGTCGCCCCCGCGGGATTGGTGGAGCGGCCGTAGAGGGCCCCAATGCCGCCAGTGGCGAGGACGGTCGCCCCCGCGTGGAGGCGCTGCACCGCGTCCCCGGACTTGAGCAGGGCGCCGTGGATGGTTCCGTTCTGTGCCAGCAGGTCGATCGCGGCGGTGTCCCCCCGGATCTCGACCCGGTCGTGGGCGGCGAGGTAGTTCAGGAACGGCTCGTGGATGTGTCTGCCCGTCGACGCGTCGACGTGCAGGATGCGGTCTTCGGAGTGGGCGGCCTCGCGTCCGTAGTGAAACGACGCGCCGTCGCCCCCGGTGTCAAAGCCCACCCCGAGTGTGTCGATGAGCACGTCCCGCACGGCCGCATCGGCGTTCTGGACGAGCACATCGAGGGCCTCGGGGTCGCTGGTGCCGCTCGACGCCGTGTGAATGTCCTCTTTGAACTGCCGGGGCGCCTTCCGGGCGACCGCGATGCCGCCTTGGGCCCACCACGTGGAGGCTCCTTTCGGCTGCGTGGCCTTCGTGGCCACGGTGACCGAGGCGCCCTCGCGGGCTGCTCCCAGGGCGGTGGAGAGGCCCGCGATGCCGGAGCCGAGGACGAGAACGTCGGTCTCGGGGTGCGTCATAGGAATGTTGGACGCCAAGTGCGTGGGGGGTTTGCCATTGTCTCTGCTGCCCTCCCCGGCGGAGGCTGATTTCACATACCACCCAAGCAGAGCGGAGGATTCTAAGGCCTGCCCAGGCATCTGATCCACGCATCCCCCCATGGACCGCGAATGTTACCCGCTCCCTACAAACACTGGCAACGACGTGCGCCGGCGGGAACGTCCATGGGGCGCAGGCGGCCCCTACCGATTGGACTCGTACTTACGGCCTACGGTCGAGGAGGCGGCGACGGAAAGGGGCGCACACTGACTTCCCCGGATGGATCGCTCTCTCCGCCCTCTCCCACCGCCGTCACCCGATAATAGTAGAGCGTCCCGTTCTCTACAGAGTCGTCTGAAAACTCGGTTGACCCAAGCGGATCATTTCCATTCACGGGCGCTCCAGAGATGCCGCCCCCCGAACTGGTGGCGCGATACACGTTGTATCCGGAGGCCGACGCGCCGCCGTCCCACGTCAGGGCGACGGCCCCATCCTGTGCCGTGGCCTCAACATTCGAGGGCGGCGACGGCGGGTCTGTGGACGAGCCCCCGCCGTCACAGCCAATGAGACCAAGGATGCTCCCCCCTAGGATCAGAGCGGCCACCATCCGTGTGGCAACCGGGCGCGTGGCGAAAAGAGACATGGGGACCGAAAAGGAACCGGAAAGGGACCGAACGTAAAGAGAATTCAGGCAAAGAGAACCGCCTTAGCGGACGAGCACGACCTTTTCGACGTGCTGCTTTTTATCGGTGGACACGCGGAGGAAGTAGGTACCGCTGGCCAGCGCGCGCTGCGACGCGTCCGTTCCCGTCCAGGTCACGCGATGGGGCCCCGCCTCCTGGCGGCCCTCCGCCAGGGTACGCACCCTTCGTCCGAGGAGATCGAAGACCGCGACCGTCACGTCTTGCGCCTCCGGCAGGGCGTATTCGAGGGTAATCTGCTCCCGAAACGGATTGGGGGCCGGCGCCTCCACCGTGAGGGCGTCCGGGAGGCGCTCTCGGGTCTCCGACGCGACGTAGGACGAGCGGCCCACCAGGAGCTGCACGCGCGAAGGATCTGAACCCACCGTGAGCGTCATCGGCCCGTCGGCCCGGAGGTCATGCGGGCGGCCCGTCGCAGGATCCAGCAGGGCCACCGCTGCCTGGGGCGACTCTGGGAGCGATGCGGCCCGCAGCGTCACCGGGCCCGTCGTATCGGCCCGGAGCTTCAGGGTGTACGTCTGACCCGATGCCCCGGTGGGCCGGGCCTCTCGGGCCAGCCGCCCGCGACGCTTGGCGGCGTCCGCAAACGGGGCCTGGACCGAAAACGATACATCGGCAAACCGGGACGGCGGGGCGACCACATCGTGGCGGTCCTTGCCGTCGGCCGCCGCGGGGTGCTCGCCCACCTGGACCCGGGCCAAAGCCTCGCCCTCGCGCTGGGCCACAAGCTCGACGGCCCGCTTCGCCTGGCTTTCCGCAGGGGCGGTCATGGGGGCCGCGTCGGTGGGCGACACGGGGATTTTGAGCTGGTCCAGCCCCTGGTCGTTGAAGAAGTAAAAGGCCTCTCCGTCCGTCGCAGAGACAAAGGTCGACGACGGCTGGAACGACCCGTTGTCCCAGTCCTGGAGGGGTTGGAGCGGGGCGTCGTGGGCATCGTCCACGGCACTCCACGGAACGTCCCGCGGCAGCGGATTGGAAATGATATTCCACCCGTCGTGCACCGGAATGGTCGCGTTCCCGTTCTGCACGTCGACCGTCGGAACCGTTGCCTGAACCGACCAGTCGCTCGTGCTCAGCACCCAAAATCCGCGGCCAGGACGGAAGTCAAACTGCTCCTCCCCGTCGAATTTAACAAAGAAGTCCTGGTCGCTGCCGTCGTCCCAGTATGCCTGCCATTCAATTCCGGCTTCACCGGAGAGGGTCGACGCGAGCGACCGGTTCACCTGCCCCGGCAGGGCCACGAGGCGGTAGCTGTCCCCCGTGCTTGGGTCTCCGAACGAGCGCGTCAGGTCGACTGTGGTTTCTCCGGGAAGCTCCGCCGTCAAGTCCCCGGTGCCAAGACCAAGAAGCTGGTATCCCTCATCCGGCTCGTCTGCGTCGGGCCCCGCCCCATTGAACTGGCCAAGCACTCCCTGAAAGGTAGCACGGTCCGGAATCGGCTCGCCTTGGAGCTCCGACCCGCTGGGAATCCGAAGCGTGAGCGTGCCCGCCTCATCCTGGATGGAATAGTTCCCTGCGCTGCCTCCGGCCTGGAAGGTTTCGTCTCCATCGGCGTCAATGGAGACCTCTTCCACTCGCACGAGCTCCGACTCGTAGTTCTCCCCGTTTTGCGAAATGTCTCCAAGCGTGAGCGTCGTGGGGGCGGGGAGCGGCTCATCCTGAGCAACGATCTCGAACCCATCGTCGGGCACGTCCGTCAGCTCCAACAGGCCATTGTAGTACGTGAGCGTTCCCGTCACTTTCAGTCGGGTGCCCTTCTCGATGGAGCTGCCGAGGGCCTGCCCGAAGACGCCCTGCGATTCGAAAATATAGAGCCCGCCGGTGTCGTCCTGCAGGTACGGCCCGTCTTCGCTCACGCGGGTGACCACCCCCTCCACAGTGGCGGTGCGCCCGGCCCCAAGCTCGCGGGCCTCCTGAATGGGAACGGCCGCTCGCTCCGGCACGCCCGCCCCGTAGGCACGACCAGCCAAGGTGGAGTCGAGGACAAACGGGTTCGGGAGGTTGCCCTGATAGCTGCCCTGCGAAAGCGTCCGGCGGAGTTCCGTCGCATCGACCGGGTCCTCCTCGTGCCACTCCAGGAGGGCCTCGCGCTGGGCCTCCAGAAAGGCCAGGTCCGCCCGGTTCGGGTACGCCATGGCGAAGTAGAAGGCCGCACGCGCCACGTCTCCTTTCTTGCCGTGGCGCGGCTCGAAGCGGCGGCTAGCCCGGTCAGAGGGGCTACTGTCAACCTCGCTCCAGAGTCTTCGGACATTTTGCGGCGGCGGACTCGACCGGGACTCGTCCTCAAAATACCAGTTGTCGGTATCCGAGTCCGGGATTTCTCCAAAAGCGTAGTTGCTTCGCGCCGAGTTAACTGCATCGCGCGCGGGGGCCAGGATGTGCATGTTGCTTAAGGCCGGCTCGTTCTCGGCGCCTTTGCTGCGGGGCCAAATGTGCTCGGTGTTCACGCCCTGATCGAGCGCCTGATCGCTGGCGTCGCCTCCGCCCGGGTCGACAAGCACCTGAAACCCACTGTAAATAGCCTCGACGGTATCTTGCTCGTTGTAGACGCGGCGATACAGCGTGTCGCGGGCCGGCCCATACCCAATCGTGGGGGGGTCGCCATACTGCTGCTGGAGCGAATCGAGGAGCACATCTCCGCTGTCGCCCGCAACGACTGGGCCCTGGGCCGCCGGGCCGTCCAGAACCCAGAGCGTGAATCGCTCGGGCGAGGCGATGCCTCCGTCGTTGGACGACAGGGTGATCTCCAAGCGCTCAACACCCTCCTGCTCAGTGTCGTCCACCGGCTCTAAGGTGAGGGTCTGCGGCCCCGGATCGGCTCCACTAAAGGTGAGTGTCTGTGGGCTGTCAAAGCCCGTCACATCGATTCCAGTGTCGGCAGTGCTGCCCGTGCTTACTTCCGCCGTCACCGACACGTCCCCGTCCATTTCCTTGTTGAAGACCTGCACGTTCACCGACACCGGCCCGTCCCCCTCTTCCGCCTGGGCGAAGAGGCGATTGAAGGAAAACGACAGCGACGGTTGCAGGTCGCTCTCGCGAACCGGAATAAACTGATAGCCCTCGTCGGGCTCATCGGCCCCCACGCCTCCCCCATTGAACTGCCCGAGCACGCCTTCGAAGGCAAACACCCCACCCGGAATCGGCGCGCCGCCGATCGCCGTTTCGCTGTTGTCCTGGACCCGAAACTCAAGGGACTGCCCGTCCCCATCCTCCACCGTGTAGGTCGTCCCGTTCTCGAAGGTCCCGGACGCACTCACAAACCGCAGCCCGTCGACGCGGAGCAGCTCGCTTTCGTAGTCTTCTCCGTTCTGCGCCAGCTCCGGAAGGGTCACCGTCTGCGGGCTCGGCGGAGCCCCTTGGCCCTGCACCGTGTAGTCGGTGAGGTCGTCGTTGTTGATCTGAAAAAGCCCGTTGAACGCCGAGGTCGCGCCCGTCACCTCCAGCGTCGTCCCCGGCTGAATGGTACCGTCTTCAATGTCGGCCTGAAACTCGGAACTGTTCGATCCATCCGTCTGCCGGATGACGATTGCGCTGGCGCCAGTCGGCCCGCTCGTGTCTTGAATGCGGGCGTACGATCCGTAGGCGCGGGTCACCGTTCCCGTTACCGTCACTTCCGTGCCCAGAGACTGCTCACGGGCCTCGTTTATTGTGGAATCCTGCGCCTGAAGGGCCTCTGGCCATGCGCCAACGAGGAGTAGCGACAGGGCGGCTAGAAAGACCCAGCGCGGCAAGCATGCCATGACATCAGGGACAAACGCTTAAAGAATAGAGGGGAACGGAGGACGGCGTAGACGTACGGACCGCTTGCAACGTCTCGTGATCTTCTTCCGTGAGTCACCAGAGCACGACGGGCTTCGGGCTCACCTTCGTAGTTCAAGACAGGCCTCTTCTGTTACCAAACACCAGTCATTCTCGAAGAGAAGGGCGGGCGGCACCCACGCGGGGCACCGCCCATTTTCTTCGACGGTCCGACGGAGTGAGAGAATAGGTTCGTTCGTCCTATTCGAGATCCCCATCAATGAGCGGGAGCGTCTGATACCCTTCATCCGGATCACGTGCACCACCGAAGCCTCCATTGAATTGGCTCAGCACGCCTTCGAACGTGACGGACCCACCCGGGATCGGCTCTCCAACGTAGAAGGAGTTGTCCGAAATTCGGAGGGTGACCGTGTCCCCACTTGAGTCGGTGGCGTCGTAGTTTGTGCCACCCTGGAAGTTGGAATCTCCCGCGCCGTCAACGGTCAGTCCAGAGATTGTAATGAGCTCCGACTCGTAGTCTTCCCCGCCGCCGCTAAGCAGATCGCTGACCGAAACGGACTGGGGACTGGGCAGACCAACTCCGGCCTGATCCACGCTGTACTGCACGTTCGAGGAGATCTGCAGAAGGCCGCTGAAGGCCCCAAGCTCTCCGGAGACCTGAATGCGGTCGCCCGGATTCGGGGTAGTGGCTCCGTCTCTCACATCGTCGGCCAGGTCACCGTTGCGTACAACGATGCCACTGGCCCCGGTCGGACCGCTCTCGTCCTGCATGAAGACGTTCTGACCATCCACTCGCGTGACGACCCCGAGCGTAAACACACTCGTACCGTTCGACTCCTGGCGAACCTGATTGATCGTATCACTCAGATCCCCGTCAATAAGCGGAAGGAGTTGGTATCCCTCGTCCGGGTCGCGTGCCCCCCCGAAGCCTCCGTTGAACTGACTCAGGACCCCTTCGAAGGCAACGGCTCCGCTCGGAATCGTCCGGCCGGCGTAGAAGGAATTGTCCGAAATCCGAAGGGTGATCGTGTTCCCGTTCGAATCGGTCGCGTCGTAGTTCGTGCCGCCCTGAAAGCTAGAATCTCCGCCGTCGTCAATCGTCAATCCCGAGACAGTAATCAGCTCCGATTCGTAGTCTTCCCCCCCGCCGTTCAGCAGGTCGCCCACCGATACAGACTGTGGGCTGGGGAGCCCAGCGTCTGTCTGGTTGACGCTGTACTGCACATTCGAAGAGATCTGCAGAAGGCCGCTGAAGGCCCCAAGCTCTCCGGAGACCTCAATTTGGTCGCCCGGATTCGGATCAACGCCTCCATCCCTTACGTCGTCGGCCAGGTCGCCATTGCGTACAACGATGCCACTGGCCCCAGTTGGGCCGCTCTCGTCCTGGATGAAGACGTTCTGCCCGTCGACCCGCGTGACCACCCCGGCGGTCGAGACCGACGAGCCGTTTGACTCCTGGCGCACTTCATTGATCGTGGCGGCCTCAGGGGCTGTCACATCATCCAGGTCGATTCCCAACAACTGATACCCCTCGTCCGGCTCGTCGCCGCCGCCGCCCTCACCGTTGAATTGCCCGAGGACGCCCTGAAAGGTGCCCCGATCGGGAATCGACTCTCCAACAAGGCCGGACCCGCCCGTCACGAGAAGGGTGGAGGAGGCGTCCTGTGTACTGATGTCGTACAGCCCGTCGGGAACGCCGCCCTGAAACGTCTGGTCCCCGCCGGCGTCGATGGCAAAGTTTTCGACCCGGATGAGCTCACTCTCATACTCCTCTCCGTTGTTGACCACCTCTCCGAGCGACACTTCCTGTGGGGCCGGCAGCGCGTTCCCTGACGAGAGCACCTCCGTCAGCGGCCCGTCGCTCACGCCGCTGACCTGGAACACCCCGTTAAAGTAGCCCACCGCACCGTCGACGCGGACCGAGTCGCCCTTGCTTGCCTGACTGGCAAAGTCACCGTCGAACACGAAGAAGGCGCCTGTGCCATCCTGCACGTACGCCCCATCCGACTCCACACGGGTGACAAGGCCGTCAGCAACGGTTCGCCCCCCGCTCGGGCGGTTTCGGGATTCCGCCGCAGTGAGCGGCGCATCGTCCTCCTCGATTGTGAGGGTAAAGCTGCTGGCCCCGTCGTCAATCTCGGGAGCGAGCGTGTCCGCCGGGCTCAGTGTGAACGCGAGGCTTTCCGTGTCCTCCAAAAATCCAGTGCTGTCGACGGGCTCGTCGACGATGGTGAGCGGGATGGAAACCGTGCCCCCACTGGTGGCCGAGCGCGGGAAGGCAACCGTCGTGTCGCCCGTCAGTCCCGTCACGTCGTCGCCCAGCGCGGCGGTGCTCTGCGAGGCATTGACCGAGAGGTTGAGCCGCACCTCCTCAAACCCTGGGTCGTCGGCCGTAATTTCAAGGGCATAGGTCTCATCTTCGCCCTCAACCAACGTGGCCGTGGACTCCACGAACCCAACAGAGGTGCTGTCCCCGAGATCGTCGGGAACGCCGCCCCCGCTGTCACAGCCAGCAAGGACGAGACCGCCGATCACAAGAACAGGCAAGAGTGCGCTGAGAAAACGTCGCATAGGTCGTTGGGGCGTAGAACAAGTAGCACGATGAGGGTACAGAACTTCGCACGGCGCGGCCGCCGGGGCCCGGGTCATTCGTTACCGACCCACAACCCGGACGTCATCCACCTGCTGCTCTTCGGACGATCCCGGTCCCGTTCCGCTGGAGGTGTACTTGAAGGCCACGTACACCTCGTCGGCCTGAAACGAGGCGTCGGACAGGTCAATCTCGCCCGACGCGACAAAGCCTTCCCCCTCCGCCGCGAGGCTCTGAACGCGGTCGGTGATGTCGGTCCAACTGAAGTTCTCTGGATTGCCCTGCCCGTCGTAGTCGGTCGACACCTTCACCTCTAACGGCTGCTCGTCCCCGCCATCGTCAAAGCGTTTCTTGTTCCGGAAGGTGAGCGTCTCGCCTTCAAAGTTGTTGAAGTTAATCGCCGGGCTGATGAGCCACGAGTTGGAGGCCTCGCTTCCGCCGAAGGCATTTGCCACCGCGTAACTGTTGTTTTCGAAGGTTCCAGTCCCCCACCCATTGCCGTTTGTGACATTGAAAACCGTCATGGGACCCAAGCTTCCACCTTCGAAGTCCTTGAAGAAGATCTCGATGGCGCCGATCGAAATCGTCAACCGATCTGTCCCTTCCACAGACGCATTGGTGACATTCTGAAAAACGAAGACGCCATCCTCTTTGGGCTCGTTGTCTTCTTCGTCCGCGATGTCGAGCGTCAAGGTCTGGGTGTTGCCCGTAGTCGCCGTGTCGGGAAAGACCACGCGACCGGCCACGTACCCACTTCCCACATTGCGGCTGGATTCGAGCCCGAAGTCCGAGGGGCTCGTGCTACTCGTCCCATCGGCGTAAAGCACCTCGGCGGAGACGGTGTCGTTGGGGGGATTGGTGACCGTGACCTCGATAGTCACCGTCCCAGACTCCTCAGTGATGGAGATGTTGTCTGTGGCGAACGACACCGTGGCGTTGCTCTCTCCCGTGGTCTCAGTGGGCGGCGTCCCACTGTCAAGTCCATCGCAGCCGGTGATGAGGAGAGCGCCAGCGAGAAGCAGGGCCGGAAGGCGGAGGAGCTGAAGCGTGTTCATAACGGGGACAGTCGGAGAGATTCAGGAGCGCGGAGGGAGTAAGACGAGACGCGGAGCGCTAAAACGTGTACTTGACACTCAGCCGGGCGCGCCAGCGGGACGGAATGTCCGAGGTGAAGAACTGCTCACCGTTCAGGCGCTCACGGACGGTTTCTTCCTCGAACGAGACGCGCGGCTTGCCTACGTCGTCTTCCGTCACGACCCGACCATTCTCTACGGTCCCGACCTGGTCGGGCGTCACGTAGCCCTCAAAGCCCCAGGCCGTGATGTTGTTGAAGCTGGTGTTCTGGATCCGCCCCCAGTCGTCGTTGAGCAGGTTCAGGAAGTTGTTGACCTCGGCGATGAATTCAATCCGCTGCCCATCGAAGGTCTGGATGCTCTGCGAGATCTGCACGTCGAGGATGTTCTGCCAGGGGGCGCGCGCCGTATTCCGCTCAATCACCGAGCCGCGGGCCTCTTGGAGGGCATCACTCCCTTCAATGAAGGAATTCATCAACTCCCAGTTGTCGCTCTCCAGAAAGATATCGGACTGATTTTCCGGCACATATACCAGGTCGTTAAACGACTGCGTGTCGCCGTTGGCGTTGCCGTCGTAGATCCAACTGAACGGCTCCCCGGAGCGGCCCTCGTAGATGAGACCAATGGTCGTCCCGAAGCGGTCACCGTACGTGAGCGTGTAGTTCAGCGTCCCGAGGATGCGGTGCCGGATCTCGTAGTCCGCCGTGCCCACGCGCGGGTCGTTGACGTCCTTGTTTTCATTGAACTGCCAGTTGGAGATGGCCCGGCTGGAGGATCCGTTGTTGACGTTCGTGGCCCGAGTGTAGGTGTACGCGACCGATCCACCGATCCCCGTTCGCACGTTGCGCTGAAGCTCCCCCGTCAGGCTGTACTGGTAGCCGTCGTTTGTATTCTCGAGGAGGATCGCATTGGTAAAGCGCTCGCTCACGCGGTTGACGTCCCCGCCCGGCGTGCCGTAGAACGGCCGTCCGTACTTCGACCCTTGGATCGGGTAGCGGCCGTCGCTGGTCCCTCCCGGTTCCGGCGCCTCAAGGTTGATGTTGCGGAAGGTGACGTCGTTGATCGTGTTCGAGTAGAGGCCCTCCACTGTGCCTACGACACCGAGGGGCAACTCCTGGTCCACCGCCAGGTTCAAGCGAAAGGTCTGCGGGTACTTGAAGTCGTCAGACGCCAGGTTAATCTCTGTCGTCTGCACCGGCGCGAGGAGCTCGCTGCAGCGTTCACTATCCGGGTTGTCCTGACAGAAGGGTGCGTTTCGGGGAAGCGGCTGGGCCGTGGGATTGTCGCCGATGTTGGTCGGCACAAATCGACGCCCGTTCTCCGGCGCATTCTCGCCGTAGAAGTCGCTTTCTTGATCGAAGGTTGCGTCGATCCGGTTAACGTCGGCCCCGGTGTTGCTGTACTGGTTGGAGATGAAGACGTACGGCGGATCGCCACTGAAGATGCCAATCCCCCCTCGTACCTGCGTGGAAAGGTCATCGCCCAGAAATGTCCGGTCGTAGTTAAACCCGAGACGAGGCGACCAGAGCGGGTTTCCACTCGCCACGTTGCTCGTGCTCCGGCCGAAGGCCTCGAACGCCGTGGGATTGAAGGTCGGGTCGTCCGGCAGCACCGGCACGTCCACACGCAGGCCCAGTGTCAGCTGGAGGTTTTCGAGGGCCTGCCACTCGTCCTGCACGTAGCCGCCAAACTGAAAGGCCGAAAAGTCCGCCTCCGGCCGGTCGGTGCCGGCCGCCTCGGTGGCGTAGCTGAACCGGTACTCCGACGGCTGGCCCCGTCGCAGCGCCTCGGTGGCCGAGATGGTGTCGCCGTCCGCCACGAATTCCTCAAACGTGTAGGACCCGAAGAAGTCTTGAATGAACAGGTTGCTGAACTGGTAGAACTTGTTGCTCGTCCCCACTGTCAGCGTATGGTCGCCAACGGTGTAGGAGAGGTTGTTGGTGAACTCGAACAGGTCTTGATCGAGGCGATTGGCCTGGCTGAACCGACCGATGCCGGCCCCGATCTCATCCCCTCCCCCAAGATCAAGCGTGATCTCGGGAAACGCGGCGTCTTGCACGTCCCGCTCATCCCGGATGCGGGTGTAGACGAAGCGTGCCTCGTTGAAGATGTCGTTGTCGAAGCTGCTGTTGAGCTGGGCCGTGAGGGAATTTTGGCGGCTCTGGAAGACGTACTGCCGGTTGGCAAAGCTGAAGCTGCCTTCACTCCGGTCGATGCCCTGATCGTCCGTTGCGTTGACGTAGTTGTTGCGGAGCGTCAGGCGGTGATTGTCGTTGACGTTCCAGTCCAGCTTCACCAAGAGCTTCTCGTCGTCCTGCCGCTGCGTAAGCGGCGAGATGCCGCCGGGATTATAGCCCCCATATTCCTCTTGAAAGATCGACCGGAGCTCAGTAAATGTATCGCGGGATTCGCGGAAGACGTTAGTGCCCTCCAGGTCTGTGCCTACGCGCGTGTCTAGCGGCGAGCTCTCTCGCTTCAGCTCCGCATTGATGAAGAAAAACAGTTCATCCTCGATGATGGGCCCGCCAAACGTTCCCACATAAAAGGCCTGGCTGAAATCACTGGTCCCGATCCCGTCCGGATCATCCCCTGTGAAGTCTTCGGTGCCGCCCTGGAACCGAAACGAGCCCTCAAACTCGTTGGACCCACTCTTGGTAATGGCGTTGATTTGCCCCCCCGTAAAGCCACTGGAGCGCACGTCGTACGGCGCGATGTCGATGTTGAACTCCTCGATGGCGTCGAGGCTGATGGGCTCGGCCCCCGCCTGGCTGCCGGGCACCGCGTCGCCCAGTCCGAAGACGTCGTCGAGGGTTGCGCCGTCAATCTGAATGTTGTTGTAACGGCTGTTGGCGCCTCCGATGCTGCCGTCGCCCTGGGCCTGGGGCACGAGCCGTGTGAAGTTGGTGAGGCTGCGGCCGATGGCAGGGAGCTCCTCAATCTGCTCGGTCGACACGTTCGTGGCAGCGCCCGTTCGGTCCTTGTCGATCACAGCCCCGGCCCGCTGGCCGATGACCTCGACTTCCTCCATCTGTGCTGTCTTCGGCTCCAGGGCAAAGTTGAGCTCTCGCGTCTCGTCGAGCTGCAGCTGGATGCCCTCCCGCCGGATGGTCTGATACCCCACGAAGGAGGCAGAAATGGTGTACGGTCCTCCAACCCGCATGCCCTGAACGTTGAACCGACCGTTTGTATTCGCCGCGGTGCCGTAACGCGTCCCCGTGGGCTGGTGAACGGCCACGATGTTGACGCCCGGCAACGGATCCGCATTCTCATCCACGACGGTGCCTGTGATTGAGGCCGTCGTCCCCTGTCCCGCACTGTCCGCAACGGGCAGCAGGCAAAAGACGAGAACAGGCAAGAGCCAGCGCGTGACGGTAGACTTCATGGTGGAGAGCTCCGTTTGTGAACCAGGCTTGGTGGCGGTGCGACGCTTCCCACAAGAACATTTGGCGGGAGGGCGGTCTTCTCAGGCCTTAGACGCCGAGGGCCTTTTTGTTGACATCTTCAGGGTACGAGATGCTCTCCCGATTTTCCAGCGCCAATTGTTAAGAACTCATGCCCTACTTCCCTTTCACCCAGGGCTAATGGTTTGGTAAAATGATGCCTGATGTCCAAAAATACGGGGTCCACGCCGAGGGATGATTTAAAGGGGGCGTGTCCCGACAGGCGTTTGCAGGGCGCCCCGTTCGGGGATCTCTTCGGGGCCCCGGCCCCGTGGTGCTTCCTCCTTCTCGCGGGGCCAGCCCCCTCCCGATATCATCACCGGCCGCTGACTCGAGCCTTCGTCTTGAGCGAGAGGGTCCAGACGTCCCGCTGCTCATTGGTGATGCGTAGCGTATGGGGATCGTCCCAGGTCACCGCCTCGGCCTGTTGGGATTGGTCGGCCGGCAGGGCAATGCGCCGGGGCTTGGTCGAGAGCCAGTGTGTCTCGTCCTCGGGGCGCGGAAAGAGCCAGACCGATGCGTAGCCCAGCACGGCGAGCCGCTCCCCGTTCGGGCTGAGGGCCGCGGCCGTCGGCGGCGGGATGGTGTCGTGCCGGTCCACGAGCGTAAGGGTGTTGACGCGGTGGGTGTGCTCGGTGTCGAGGCGATACAGTTTGGTTCCCTCCTCAGGGCTGTTGATCTGTTGCCCCTCTCGGTGCTTCGTCAGCACGTACAGTGTGCCATCGTCCACAAACAGACTCTCCGCGTCGAAATGCCACTCCTGCGCCGGAAACGTCTCCTGGTCCGGGTACCGGAGGGGCAGGTGCTTCACGGGCCGGGTCCGGCGGTCGTGGTAGAACGGCTCGCGGATGACGTAGATGCCGAGGTCGCGCCGCGCGTTGCCGTTGTTGCCGATGTCGCCGAGGTAGAGCACGCTGTCCTCCACCGCAATGTCCTCGTAGTCGATGTGGGCGGCGGCCCCGAGTTGCACGCCCGGCCACGGCGGTGTTTCGCTGCTGTCGGCCCCGGCGCCGGCGGCGTACTCCCCGGCGTGCCAGGGCGCCACGTGGACGCTGCCCGTGCTGTCGATCGCAAAGATCCGCGGGGTGTCGCCGCTGTCGTTGTGCACCCACCACACGTTCTCCTGCCACCGGCTCCGAACGATGCCGCTGATCTCGTCCACCGGGGCGTGAGCCACACGTCCCACCCGCTCAAGCGACGGGTCCGGCGATGTGCCCAGCCCCGACGATTGGGCCACGACCTCGATCGGACTCGCGCCTAGAAGAAAGAAAACAACGATGACGAGTCGACACGTCCAGAGAGTCATGAGGAAAACTGTAGGAAGGAAGACAGTCAGAAAATGCGCTCGACGAAACGACTCCCAGGGTGAACAATGCCGTATTCGGAGAGATCCCCGATGGGTCGGGGGTCACTAGATCGCCCTTCCTTCGGACCCGCCAGTCCCAGTAGGTGTCGCTTAACAGAGATCGCAAAAGACAAACTGGGCGATACTAATAAAAAAAAACGGACGGCCGCCTCGCGACGACCGCCCGTTTCGTTCGGAATGGCCCCTTTTTGCTCGGGCTTTAGAAGTTATAGCGGACGCCAAACTTCATCTGCCACTGCGAGCTGTAGGAGGATCCGGTCCGGATCTCGTTGAAGATCTCGTCCTGCCCGATTGTTGACACCCGGTCGCCGATGCCATCTCCATCAGTGTCTTCCACCGAGTCGATAACCTCCTGTGCCGTGTAAATGGGCGTGTAGTTTCCGCCTTCCGAATCTACAAACCCGCGGAAGGAGGTCAGATTCACCTGCCCCGCGCCCACGTAGCGTTCGCCCCAGTCGGTCCCGAAGACATCGCCCAAGAGACTGGAGAAGTTGAAGACGTTGGCCGTCAACTCCACACTCTGCCGTCGCCCAAGGAGGTTTTGGAAGACCTCCAGCCGGAAGTTCAGGTCAAAGACCCCTTCCCACGGCGTCCGGTCGCCGTTGCGCTCCGCGTACTTTCCGCGGCGGTCGCTCAGGTAGTCGTTGTTGCTGATGAACTGGTCCAGGGCCTGTGCCTGCAATTCCGGCGTGATGACGGGCCCGTTATCCGGATCGATCTCCCCGAAGGTCAGATTCTCCGTCTGCCCCGGCACAAACAGAAGGGAGTTGGGATCCCCGTTTTCCTGCACCATGTTCTCACTG
>NZ_JAZKRW010000061.1:0-17436 GCF_036626415.1 Salinibacter sp.
GATCCTCAAACCCCTTCTGAACTGCGGATCGCCGAGGTTCCGCCCCCAGACGGGGGCGCCCCGTCCTTTACGGATTCGGGGCGTTCGAACGGCACGACCTATTTCTACCGCGTGTCGGCCGAAACCGGCGAGACGGGAGAAGGCACCTTGACGTGCGGGGGCTCCAATACGGATGAGTCGACGCTCTCCAATCAGGCCTCCGCCACGCCCTTCGCGCCGACGGGCCTCCAGATTGAAGAACCGGACGTTCCGGTGTCTCAGCCCGTGGAGGCCGGCGCCGCCGTCGATGTGACGGTGCAAGGGACCAATGTTCCGTCTGATGAAACGGTCCAGTTGCAATTCCGACAGGGGGGAGAATCCTCGTTCACGAGCCTGACAATGGCGCGGGACGGATCCGAGTTCACGGAGTCCATCCCGGGAGCCGAGGTCACGGATCGAGGGGTGGCGTTCATCGTCACGACGCGAGATGAGGGGGGAAACGAGGTGCGCGCTCCGTCAAACGGCGTGGCGTCGGTCCGCGTAGAGTCCGAAACCCTCTCCTTTACCCAACCCGGCGGCACGGCGCAGACGGCGTACCGCATCGTGGCCTACCCCGGCCAACAAAACGACCAACGGCTGTCGACGCTGTTTGAAGCACTTGCTCCGTACGATCCAACCGAGTGGCGCCTCTTTGCCATTGGGCCGGAGGGCCTCACCTCAGAGGGCGGCTACGAAGAGCGGAACGACCTCGGGGAGGAACTGGAGACCGGCCGGGCCCTCTGGCTGATTCGTCGATCGGGGGGGACAGTGGGGCCGGTGCAGGGGACGTCCCTCCGCACGGATCAGCCCTTTGAGATACCGCTGCAGGAAGGGTGGAACTTGATTGGAAACCCCTTCGCCTTCGACGTCCCGCGGGCACAGCTCTCCGTGGAAAACACCTCTGCGACGATCCAGGACGTGTTCGGCTACAATGGAACGTTTACGCCCAAAGGGGCGGGGGACGTGCTGGAGCCGTACCGCGGGTTCCTGGTTCGTCTCTCCGATGGGCAGGCGGGGACCCTCCTCATCGATCCAACCGCGGATGTCCCTTCGTCCTCAAAATCGGCGACCGGCCCAGAGCCCGCGTGGGATATAAATCTGTCCGCCCAGGTTGACCGGGCCCGAGATGGATTCAACACCCTTGGGGTTGCTTCCGAGGCAAGCAATGGTCTTGATCCGGCGGATGGCCGTGAGCCGCCCCCGGTGGGCGAGTACGTGTCCCTCGCCTTCCGCGCTCCGAATGAGGACGGAGCCCTTTGGCGCGACATTCGAGCCGGGGAGGGATCTCTCGACACCTGGACGGCCGAGGTGCGGACGAACGTGTCAGGGATGGTGACGGTCAGTGCGACGGGGGTAGCGTCGGTGCCCGAGGGAAAAGAAGTGTGGCTCGTGGATCCAGCACTGGAGGAAGTGCAGAATCTTCGGGAGACGCCCCGATATCAATTTCCAGCGTCCGGCGATGAGAAGACGCGTCGGCTTCGGGTCCATGTCGGGTCGCCCGCGGCGGTCCAGCAGGCCCTCGGCAGAGCGGATGATCGTCCTCAGCGTATTGAACTGCTGCCGAGCGTGCCGCACCCGGTGCGCACGCACGCCACGTTTCGGTATCAGGTCCCCGAGCCTACACGGGTGACGCTTGAAGTCTACGACCTTCTGGGCCGACGCGTGGCGACGCTCATGGACGGTCGCCGAGTAGAGACCGGCACCCACACGTACAACTGGACCCCCCGTACCGGAACGGTGTCCAGTGGGACCTATCTGCTTCGCCTACAGGCCGGGGGCGTCACGCGAACCCGCCGCCTCGTTATCGTGCAGTAGCCGCCGGCTTACTCGGACACCGGAGACAGCTCAAAAACGAGTGGCGTCTCCATGCCGGGCTCGAACTGAACGGTCCGCTCGGTTGGCGTATGGCCCTCTTTCTCGACCCGAATGGTATGCCGGCCCATGCGGCGCGTGATGCGCTGCGGCGTGTACCCCACCGTCTCGCTGTCGACCCGCACCGTTGCATTGGGAAGCGGGGTGCCCGAGACCGTACGGGCCGTCACGGCCACCTCCACCCGCTGGGTGAAGTCCACCGTCTGCTCGTAGCGCTCGCCCGCCTCCAACTGAAGCTGCGTCTCCCACCGTCCAAGGGCAGAGCTCACTTCAATGCGGTGGGAGCCGGGGGAGAGCGAGTCCACAACCGGAGCGCCCGAGTCGGCAGAGCGAAGCGTGCCGTCGATCCGGACCTTCCCCGAGGGAACGACGCGCAGCTGCACCACGGCAGGGCGGAGGGTGAGGTCCCGTGTCACCAGGGTGGTGTCTCCGTCCTGAATGGTAATTGTAGTCTCGAAGGGACGATAATTTTGCAATCGGAGGGCCACCTCGTAGGAGTCCGGCTCTAAGTCGTCCAGCGTCACGGGCGTGCTGCCGATCTGCGACTCCCCGACACGTACGGAGGCCCCCTCCGGGTCGGACCGAACGAAGAGCACGCCCCGAGCGGGAGACTGCGACTCGGTGGGTTCATCGTCGGAGGCCGTTGGCTCGGCAGCAGGCTGCTCCGTGACGCGGGGGGCTGGCTGTGAGTCTTCGGGGGCGGCGTCAGGGGGCGTGGGATCAGTGGGATTGGTCTCGGAGGTCTCACTCGTCGGTTGCTGGTCGTCTCTCGATTCTACCTCCATCGGGGCAGCGTCTGGGTTCTGACCACGGGCGGTGTTAGTATCGGCCTCCTCCGAACCTTGAGAAGCAGCGTCTTGCTGTGGCGCGGGGCTCGCCGCCACGGTCTGGCGGGTGGTGTCGGAAGGTGCGGGCGGCGAGACGGAAAAAATGGGCAGTCCAAGTGTGGCCCGCACACCGGCGTACGTGCCCGCCAGTATGAGCACGAGGGTCGCTGCGAGGCCGATCCACTGGGGAACCGAAAAGAGCGTGTCGGAGGCGGAGCGGCCGGGCTCCGCGATGGGAACCGCCTCGTCGGTCTCCGGGTTGGGAAGTCGATGCAATGCTGTCCGGGCGTCCGAGGGACGATCAGCCGGGTCTTTTGACAAGAGGTCTAGCACCACCTGCTCCACCGCTGGGGGAATCGCCGGTGCGTATGTCGATGGCGGCGGAAACGACGCCTCCACGATGGCCCGTTGGATGACAAAGTCGCTTTCCGACCGGTCGAACGGGAGTTGGCCGGTGAAGGCTTCGTAGGCGACGAGGCCGACCGCGAACAGGTCGCTGGCCTCATTCACGTTGTGGAGGCCTTCCACCTGCTCCGGCGACATGTACGCGACGGTGCCGAGCTGGTCGTGCGTCGCTGTCAGGTCGGCGTCGGACGCCAGAATCTTGGCCAGCCCAAAGTCCGTGATGACCGCCTGCCCGTCCGCGTCGACGAGGATGTTGCTGGGCTTGAGGTCGCGGTGCAGGACCCCGGAGGCATGGGCGTGGCCTACGGCGGTGAGCACCTGCCGCAGGAGGGACAGGGCCTGCGGGGGCTCCAGCTGGCCGCGCCGCTGCAACACGGTCTGCAGGGAGGGGCCCTCGACGTGCTCCATCACGAAAAACAGGGCGTCCTTCGTTTCGCGGAGTGTGTACACGTCGACGATGCCGTCCGCGTCCAGGCGGGCCAGGGCCTTGGCCTCCTCCCGGAAGCGGCGCACGAAGGTGTCATCGCCGGCCAGGTGGGGGGCAATCACCTTCAGCGCTACGGTCTTCTCGAGGGCCACGTCGGTGGCGCGGTAGACGGTGCCCATGCCGCCGCGGCCAATGACCGCGTCGAGGCGATACCCATCCAGTACCTCGCCGACGTCGGGCACGAAAAACCAGGGCGAAGTGTGAGAAGACAATGACGCCGACCCGCTGAAGTCGAAGACGACCTTCGTTCAGAAGAAGCGCAAGACCCAGTCCGCGATGCGGCTCGTGAGACGGTCGTAGGGGGGATACAGGGGCTGCAGCAGGTCGGATCCGTACGATCGCCGGAGCACGGAACGCTCGTTGGAAAATTCCCGGAACCCCCAGTGGCCGTGCCCCCGACCGATTCCGCTTTGGCCCTTCCCGCCAAACGGAAGGTTGGGATTCAGGAAGTGGAGAAGGGCCTCGTTTACACTGGTGCTGCCGGCCGTCGTGCGGTTGAGAATCGCCTCAATCGTGGTCTCCCGCTCGGAAAAGACGTATTGGGTAAGGGGCGCCGGCCGGTCATTGATAATCTGGAGGGCGTCGTCGAGCGACTCGTAGGCGATGATGGGGAGCAGCGGGCCGAAGATCTCCTCCTGCATGATCGTGGCGTCGAGCGGCACGTCCGTAAGTAGAGTCGGGGCCACGAAGTTCGTTTCGGGATCGTGCCGCCCCCCAACGGCCACACTGGCCCCGGTCTCCACCGCATCACTGAGCAGGCTTGTGACTGATGCGTAGTGATCATCGTGGACGAGACGGGCGTAGTCGTCGCTGGCCTGCTGGGCGGCGACGGACGCACCGTAGAACTGCCGGACGCACGTCTGAATCTGATCGACCAGTGCATCGTGGATTCGGTCTTCGACGAGGACGTAGTCGGGGGCGATGCAGGTCTGCCCCGCGTTGGTGAACTTCGCCCAGGCGATGCGGCCTGCAGCGTGGTCGAGGTCGGCGGTGGCGTCCACCACCGTGGGCGACTTGCCCCCGAGCTCGAGCGTCACGGAGGTCAGGTGCTTTGCGGCGGCCGTCATCACGCGGCGTCCGATGGTGGGACTGCCGGTAAAAAAGATGTGATCGAGGGGCTGCGCCGTGAGTAGCTTGGCGGTCTCAGGCCCGCCGGTAAAAACCGTCACCTCGCGCTCTTCGTACAGGTCCGCAATAAGTTCTGTTATTGCATGAGCCGTGTTGGGAGCGTGTTCAGAGGGCTTTAAGGCCACACAATTCCCGGCGGCGATGGCACCGACGAGCGGACCGAGCAAGAGGTTGACGGGGTAGTTCCAGGGCGCCATGATGAGAACGGTGCCCTTCGGCTCATGGTGGATCTCCGATCGAGTGCCCGTGAAGAGGAGGGGGGAAGACACCCGGTCCGGCGCCATCCACTCGCCGAGATTCGTGATGGCGTGCTCGGCCTCCTTCGTGACGGCCTTGATCTCGGTCAGGTCCACCTCGACCGGGGCCTTCCGAAAATCCGCCCGGAGGGCGTCGTAGAAGGTCTGCCGCCGGTCCAGAAGGGCGTCGGCGAGGCGCTGGAGTTTGGCCCTGCGCTGTTCGACGGATGTCTGTCGGACACGGGGCGCGTGGTCGCGCAGGGCCGCCACGCGCTGGCGAATCTCCTCCTCGGAAGTCGGGGTGTTGGTCACGGGAGAGGTGCAGGGAAAGCGTACGAGAGAAGGGCTGACTGGATCGGTTTCCTCTCAAACCTCCACCTTGAGTCCAATGGTCCCGGGCACCGAGGGGCAAACAACCCCGCAGAACGCGGCGTACCTACAATGAGATGTCTTCTCAACAAGCATGGTCACGCCCCCATGAACGCACTGCTAATCGTCGACCTCCAGAACGACTTTTGCCCCGGCGGCGCCCTGGCGGTGCCGGAGGGCGACACCATCGTGCCGACCGTGAATGAATTGGCCGCCCAGTTTGACTCTGTCATTCAGACGCAGGACTGGCATCCGGCCGGACACCAGTCGTTTGCCTCGTCGCATCCGAACCACGCTCCGATGGACGTGATCGAGGTGGACTACGGGGAGCAGGTCCTTTGGCCCGATCACTGCGTGCAGGGCACGGAGGGCGCCGCGTTTCATCCGGACCTCGACACCACCCGGTCCGAGCTGATTCTCCGCAAGGGGTTTCGGCCCGAGATTGACTCGTACTCGGCGTTCTACGAAAACGACGGCGAAACCCCGACCGGCCTCACGGGCTACCTGCGCGAGCGAGACATCGACACGCTGTACGTGTGCGGCCTTGCCGCGGACTTCTGTGTGAAGTGGTCGGCCGTCGATGGGCGCAAGGAAGGGTTCGACGTGTACGTGATCGAAGACGCCACCCGCGGCATCGACCAGGACGGCTCGCTGGCCCAGGCCTGGGACGAGATGAACGCGGCCGGCGTGCAGGTCATCTCCTCGGAGGCCGCGATGGATCTGGCCGCGGCCTAGCGTCGGCCCCAGGTCGGCGGAGTGGAGGCAGGGGCGGCACCCAGGGAAATCCGGCCCCTATTCTGCCTCGCGGTAGGCCCGAATCCAGTCCACCTCAAGCCGAAACGGGCCATCCTGCCCGTCGATGATGTAGATCCCGACCGACTGTATGGCCGAGCGGTCGACCGGGTCGACCCGCACCGGTTCGCCATACGCACTCGCCGTGAGCGAAGCGAACGGGACGCGGACGGTGCTCCAGGCGTCGCTCGTGGGGACGGGCCCACGCCGGTTCACCTCACGCCCCCGGCTCCGGGTCCCGTCATCAACGTCGAGTTGGAACGTGCGCCCCCCGCCGCGGACGCGGAGCTCAATCCCATCGTAGTCCGAGAGGTCGACCCGCCGGGGCGCACGGACCGACGTGAACCCGCCCCCTTCAGTCACGACCTTCCCGGTGAACACGAGTCTGCTCTCGGTCCGCTCGACATAGCCCTTCGAGCGACCGCCCATTACGCCGTCGTTCTCGACGCTCCAGTCGGCCGCGTCCGCCCCCTCGAAGTCGAAGAGCATCCGGGGCGCGGGCAGCGATGTGGAATGGACCGGAGAAGCCGCTTCTGCGGACGGAGAGGGCGAGCCCCCTGGCGCCTGAGCGGAAGCGAAGGGGGACAAGAGCCACGCGGTGCCGACGAGGGCCACGGTGCCGAGGCTGAGTGCGAGAAGGCGGGGCATAAATGGGGACAGATCCGACATTCCGGGATGGAGTGCTGGGACCTCGGGGCCATTTCTACGGTCCCATGAACCAACAAATGGTAACCCAAAATTGCCCACACTGTTCGGGGAAACGAGTCCGCGGTGCGACCTGGCACCGCCGGGGTGCTCACTGGCAGTCCCCTGGGACGAAGCCTCCGCAGGGTCCCGGGCGTGTAGCGTGACCGTCGACAGGGGCGGCCGGTCTCAGCCGGACAGCCGGATCAACGTCTTCAGAACGTCGAGCGTCGTCTGGGCGGGCGATCCTTCGGTCCCGACCCGGACGTGGCGCGGGTCCTCCAGGGCGTCGGGTGCCTCGTAGCGCTCGGTGAGCATCGGGAAGTCGGTGGCCCGGGCGTCGGAGGCTGTGGCGTCCGCGGCGGAGCGTCGGCGCAGGCGCCGCTTGAGTTCGTCGTCGGGGGCCGTCACCTCCACGAAAACGTACGGCACGTCCGCAGCGCGGAGGGCGGAGCGGAGCCGTTCCCGCTGTGTGGGGCGGCTAAACGTCGCATCGAGCACGGTGCCCTGGTGCCGCTGCGCCCGCTCCAGGGCCCGGGTGCGGAGCGTGGCGTAGGTGGCCTCCGTCGTCGCATCGGTGTAAAGGCGCTCGCGCGTAGCGGCGTCGGGCCGCTGGTGGAGCGGAACGCCCGCGTGCGTCTTGCGGATGCGGTCGGAGGCGAGGTGGGGCCAGCCCAGGGCCCGGGCCACCGCCTCGGCCTGTGTGCTCTTGCCCGTGCCGGGGCGTCCCATTGCGACCACCACGAGGGGCCGGGGGCCCGCCACCGCGTAGCGCAGGGCCAGCTGGTAGTAGTGGCGGGCGGCGGCCCGGCTGCGGGCCTGCTCGGCCGGGGGCACCTCGTCCTCGGCGGCCCGGAGGCCGTGCACCTTGCCCCGAATTTGGGCGCGCTGGCTTTTGTAGAAGGGGAGCAGGGTCCGGAGATCGGGGTCGCCCAGCCCCTCCGCCATTCGCCCCGCGAAGCGGCGAGACAGCTCCGGGTGGCCCTTGCGGTCGAGGTCCATCGCCAGGAACGCCACGTCGTTGGCCACGTCGAGGTGCCGAAACTCGTCGTTGAACTCCACGCAGTCGAAGATGGCGACGCGGTCGTCGGTGAGGTGGACGTGCTCCAGCCGCAGGTCGCCGTGGCCCTCCACCACGAATCCGTGGGCCCGCCGCCGGTGGAGGAGGGACGCTCGTTGGTCGTAAAAGCGGTCGGCGAAGAAGCGAAGCGCCTCGTGGGCCGGGCGCGAGAGCAGATGGCCCACGTGTCCCTCCGCCTTAGCCTCGGCGAAGTTCCCCTCGGTCACCGCACGGAGCCGGTCGATGCGGCCCGCCTCGGCCACCTCGGGCGTTGACGGGCGCGACTCGTAAAAGCCGCAGAGCGTACGCGCAACCCGGTCGACCTCGGGGGCCGACGCGGTTCCGCGGGCGAGCCGCGCCTCCAAAAACTGACTCGGCTCCAGGTAGCGCATCTGTACAGCCACCTCCACAACGGGGCCCGCGTCGGGGTCGCCGTCTACCTTGAGGCCGTCGTCGGTGTCGACGATGGGCACGGTGCCCTCGTACGTGTCGGGCGCGAGGCGACGGTTGAGGCGGACCTCCTGCTCGCAGAAGTGCCGGCGTCGCTCCAGGGTCGAGAAGTCGAGGTAGGCGAGCGAGACCGGCTTTTTGATTTTGTAGACCCGGGGCGGGACGAGGGCGACCAGCGAGATGTGGGTCTGCTCAAACTCGATCTGATCCGGGTCGTGCGGGTAGGCAGCAGGGGTGGAGAGGGCACTTTTGAGGGCGGAGAGGGACGGCGCCATGCGCTTACGAGTGGAAGGTGGTGTCCTGATTGGCGTGGGTGCGGAGGCGGTCGGCCGGGCGGAAGCGGGGGCCGTGTCGGTCGGTCAGGGCCTGCAGGGTGTCCACGATCGTGTCGGCCCCCTGGCGGTCCACATGGCGGAAGGGCCCGCCCAGAAAGGGCGGAAAGCCGAGCCCGAAGACGGCCCCGAGGTCGCCGTCGATGGGGGCGCGGAGCACCTCGTCTTCGAGGCACCGCACGGCCTCGTTCACCATCATGAGGCGGAGGCGGTCCTGCACCGCATCGGCGGGAGGCGTCGAGCGGGTCGAGGCGTCGCTGTGGTGGTACACTGCGTCGTGGACGCCCTGGGGGTCCTTGTCGTCGGCGTCGTCGTCGGCGTCGTACTCGTAGAACCCGAGGTTGGTCTTCTGGCCCAGCAAATCGGCCTCCGCGAGCTGGGCTGCACAGTCGCTAATGTCGACGCGGTCGGGAGAGAGGGCCTCGCCCATCACGTCTGTAATTTTGGCCGCCACGTCCAGGCCGACGAGGTCAAACAGCTCGAACGGGCCCATGGGGAACCCGGCGTCCCTCATCGCCGCGTCCACGGCCTCGACCTCCGCCCCGGCCTCGAAGAGCAGAAGCGCCTCGTTCATGTAGAGGGCCAAGATGCGGGTCGTGTAGAAGCCCGGGCCGTCGTTCACGACAATGACGGTCTTGTCCTGCGCGAGGCCTGCGGCGTAGGCGGTGGCGAGCGCCTCATCGGACGTGTCCTCGGTGACGACGATCTCCAAGAGTGGAATGTCGGGGACCGGGGAGAAGTAGTGCATGCCGAGGACGCGGGACGGGTCGTCGACCCCGTTGGCAATGGTCGAGATGGGCAGGGCGGAGGTGTTGGACGCGAGCACCGTGTCCGCGTCCACGACGGCTTCGACCTCCGACAGCACCGCGTGCTTGATTGAGAGGTCCTCCGGCACGGCCTCAATCACGACATCGGCCGCCCGGAGCGGGGCATAGTCGGCGGTCGGGGCCACCCGCTCGACGATTTGGTCGCGTGCAAACGTGTTGAGGATGCCCTTCTCCTTCTGCTCGTTGACCGCGGACCAAACGGCCTTTTTCCCCTGGGCCGCGAGGGCCAGCGACTGGTCCTTGAGCACGACGTCGAGCCCATTCTGGACCGACACCTGGGCGATGCCGCTGCCCATAAGGCCGGCCCCGAGCACGCCGAGCGTCTTGACCGGACGCGCCCGGGTGGGCTCGGGGTTCGTCTCTGCGTCCCGTTTGGCAAAGAAGAGGGAGACGAGGGCCTGGGATTCGGGCGTAAACGCCAGTTCGCCAAAGTACTGCCCCTCCACGTCCAGGCCCGCCTCTAGACCCTCCTCCGTGCCCGTGCGCACGGCGTCGATGATGCGGGCGGGGGCGGGGTAGTTGCCATGGGTGCGCTTCTCGGTCCGTGTGCGGGCCTGCCGGTAGATGATGCGCCGGCTGACGGGATTGCCCTCCAGCAGGCGGTCCCCGAAGGACGGCTCCTCGCGGTCGACGGCCCGCGCGCCCGAGGCCAACTGGCGCGCCGCCCGACGCGCGGCGGCAGGGAGGCCGGGCGGGTGGACGAGGGCGTCGACCAGTCCGATGCGGCGCGCCTTGTCGGGGTACGTGTTTTTGCCGGTGAGGAGGAGCGAGAGGGCCTTCTGCACCCCGATCAGGCGCGGAAGGAGTTGCGTTCCCCCGCCGCCGGGCAGCAGTCCGAGCTGGACCTCGGGCAGGGCCATTTTCGTGGCGTCCGCGGTGGAAGCGATCCGGTAGTCGCAGTTGAGGGCCAACTCCAAGCCGCCCCCCATCACGGGGCCGTGGAGGGCGGCGACGGTCGGCACGGGGAGGCTCCGGACCCGCTCCCCGAGGGCGTGGGCCTCGCGGCTTACGCGACGGGCCTCCGCCGGAATCTCGAACGTCTGGAGCATCTCCAGGTCCGCCCCCACGATAAAAGAGTCTGGCTTGCCACTCGCAATCACGAGCCCCGACAGGTCGGCGTGGGTCTCGATCACGTCCAGGGCGTCGGAAAAGGCATTCAGGGTGTCCCAGGAGATCTTGTTGACCGACGCGTCGGGGTCGTTGAGCTCGAGGATCGCGACGCCGGTCTCGTCCACCGTGAGGGTCAGCAGGTCCGTAGGGACGGAGAGGGCTGTGGGCATGGGTGTGGAGCGTTGTGGGGACAGGCTGGGAGGAAGGCGCGGGGCCGTCTACGACGCTCGCCGTTCGATGAGCAGAGCATGGCCCTGTCCGCCGGCGGCACAGGCCGCCACGAGGGCCCAGCGGCCGTCCTCGTCGTGGAGGCGGTTGACCGCGCTCATCACGAGGCGGGCCCCGGTGGCCCCGAACGGGTGCCCGAGGGACAAGGAGCCGCCGCGGGTGTTGAGACGGTCCATGTCCACCGCGCCGACCGCCTCGCTCCGGTTCAGGTGGTCCTCCGCGAACGTGTCGGAGCGGAGCGCTTCGAGCACCGCCAGGACCTGCCCCGCAAAGGCCTCGTGGAGCTCGATCACATCGATGTCGTCGAGCGCAAGCCCGGCGTCGTCGAGCACCTCGGGAATGGCGTACGCGGGCCCCAGGAGCAGTTCCGTCTCGGGGTCCTGCGCGACGTAGGTGTAGGTGCGAAGGGCGGCGCGCGGGGCGAAGCCCTCGGCCTCGGCGACCTCTTCTGCCATCAGGAGCGTCGCCGAGGCGCCGTCCGTGAGGGCCGACGAGCTGCCCGCCGTGATGGTGCCGAAGGGCTTGACGAACGCGGGGGGAAGGTCCCGAAGCTGGTCCATCGAGGTGTCGTCCCGGATCACGTTGTCGATCGTGATGGGATCAAACTCCGGGGGAACCGTAGCCGGGGCGAGTTCCTCGTCGAGGCGCCCGTCGTCGCGAGCCGCGGCGGCCTTCTCGTGGGAGCGGAGCGCGTACCGGTCCTGGTCCTCACGCGAAACCCCGAACATGGCGGCGAGCCGGTCGGCGCTCTCGCCCATCACCTCGCCGGTCGAAAATTCGGCGATGGCCGGCGTTTCGGGGAGTAGGTCGCCGGGACTGAGGCCGTCGAGTAGGTTCAAGTAGTCGCCCGTGCTCTTGGCCTTGCGGGCCTGGAAAAGCCGCTTCCGGACGGGGCGTTTCAGGCGAACGGGCGGGTCGCTGAGCGTCTCGGTGCCGCCCGCGATCATGGCATCCACCTGTCCGGTCCGGAGCAGGTCCACGCCACTGGTCACGGCCTGGTTGCTGGAGATGCAGGCCATCGTCACCGTGAAGGCGGGAACGCGGTTCGGAATGCCGGCGGCGAGGGCCGCCTCCCGCGCCACATTGCTCGTGTTGACGTCCTGCACCACCGTGCCCATCACCACGCGCTCCACCCGGTCCGCGGGCAGGCCGGTGCGGGTGAGCAGGTGCCGGAGGACCATGCGGCCCATGTCGTAGGCCATGAGGTCGGCGTACCCGGTGCCGGCGCGCTGGAAGGGAAGGCGACAGCCGTCGATAAAGACCGCGGTGCGGCCGGAGGCGGTGGCAGGCATAAGGGTGGGCTTTTGGAAGTGAACAGAATATCTATACGTATGGCCGGTTTCCCCGTTCGGCCCGGCGCGAAAACAGGTCAAAGAGTCGGCGGACGACCGAACCTGCCTCGTGGTCCCCGGTTGCGCATCCCGGAACGGCCCGGCCGTGGGACGTTTCCAACCGGCGGATCATCGCAGTCATCTCCCCCCTTCCCCATGAGTGCCGACGACACCTCTACCCTCATCGGTCGCGAGCCCGTCCTCGAAGCCCTGGAGCGTGACGATCTGGGCCTTGAGAAGGTCATGCTGAAGCAGGGCGCGACGGGATCGCGGATCGGGGCCATCCGGGCCGCGGCCGAAGAGCGAGGCACGCCCGTGCAGTACGTCCCCGAAGCGCGGTTGCGGCACGAGTCGGACGGGGCCGCCCACCAGGGCGTCGTCGCCATCACGGCGCCAATCCGCTACCGAGAGGTGGATGAGATGCTCTCCGAGATTGCGCCCACCTGGGACGCGGTGCAGGCCGCCCAGCCGATGCTTTTGGTCATCGACCGGGTGACGGACCCCCGCAACTTCGGGGCGATTCTTCGGAGCGCGGTGGCGGCGGGGACCGACGGCGTCATCGTGCCGAGCCGTGAGATGGCCCCGCTGAATGCCGCCGCGATCAAGGCCAGTGCCGGGACGGCCCCCCGGATTCCCATTGCACGGAGCGACGACCTGCCGCGCGTGCTGACCCAGCTGAAGGAGCGCAGCTACTTTGTCTACGGCGCAGAGGGCACCGCCGAAGCGCCGCTCTGGGACGCCGACTGGGACCGCCCTGTGGCGGTGGTGCTCGGGAGTGAGGGCGAGGGGCTGGCGCCCCCTGTGGCCGAGGCCTGCGACGAGCTGGTTTCCGTCCCGATGCGCGGTCCGGCCGAGTCGTTGAACGTCTCGGTGGCGGCGGGCCTCCTGCTCTTCACGGCCGCTCGGCCCCGCATGTAGCCACGACGATCGGGGGGGCGTACCGGAAGATTGCGAAGGGCGGGTGTAGGAGTCACTCTGCGTCCCTGATCACCGTGTGCCATTCTTTCATTCCAGCGACCTCACTGACGCTCGTCCCGCCGGTCTGGGATGAGCGTTTCGTACGTGTAGGCGGATGGACGGCACGAGATGTTGTGGGTCATAAGCAGTCCGAGGTTGATCGGAGGGGCACATCCGCTTTCTGAATTAAAAGTCAGGGTGGGATGCCGATAACTGTTGTCGAATTGGATTCGACAAATAACCACGCTTCCAGAACTGTCCACCGATCTTTCTGAGAACGCGCTGTGCTCCCGGCAGGTAACCCTTTTGCCGGTCTCCCATCGCCGGAACAGCCGATCATCGTCGCTGCTCTGGACTCCGACGGGAACCACACCTGCTGTGCACGATGGCACGGGTCGTTTTGAGCCGATTGGGACTGGGGCAGTGCCGAAGTGAATCCCCACGATGCACACCGAAACACTGCGGCAGAATGAGGGCGCCAGTTTCAGTATCGACGGCGAGGCGCTCCGGAAGCAGACGCTCCAATATCTTCGGACCACATGGACGGCCACCAGTCGACGGTTTGCCGGGCTTCTGGTTGTGCAGTGGATCCTGACCGTCGTGTTGGCCAGCGTGGTGTCCGCGGAGGTATGGGCTGGGGCCGAGAGTGCCGTCGGCTCGTACGTCTGGACGGCCATCGTCCTCGGGGGAGGCATCTCGCTTCCGGCGGCCCTCGCGGCCTGGGCGCGTCCGGACGCCCGCCTGACGCGACACGGGGTGGGGATCGCACAGCTCCTCATGTCGGGCCTCCTCATCTATCTTGCGGCCGGCCGCATCGAAATGCACTTCCACATTTTCGCGTCGCTGGCCTTCTTGGGCCTGTACTATGACTGGACGGTCCTGGTGAGCGCTGCGGCCGTGACGGCTGTCGACCATTTCGTCCGCAGCATCTTTTGGCCCATGTCCATGTTTGGGGTGACCCAGCCGGTGCCGTGGATGGCGGCCGAGCACAGCGCGTGGGTGATTTTCGAGGTTGGCTTCCTCACCCTCGGGTGCCTGCAGGCCATTCGGGCCCGGCGAAACCGGGCCCGGACCGAGCTCGAAAACGAGGCCCAGAACGAGGAGCTCGAGACCCTTCTTTCGGATCTGGAGGAGGCGCAGCAGCAAGCCCAGGAAAAGCAGCAGGAGGCGGCACGGGCCGCAGAGACCGCCGAGGAAATTAGCAGCTTCCTCCGGGTAGAGATCGAGGACCTGGACGGCCGTCTCGAGCGGCTTGAGGAGGGAGACCTGACGGTCTCGTTCGCCGGGGCGGGAAAGACCGCGCCCAGCGAGGACGTCGAGCAGGCCGCCGAAATGACCGGGCAGCTGCGGACAAAGCTTGAGGGCGCCGTCCAGTCCATCCGCAATATTCTCCAGGACGTCATGAGCGCGACTCGAGAGGCCAATGGCTCCGCGGAAGAAATTAGCGCGTCGTCCGATCAGATGGCCGCTTCCGCCGAGGAACAGTCCGCCCAGTCCGAAGAGGTGGCCTCCGCCGTCGAAGAGATGAACCAGACGATCAACCAAAATGCGCGGAGTGTCCAGGAGACTGCCGAGGCGGCCGAGGCCGCGGCCAACCAGGCCACCCGCAGCGAAGAGATTGTTCAGAAGGCCACCGGGGAGATGAAAGAAATCGCCGAGGTCGTCGAGACGACTGCCGACGAGGTAAAGCGGCTCGGGGCATCGAGCGGCGACATCATTCAGGTGGTCGACCGGATCGATGAGATTGCCAATCAGACGAACCTGCTCGCCCTGAACGCCGCGATCGAGGCGGCTCGTGCCGGGGAGGAGGGCCGGGGGCAGAGCGGGCAGGGGTTTGCGGTGGTGGCCGAAGAGGTGCGGCAGCTGGCGGAGGAGGCCGACCAGGCCACCTCCGAGATTGAAAAGATGATCGAGGGAGTGATGGAGGGGGTCGAAGAAGCGGTTCGGGCCGCCGAGGAAAGCAACGAGCGGGTCACCGAGAGCGTGCGCCTGGCGGAAGAGGTGGAGGCCTCGCTCGGAGAGGTGTCCGACGCCATTCAGCGAGTCGACCGGAAGGCGGAAGAGATTGCCACGGCGTCGGAGGAGCAGTCCACCACCAGTGAGGAGATCGCCCGGAGCGTGGAGTCGATTTCCACGGCGGCCCGGGAGTCCGCCGCCGGCGTCACGGCCGTGTCCGACGTTGCAACCGAGCTGGATTCACTTACGGAGGATCTGCAGGCCCGGCTGCATCAGTTTACTCTCGGGCAGTCCCGATCGAAGGGGACGGACGGGGCGTCAGGTCCGGCCGAGCCAGCCCTCGAAAAAGACGGTCTGGAGACCCACCCGGCCGGTGGCCCAAAGGACGCAGGCGGTTCGGAGCCGTCGGGGGACGGGGCGCTTCGGGGCTAGAGACAGTAGGGACACAGCGGGCGCCCAAGGGAGAGCGCGAGTGCTGAGAGCGCGAGGGGCCGGCTACAGAAGGCCGTGCCCGTGAGCCGTGCCGCGCTTTGCACCCGCAGGGACAGGTTCCGCTACGAGGTGAGAGACGGCATCAGGTAGTTGCTTGCCACCTCAGTGAAGGCGTCGACCTGGTCGTCGGCCCAGGAGGAGGGAAGATCCCGTTCCTCGGCCATCAACTCGGCCACCCTCGGCGCCACGTCGATGCTCGCCTGCGCATCGAGCAGGAGGCAGCGTGTGCGGCGAGCCAAGACGTCCTCGACGGTCCGCGCCATCTCGTGCCGGGCGGCCCACACCACCTGGGCCCCTCGGATCGGCAGTCGCTCGTCGAGGGGCTCGCGGAGGTCGGGGCGATCTTCCATAAGGGCCTGCAGCTCCTCCGCGTCGGCGCCGTACAGGGCAAGGTCGCCGAACCGGTCGGCGTCCTGGTGCCAGCCGTGCAGGCGCAGCTCGTCTGTGTTCGAGGGGCGTCGCGCAAGCTCCGCGTGGTGGGCGGCCCGATCGATGGTGTCTTCCGCCATTTTGCGATAGGTGGTCCACTTGCCCCCGGAAATCGTGACGAGGCCGCTCTCGGACACATTGAGCTGATGCTCGCGGGAAATGTCCGAGGTGTCGCCGTTGCTTCCGGGCGGGGCCACCAGGGGCCGGATGCCGGCGTAGACACTCAAGACATCTTCCGGGCCGGGATCCTTCTCGAGGTACCGCTGGGCGTGGGTCAGCAGAAAGTCGAGTTCGTCGTGCCCGGGGGTGGGCTCCATGCTCACCTCCTCAACCTCCGCCTCGGTCGTGCCCACCACGACCCGGTCGTGCCACGGGATCGCAAACAGCACGCGGCCGTCGTCCGTCTTCGGCACCATGATGGCACTGTCGCCCGGCAAGAACGACTTGTCAAGGACAATGTGGGTCCCGCGGCTAGGCCGGAGGGTGGTGCCGGCCGTCGGGTCGTCCATCTGGCGGATCGTGTCGGTGAAGATGCCGGTGGCGTTGATGACGGACCGGGCCTCGATCTCGAACGTGTCTCCGGTTTCCTGGCACTCAGCGATCACGCCGTCCACCGTGCCGTTCGTTTTCGTCAGGTCCGTGGCCTTCATGTAGTTGATCAGCACGCCGCCGTGCTCGTCGGCCGTCTGGGCCATGTTGACGGCCAGCCGGGTGTCGTCAAACTGCCCGTCGAAGTACAGAATGCCGCCGCGCAGGCCGTCGGTCTCTACGGTCGGGAGGCGCTCGACCGTCTGGTCTCGATTCAGGTACTGCGAGCGGCCAAAGTTTTGGCTACCCGCGAGCAGGTCGTACACCTTCATCCCGATGCCGTAGTAGGGGGCCTCCCACCACTTGTAGCTGGGCACCACGAAGGGGAGGTTGCTCACGAGGTGGGGGGCGTTGTCCTGGAGCCGCTCTCGTTCCTTCAACGCTTCGAAGACGAGTGAGACGTTGCCCTGCTCCAGGTACCGAACGCCGCCGTGGACGAGCTTCGTCGAGCGGCTGGAGGTGGCCTTGGCAAAGTCGTGCATCTCGAGCAGGAGCGTGTCGTAGCCCCGCGCTGCGGCGTCGACGGCGCACCCCAGTCCGGTAGCCCCGCCGCCGATGATGACGAAATCCCAGGGGGTCTGCCGAGATTTGAGTGCCTCGATGCCTTGTGTGCGGTCCATGAGATCAGTCGCTAAAGCAACAAAAAGAATGCGTCGGCGCCGGGCGGGTATCGGCCGCCGCTCCGTGTCGGGGCGTTCGCAACGGGAGGGACGCACGGGTCCCAAAGTTGGATCGCCCCCGGCTGCAGGGATGAGCGAAAGCACTGGGGCCCCCACCGGCAGGTGGCGGCCCCAGGCCGACTGAGCGTGTTCATCGCACTCAGTGTGCTCATCTATGCACCGCTCGTGTCCGTTAGAA
>NZ_JAZKRW010000062.1:0-17205 GCF_036626415.1 Salinibacter sp.
TCACCAGCGCAGAACGTTACTAACGAGAAAAGAACATGTTTTTATCTGAAATAAAGAATCCTTCGTCTCCGCGTGCGGATAGGGACAGTGCTACGCTGGACGGATCACCACCACGGCAGTTATGACGGTCCCAAACTCTGTATCCATCGTCGGCGGGGGCATCGGCGGGCTCTCGGCGGCCTGCTACCTCGCCGACGCCGGCGCCGACGTCACCCTTCTTGAGCAGCACGACACCCTCGGGGGTGTGGCCGGCTCATTCGAGTCGGACGGGTTTCGCTTCGACTCGGGGCCGTCGTGGTACCTGATGCCGGAGGTGTTCGAGCAGTTCTTCGAGTCGTTCGGCACCTCCGTCGACGCGGCGTACAAGCTGGAGCGCCTCGACCCGAGCTACCGCATCTTCTGGAAGGACGGCGATCGGCTCGACATCCCCGCCGATCCGGACGCCCTTGCGCCGAAGCTTGAGGCGTACGAGGACGGGGCGGCGGACGCCTTCCACCGGTACCTCGACCACGCCGAGGCCGTCCACGAGCTCGCGATGGACCGCTTCGTCTATCCGCGCCGGGACCGGCTCCGGGACTGGCTCGACACGGACGTGCTGCGGGCGGCCTGGGCCCTGCCGCTGCTCCAGCCGATGGACCGCCACGTCCGGAGCTACGTGGAGCACCCGAAGCTGCGCCAGCTGCTGGAGTACAAGCTGGTCTTTCTCGGGGGCTCGCCCTACAACACGCCCGCCCTCTACACGCTCATGAGTCACGTCGACTTCAACCAGGGCGTGTTTCACCCGGTGGGCGGGATGCAGGTCATCGTCGACGCCCTCGTCGACCTCGCCGAGCAGCTCGACGTGACCCTCGCGTCCGATACGCCCGTCACCGGCCTCCGGGCCCGCAGCGGCGGCGTGCAGGTGCAGGCAAACGGCTCTACGCAGACGGCCGACTGTGTCGTGGCCAACGCCAGCCCGGCCCACGTGGAGCAGTCGCTCCTCCCCCCCGAGCAACGCGACCACGACGACGAGTACTGGGAGGAGCGCACCTACGGCCCGTCCGCCTACATGCTCTACCTCGGCGTGGAGGGGGACGTCGGCCCGCTGCGCCACCACTCGCTCGTGCTTCCCGTGGACTGGGACGCGCACTTCGAGACGATCTTCGACACCCCCGGATGGCCCACCGATCCGGCCTACTACGTCCACGTCCCTTCCAAGACCGACCCCTCGTACGCCCCCGACGGCCACCACTCGGTCGTCATCCTGGTGCCCATTGCCCCGGGCCTGAACGACGGCCCGGCCCGTCGTGCCTGGCTGCGCGAGCGCGTGCTGGACGATCTGGCCGAGCACGCAGTCGACCTTCGAGGGCGCATCGAGGTGGAGCACGAGGCCTGCGTCTCGGACTTCGCCAACTACTTCAACCAGCCGCAGGGCAACGCCCTGGGCCTGGCCCACACGCTGTGGCAGACCGGCCCGCTGCGTCCCGCCCACGGCGCCAGCGCGGCGACGGGGCTCTACTACACCGGGGCGGACACCCAACCCGGCGTCGGGCTGCCGATGTGCCTGATCAGTGGCCGGCAGACCGCCCAGGCCATCGCCGCCGACACCGCCGCGTAGCCCTCTCACCCGCTTTCTCACGCAGCCCTTCTCACCCATGGCTTCCCCTGCTGCTTCGTCGGTCTCTGCTCCCCCACGCCAGGCCCCGGCGCAGTCCCCCGCGACGCTCGCCGTGTGGGGCTCGCGCATCACCCTCGGGGCCCTGGCCCTTGGGGGGCTGATCGCCGCGATGCTCGATGTATCCCTGTCGCTGGAGGCACAGATGGTGGGGTACCTCATCGGCATGGTGGCCCTCAACCTGCCCCACGGCGGCTACGAGCACTTCGAGAACCTACGCCACCGCCGCGTCTCCTTCAGCCTGCGGTACGTCGTGTTGTACGTGGCCTTCCTCGTGGCCTTCGTGGGCTTCTTCTTCGTGGCGCCCGTCGTGGCGCTCGGCCTCGCCTTCTCCACGGCGGTGATCAAGGGCGGGCACGGCGGCCTGAAGGTGATGGACGCCCTGTGCGGGACCGATCACCTGCAGTCGCGGTGGCAGCGCGGCCTGGCGGCCTTCGTGCGGGGCGGCGCCATCATGCTGGTGCCGCTGCTGGCGTGGCCTGGCGTGTACGTCACGTTTTCGACCTACATGGTTCACATCTTCGGGGCGGCGGGCCCGCTCCCGTTCGCAACCCACCTTCCCACCGTGCAGGCGGCTGTAGGGACAATTTACGGCCTGGCCGTGGGAGTCCATCTCGGCGGCGGGCTGTACACCGGCGGCCTCTCCACCGCCTGGCTCACAGACCTGGCCGAGACGACCCTCCTGATCGCCTACTTCACGTTCGTCCCCATGATGCTGGCGGTCGGGCTTTACTTTCCGCTCTGGTACACCCTGCGCCAGACCGCCCGCACCACGGCAGTCGCGTCCCACGACCCGGCGCCGGACCGGTTGTCCCTGCCCCGCACCTGGGCGGCAATGGTGATCGGGGCCCTCGCGACGTTCGGGCTGATGGCGGGCCTCTACGCGCTCGTCCCGAACCCCCTGGGGGGCGCCGGTCTTCTGGGCGGGGCGGTGGCCTTCTACACCATCTTCGTCTGTATCCTGGCACTGCCCCACATCGTCGTGGGCGAGTGGCTGGATCAGGCACGGGGCATCTGGTACGTGCCGTAGCGGCACGCGCCTGATTCGCCCGCCTCCCGTTCTGCTTCACACCCCTACCTGCTGTGTCCCATGGATTCCGACCAGATTATCCTCCGCGACTCGATCATCTTCGCCGTGGCCCTCATGTTCGTGGCCGCGGGGGTGGCCGACGCGGTGCACATTCTCACGGGCCTGTCCTGGTGGGGGGCCGCTCCCCTCGGCGTGGTTCTGTGGGGCACCGCCGCCACCCTGCTCTACCGCCGCGTCCAGCGCCAGCTCGCCGATCCGTCCGGGGAGGCGGTGTCTTGACGGGCGCCCCCACCCTCTTCGACCTGTCGACCCACTCCCCTACCGATGTGAGCACAACCGCCCCTACAGACACTACGCACACGATCACCGTACACGCCGAGGACGGCCGCCACGACATTGAGGCCGAGGCGGGCATCACGCTGCGGCAGGCCCTGCGTCGCCACGGCCTCTCCCCCCACAATGCCGTCACGGACATCGCCAACTGCGGCGGGCGGGGCCACTGCGGCCTGTGTACGGTGGAGATCTTGGAGGGCGCGCCCCCACCAACCCAGGCCCTCGATAGCACGCTCGACGGCGTGGGCCTGGGGCGCCTCTCGTGCCTCGTGACGGTCGATCGCGACATGACCGTTCAGTTGTAGCCGCGCCCCTCGACTACTCGAAGGCGCGAAGGGTCTGCTCGACCTGCCCGGCATACCCGCCCCCGAAGAGGTTGAGGTGGTTGATGAGGTGGTACAGGTTGTAGACGTCGCGACGCGTCTCGTACCCCGGGGCCAGCGACCAGGCCGACCGGTACGCGTCGTAGAAGCGATCGTCGTAGCCGCCGAAGAGCTCCGTCATGGCCAGGTCCGCCTCGCGGTGGCCGTAGTACGTGGCCGGGTCGATGAGGGCCGGATCGCCGACGGCGGTCACCATGTAGTTTCCCTTCCACAGGTCGCCGTGCAGCACGGACGGCTCGGGCGCGGCGGGCAGGAGGTCCGGGAGGCGCCGGTATAAGGTTTTGAGCGGCTCCGTCCACGCGTCGCGCCACCGGTTGCGCTCCCGGGCCATCTCGACCTGTGGCGCCAGCCGCTGCTCGCGGAAGAACGTGGGCCAGTCGTCCGTCCAGTCGTTCGACTGGGGCAGGCGGCCGATGAAGTTGTCCACCTCGAACCCGTACGCATCCGCGGCGTGCCGGTGGAGGGCCGCGAGCCCCTCCCCAAACTGCTCCCAGAAGCGGCGGCCTTCGCGCCCCGGATTGATCCACTCCATGACGAGAAAGCCGGGGCGGTCGTCGGTCGCGGGGGCCGTGTCGTGGACCGGCGGCACGGTGAGGGGGCTGTCGGCCGCGCGGAGCGCCTCCAGCCCCGCCGCCTCCCCCGCGAAGGTGCGGGCCACCTCGTCGTCGCCGTACTTCAGGAAGAACGGCGCGGCGTCGGTTTCGAGGCGGGAGGCGTTCGCAATGCATCCCCCACGCACGGAGGCCACCGACTCGATGGTCACGTCGAGCCGCTCCTCCAGCGTGTCGCGGAGCGCATCCGGTAGCATGGTGACGTCTCGGGCTGGCTCAATGAGCAGGGCGCACGGGCGGGCCCCAATGTCGGGATCTCGGCGCCGTCCCCTACGTCTCCTCCACGTCCTCGGGCGTCTCGTCGCCGTCCACGTGCTCGATCAGGTCGTATTCGTCGACGAGGCGGTGGAGGAGCATGTCCGCGGTGCGCTCGACGATCTCGTAGACCCGCTCGAAGCCCTTGCGCCCGCCGTGGTAGGGGTCCGGCACCTGGTAGTCGTCCGGCTCCGGGTCGAACTCGCGGAAGAGGCGCACCTTGCCCCCGTATTCGTCGTCCTCGTCGAGGTGCAGGACGTCGTTCAGGTTGCTCTTGTCCATCACGAAGATGTGGTCGAACCGCTCCAGGTCCTCAGCCTCGAACTGGGACGCGCGGTGCTCTTCGAGGGAGAGGTCGTTGCGCTGGGCCGTCTGGCGCATCCGATCGTCCGCCGTGTCGCCGACGTGCCAGCTGCCGGTGCCCGAGGACGCGATCTCGAAGTACTCCTCGAGGCCGGCCTGCTCCACCTTGTCGCGGAAGACGGCTTTGGCGAGAGGACTCCGGCAGATGTTGCCGAGGCACACGAACTGGATGCAAATGGGATCGGACATGGAGCCTGCGGGCTGGGTTGGGAGGGAGGCGAGTGCAAAACCATTTTCCTGTACGCGGCGACACACGCGGTGTGCCGGGCGCATGGCCGGATCCCGACCTGCTTTCAACAACCTCTCACGCGACGTCGCCCGCGGTGGGAATCTCTCCGTCCCGTCCCTCATTTCTCAATGCGGTGCCGTCGCCCGGCGCCACGCCTCGCGCTCCCTCCCCACAGCTGTCCGCTGCACCGATGCCCCCCACGAACGACGCCCCCAGCGCCCCGGTCCTTAGCGTCACGGAATTGACGCGTGGGCTCAGCGACCTGGTCGAAGAGCAGTACGAAGACGTGTGGGTGGAGGGGGAGCTGTCCGACTTTACGCGGGCCGCGTCCGGCCACTGCTACTTTACCCTCAAGGACGAGGACGCGCAGATCCGGTGCGTGATGTGGAAGCACCTGACGCAGTACGTCTATTTTGAGCCCGAGGAGGGCATGCAGGTGCGCGTCAACGGCCACGCCTCCGTCTACGAGCGGCGGGGCGACCTGCAGATTCAGGCGCAGGCGATGCGGGAGGCGGGCAAGGGCGCACGGCAGAAGGCGTTCGAGGCGCTCAAGGAGAAGCTGCAGGCGGAGGGGCTCTTCGCCCCCGAGCGCAAACAGGCGCTGCCCCTCTTCCCCGAGACGATTGGCGTCGTCACCTCGGGTCAGGGCGCGGCGATCCACGACATCCAAACCGGCCTGGCGCGGCGCTTTTCCCCGGCGGAAGTCGTGCTGTGCCCGGTGAAAGTGCAGGGCCTGGACGCCCCGCAGGCCATCGCCGATGCGGTGGCGGCCTTCAACGACCTGCCCGCCGGCGATGCCCAGCGGCCCGACCTGCTGATCGTGGGCCGGGGCGGCGGCTCGACCGAGGACCTGTGGGCGTTCAACGAAGAGGTGGTGGCCCGTGCGCTCGCCGCCTCCGAGGTGCCCGTCGTGAGCGCCGTGGGGCACGAATCGGACGTAACCATCGCCGACCTCGTGGCCGACGAGCGGGCCGCCACCCCTTCGGCGGCGGCCGAACTCGTGGTGCCAGACCGGCGCGACGTGGCCGAGCGCGTCCGCACGCTACACGATCGTCTCCAGACCCACGTGACGCGGCGACTCCAGAACGCCCGTCAGCGGGTCGATGCGCTCGTGGCCTCGCGGGCCTTCCACGCTCCGACCCGCCGCCTCGACCAGTACCGGCAGCGCCTCGACACCCTCGTGAACCGCCTGGAGCGGGGCGGCACCCGCGCCGTGGAGCAGGCCCGGACCCGTCTTGACCACCTCCGGGATCGGCTGCACGCCCTCGACCCCGAGCAGCCCCTGCGGCGGGGGTACGTCCACCTTACCCGCGATGGCACGTCCGTCCAGTCGGTTGAGTCGCTTGAAGACGGCGACCGGGTGCGGCTCCGCTTTCAGGACGGCCACCGCGACGCCGAGGTGCTTCCGGACGACGCGTAGCCACAGCGGGTCGGCTTCAGGTCCTTCCAAAGCATCGCCCCCCGTCGCCCATGACGCGCCCACCCTGGTCACGATGTCACGGCATCGTAAAGTCGCGGCCCGGAGCCGTCTCTACGCAGGACGCCTGCTGGCAGAGCGTCCGCGCCCTTGACCAGGAACTGCCCTGTTCGTAGGCTGTACATCCGACTGCTTTGCGCTGGGTGCCGTTATCTTCGTTTCTGAAGGCGGCCCGGCGCTCCTATTCCCTTCTCGCCCCCCGCCCCACGGCCGGCCCGACTGTCACCGTCCCGCGATCCATGGCTTCGGACCCGACCCAACTTACGATTCAGTTGCAGCCGGAGCAGCGTGTGGACGTCATCGACGTGAACCGGCACGTGGAGCAGGAGGCCACAGGGTTCTTGCACGACCACGATCAGGCCCTCTACTGTTCGTACCACACGACGGCCGGGTACCTGGAGGAAACCATCTGCAACCGGCTCGACCAGTGCCAGGACCAGGTGCACGAGTTTTTGGCTCCCTTTCGGGAGCTCTTTCCGTATGGGGCCAACTACCAGCACGATCAGCTCCACCTTCGGAAGGAACTGAGCCCCAAGCAGCGCCGCACGGAGCCCCGCAACGCCGACTCCCACCTCACGTTCATTGGCTCCGGGCTCGAGAACTGTGTCACGTATCCCAGTAGTCCTGCCCGACCGGTCTTCTTCATCGACCTCGACGGGATCAACAAAGACAACCAGGACCGTCGCGAGCGTTGCACGACGGTCATCGGGTACGACAACGAGCGGATCGTCGACCAGACGGAGCTGCGCGTTCCGGTCTCCAACCACCCCATCGACTCGGTCAGCCTGCGCGATCCCCGGCTCGGCATCTTCAAGAAGCTCCACGACCGGGTGGCCGCGCACGGTGTGACCACGGGCCGGGTGCACCTCGAGCTCGTTCCCCAGGAGAAGCACGTGGGCCTCACGGTCAACGAGTACGAGACCCTCCTCATGAAGCACGACCTGGTGGAGGTGCTCCAGGACCCGCTCCGGTTCATGGCGCGGAAGGGCCGCAACATGCTCCGCGACCCCGGCGCCATTCCCAACAAGGCCAAGAACTACGCAAAGTACGACCTCGTCCGTCTCGTCAACAAGGTCGTCGACACCCTGGGCCTGAGCGAGTCGCTGGTGGAGCGCATCATCGACAAGTGCCTGGCGGTGCCGGCCGAGCGATTCTTGCGAATGAAGCGATCGGTGAGCCTGCTCGTGACCGAGGACGAGGCCAACGGCGAAGGGACGATCGAACAGGGCCGCTACCAGAGCCCGATCCTCGTGCAGTGGCGCACCTCGGAGCCGCAGGTCCGCCGCGTCCGAGCCACCCTCACTCGCTTCGAGTAGGGGACGGCCCTAGATCAGCGAGTGGCTCTGGCCGCCGTCCACGTTAATGCAGGACCCGGTGATGAGGCTGGCCCGCTCGGAGCAGAGGAACGTGACGGCGTCGGCCACCTCCGTGGCCCGCCCGAAGCGCTCAATCGCAATGTTTTCCTGGACGAACTGCTCCATCTCCTCCGGGTTCTCCTTCACGCGCTGGTCCCAGCTGCCGCCCGGAAAGCGAATGGAGCCGGGCGCCACGCTGTTGACCCGAATCTCGGGGGCGAGCTCCTGGGCCATTACCTTGCCCACGCTGATGAGGGCCGACTTGGTGGTGTTGTAGAGAGACAGCCCCGCCCCGCCCAGCTCTCGGCCAAAGATGGACGAGATGTAGCAGATGGAGGCCCCGTCCACCTCCCGCATGTGCGGAACGGCCGCCCGGCTCACGCGAACGTGCGACATGAAGTTGAGGTTGATTAGGTCCTCCCAGTCTTCGTCGGACAGCTCCTCGAAGTCGCCTCGCCGGTTGCCGCCCACGTTGCCCACGTAGGTGTCGATCCGCCCAAACCGGTCGTAGGTCTCTTCCACGAGGCGCGCCGGCTCCCCCGCCTCCGTGACGTCCATAGGCAGGGCCAGCACGTCGGCCCCCTCTGCCTCGATCTCTTCCGCCGCGTCGTCGAGGTCCGAGGCGGTGCGCGCACAGATGGCCACGTCGCATCCCTCGCGGGCGAGGGCCTGCGCGATGTACTTGCCGATGCCGCGACTCGCACCGGAGACGATGGCGGTTCGATCTTGAAGTCCGAGGTCCATGACGGAAGGAGAAAGTCGTGAGAGAAAGCAACTGCGTGTGCTGGGTAGGATAGACACCGCCGCGGTCCCCGTCCATCCCTTCGCCCCGAACCGACCGGGCTTTCAACGCATTTGAACAGTCCGCGCTTTTCGTCTTCTCTCCGCTTTCCCGCTCGCAATACCTCCCTTCTCTCGATGCCCGACGCCGGCGACCGCACGTTCGAAGACACCCTGGAGCGCCTCGAAGACATTGTCGAAACCCTCGAGGACGATCCCCCCTCGCTGGACGAGGCCCTCGACGCCTACGAAGAGGGCGTGGCCCTGGCCAACGCGTGCCTCGACCGCCTCGAGGAGGCCGAGCAGCGCGTGAGCGAACTGTCGGTCGACTAGCGCCCCGTGTCGTTCGGGGCCGCCCCTTTTCGTGGACACTACGGGCCGAGCGGGTTCTTCTTGCCTTCCCAGCGTGACGCCAGGGACGCCCGAACATTCGTCACGGTGACCCTCCGGTTCCCCCCTCAGGATTGGGCGCCTCGCCCGCGCCCGTACCCACCGGCTCCAGTTCGGGGGCAACGGTGCCGGGATCGAGGGAGTGAAGCGCCCCGGTGGAGGCATCAATAAGCAGGCCCGGAACGAGCAGGTTCAGGATGTTGACCGTGGCCCAGATGCTGCGTCCGGAACGAAGGGTGACGTGGTGGGGCTCATATCCGTCTCGGTAGATACTGACGGTGTACTCTCGGTTCCGCTTCAAGACCGCCGTCGTGGGCGTCGTGCCCACAGGGCGGCCCTCAACTTCGACCCGTGCCTCGGAAGGCGTAGAGTCTACCTCTATCTCCTGCGAGGAGCCGTGAATAAGGGTGGCGCACCCTGCCATCCCCATCGAGATGAGGACGAGAAGGCACCGCGTGATGGCAGGGACAAAAGAAGAGGGTCGGGGCATGCGTGGGCATTTTGTTCGGCGGGGGCTTTCCCAAAAGGACCGAACAAATATTGTGCCCACCTTGGCGTGACCGCCCTTTGCCGGCCGGGCGTTCTCCAATCCACGGATGGGCAGCGTGCACGGCTCCCCGACTCGGACGGGTGCAGCAGAGGGTATGGCCACGCCCCCGTCCATTCCCCTACACGTCTGGTCCATCCGGCGTAGGGGATCTTCGTCTCCGATTTGTCGTCCCCTTGCCCCTTTCCACCGGGGATCTTTGCACAACGAGAAGAGGGTGGTGCAGGAGCAGCAGGACGGGTGTTTTGCTCGCACACAGACGGCCCCATCGGGCAGGGTCGACGGCCCACAGCCCCCTCACTCAGAAGGCCAACGGGCCGCCCGCCGTGCTCGTCTCGCAGAGGGCACACAGGCCCCACCAAGGAGCAGGTCGACCCCGATGACCTGGGTGCGGGGCCCACCAGCGCGGGCGTCCGGCGTTTCTCTTCTGGCCCCTTACGCCCCGTCCCGGGCCAGGTACCGCGTGCCGCTGTAGAGAAGCCCGACGCCGAGCACCTTCACCAGATCGATCACCGCGAAGCGGAGGAAGCCCTTGTCGATCGACTCCATCCAGGTGCCGTGGCCGGCCGCGTAGTGCAGCCACACGACGCCGCACACGAAGATGAGCGCCCCCCCGACCATCGATGCAAGCGTACTCCCGGAAAAAGCCTTCCACCGTTTCGAGAGCGCTCCAATCACCGCCGCCGCGAAGGGGTAAGAGAGGAGATACCCGGCCGAGGCCACGCCGAAGAGATAGCCCGCGCCGTACCCGTCTCCGGCAAACACCGGCAGGAAGAGGCCGAGCGTCAGGTACAGGGCCTGCGCGAGCAGTCCATTGCGCCATCCCAGGTACAGCCCGCTGGCGTAGACGGCCGCCGTCTGCAGGGTGATGGGCACCTCCCACAGGTAGACCCGAAACTGCACCTGCGCGGCGATGGCCGTCAGCAGGGCAAAGCCAACCACCCCAACCGCCTGAAGAAGTGCAGACGCCCGTTCCTCACGGAGCGCGTCGACGAGGGCCGTGTGCGACGAACGGAGCGAAAACAAGTTGGACATGGTTGCGGGCGAGTGCGTGTTCTGGTTCAAGTACTTAACGTACATGAGAGTATACCAAATTGAACGTGCAACCTGCAAGCCGGCTGGGCTCCTCTTCCCTAATTTTTACGGCGGCGGCTCCCCAGCAGTCCCGCCCGTGGGCGATGAGCATGCCCCAAACGCCCCGGGCCGGGGTGCATCCGGCGTCCGCCCTGAATTCTTCGACAATCACCCGCCGTGTCGTTTCCGAGGGCGGGCCCGTCCTGTAGATTGCGTCCACGTGTCCTTCCTGAGTCCCCAGTGCCATGAAACGCTTCGAAGAGCTGTTCGCCGAACTTAGCGACAAGGTCGACCGGCAGGACCCAGACTCCGGAACTGTGCAGGCCGTGAAGGAGGGGCGCCATGCCATTGGGAAAAAGGTCCTAGAAGAGGCCGGCGAGGTGTGGATGGCCGCCGAACACGAAGGGCGCGACCGCACCGCCGAGGAGATTTCGCAGCTTCTCTACCACCTTCAGGTTCTTATGATCGCCTGCGACCTCGACCTTGAGGACGTGTACGAACACCTTTGACTGCGTGTGAGGGGGCGGGGCCCAGAGCACATCGGCGATCTGGCCGTCCCCTCCTCTCCCACCAGCCCCCGCACCCGACGCTTCCTTTGCGCACCAACAGACGCCCCCTTTGATGCTACAGATCGCCCTCCCCAACAAAGGCGCCCTCGCGGACGGAGCCGTGACCCTGGCCGACGAGGCCGGCTACAACTGCCGCCGCCGCGGCCGCGAACTCTCCGTGCGCGACCCCGACCACGGCGTCGAGTTCGTCTTTCTGCGTCCCCGCGACATCGCGACGTACGTGAGCAAGGGCATCATCGACCTGGGCATAACGGGCCTCGACCTCACGTACGACAGCGGGGCCGACGTGACCCACGTCCTCAACCTCGGCTTCGGCGCGGCCCGCTTCTGCTACGCCGCGCCCAAGGACACTGCCCTGACGCCCGACGACTTCACCGCCGACACGCGCATCGCCACGTCCTACGACACCCTCGTGCGGCGTGACCTGGAGGCACGGGGCGTGGACGCCCAGGTGTTCTCGCTGGACGGCGCCGTGGAGATCTCGATCCAGCTCGGCGTGGCCGATGTGATTGCCGACGTGGTCCAGACGGGCCGCACCATCGACGAGGCCGGCCTCGCGACGATCGGCGATCCCATCCTGAACACCGAGGCCGTGCTGGTCGCCCAGAACGGGCGCACGATGGAGAAGGAGCCCGCCCAGCACTTCGCGGAGCGGGTGAAAGGCATCATCGTGGCCCGCGAGTACGTGGTCGTGGAGTACGACCTGCTGGAGGCCCACCTGCCGGAGGCCCGAGAGATTACGCCGGGCATCGAGTCGCCCACCGTCTCCCCCCTCAACAAAGAGGGCTGGGTGGCCGTGAAGGCCATGATCGAGCGCGACGCGGTGAACGAGGTGATGGATGCCCTTACCGAGCTCGACGCCCGGGGCATCATCGTCACCGACATCCGCACCTGTCGGATGTAACCCGAGGGCGGGCGCCCACAGAAGGAAACGATGGACGTCCACCTCCTGCGTCTCCGCCTTTCTACCGCGCCCCGTACCGGTCGAGCAGTTGTCCGCTGAGGCGCAGGAGCTCGACCTCCGCCTGCTTCGCTTCGAACTGCACCGTGAGGAGCCGGCTCTCGGCCTGGATGAACTGCTCCTGCACCTCGCGGAGCTCGACGCTCGTGATGGTGCCCTGTTCGAACTGCTCTAGGGCTACGTCCACGTTCGCCCGCACCGCCTCCCGGTTCTGCCGTTCGAGGGCCACGAGCTGGAGCCGGTTCTGGTACCGCTCGTACGCGTTCGTAAGCTCGGTGACGAGCCGCGACCGCACGTCCTCCACGGCGAGGCGGGCGTTGGTGGCGCGCACCTCAGCGTTCTCGGTGCGGCGCCACCGATTCAGCCCATCGAAGAGGTCAAGCGTCAGGGACACCCCGTAGGTGAACTCGGTGCTCGTGTTCTCCTGCACGAAGCCGCTCTCGGCATTGAGCTGCGAGTAGCTGAGGCCTGCCGTCAGATCGACCGTGGGGAAGAAGTCGGCCCGCAGCTCGCGCTGCTCGGCCCGGGCCGCCCGCAGGGCCTCGCGGGCCTGGGCGAGGGCCGGACTCTCCTGCAGGGCCGTCTGCTGGGTGGACGCGTACTGCAGGCTCGTGTCCACCTCAATCGTGGGGGCCACCGCGTACCGCGTCGAGGCGTCGTCGGGCCGGGCCAGGAGCTGGTCAAGTTGGTTTTTTGCGTTGGTGAGGGCCACCCGCTGTCGCAAGGCTTCCGTCGAGTCGGCGTTCAGGTCCACGCGGGCCTGCCGCACCTCCAGATCGGAGGCCGACCCGAGGTCCCGCCGGAGCTCGACGATCCGCAGTCGCTCACGTGAGATGGCGACCGCCTCCCGCAGCACCGCGAGCTGTTGCTGCTGCCGCGCCACGCCGTAGTAGCCCTCCACCACGTCGGCCACCAGCGTTTCGACCTGCTCTTCGGTCGCGGCCGCCTGGCGGTCCCGCTCCGCCCCGAGGCGGTCGTACGTCGCGAACGGCCGCAGGCCGTCGAACACGGTCCACCGCGCGTCCGCCCCGGCGCCGGACTGGGTCGACTTCGCCCCGTCCGTGCTCTGCGTCTCGCCGGAGAGGAACACCTGCTCCGAGTTCGAGAGGGTTTCGGAGTAGCTGGCCTGCCCGGACAGGGTGGGCAGGAAGCCCGCGTTGCCGAGGGAGACGTTGTTCTCGGCGATGTCCGTCTCGCGGCGCGCAATGCGGGCCTGGCGGTTGTCGTCGATTGCCCGCTGGATCGCGTCGTCGAGACGGAGCGTGTCCGGACGCTGCTGGGCCTGAACCGGGGAAGGGAGAAGCGGGCCTCCTCCAAACAGAAGAAGCGCGAGGACAAGACGGGTGACAGTGTCCATCTACGGGGAACGAACGCAGGTGCAGAGAGTCGAGCAGTTTCTATTGCGTATTTCGTATTGCGTATTCCGTCTGTTGGCGCAGAAAATACGCAATACGCAACACGAAATACCACGAGCAGCGCTTCTACCCGGACGGCACCCCCTGTTGTTGCGTGGCCAGCTCCTCCTCCGGCAGCCCGTCCCCGCCGGCCCCGCCGTCGCCCACCAGCACGGGCCCGGCGTCCTCGCTCGTGAGGTAGGTGTACGTGGCGGGGATGACGTAGAGCGAGAGGAAGGTACCCACGAGCAGCCCGCCAATGACGGCCACGCCCATCGGGATGCGGCTCTCCGCCCCGGCCCCCAGCGCCAGCGCAATGGGCAGCACGCCGAGGATCGTGGAGAGGGCGGTCATGAGGATGGGCCGGAAGCGGACCGCGGCGGCCTCCTCGATGGCCTCCCGGATCGACAGGCCGGCCGCCTTGCGCTGGTTTGCAAACTCGACGATGAGGATTCCATTCTTCGCCACCAGCCCGATCAGCATCACCATGCCGATCTGGCTGAAGATGTTGATCGTCTGGTTGAAGTACCAGAGGAACAGCATCGCCCCCGCCAGGGCCAGCGGCACGGTGAAGAGGATGACGAGCGGGTCACGGAAGCTCTCAAACTGGGCCGCGAGCACCAGGTAGATCAGGACGAGCGCCAGCCCGAAGACGTAGAGCAGCTGGTTGGACGTCTCCTGGAAGTCGCGCGACTGGCCCGTAAGGGTCGTCGAAAAGGAGGGCCCGAGCACATCGTCCGCCACGCGGTCCATGGCCCCGATGCCATCCTCAATCGTGTTGCCGGGCGCGGGGCGCGCGCTGACGGTGGCGGACATATAGCGGTTGAAGCGGAAAATTTGGGGCGGCGTGGCCTGCTCGCTCACCGACACGAGGTTGTCGAGGGGCACCGGCTCCCCACTCGCGGAGCGCACGTACAGGCTCGTCAGGTCGACCGGGTCGTTGCGGTCCTCCTCGTCGACCGTCGCGAGAATCTGGCGCTGTTCTCCGTCTCGCACGAAATAGCCCACCCGCTGCTCCGCAAGGGCCAGCTGCAGGGTCTGCGCCACGTCGAGCGGCGAGACGCCGATGTTGTCGGCCCGGTTGCGGTCGATCTCCACCTGCAGCTCCGGCTTGTTGAACTTCAAATTCACGTCCACGGCCCCCAGCTCCTCCTGCTGCCGGGCCTGCTCCAGGAAGGAGGGCAGCGCCTCCCGGAGGTTCTCAACGCTGGAGGTCTGCAGCACGTACTGGACCGGCAGCCCCCCGATGCCCCCGCCCACCGAGATCGTCGGTTCCTGCGACACGAAGGTGCGCGCGCCCTCCAGCTCCCCGAGCGCCGCCTGCAGGCTGTCGGCGTACTGCATCTGCGAGACGTCCCGCTCCCCGGGCGGCACGAGACGCGTAAACATAAAGGCCGAGTTGACCGACGAGGCCGCCCCGAAGCCCGGCGAGGTGACCGAGATGGTGGATCGCTGGTGCTCGTCCGGGACGGTCTCGTTCAGCGCCTCGTACATCTTGTCCACGTACCCGCTCATGTAGTCGTAGGTCGCCCCCTCGCGAGCGGCGGCGTTCATGCGCACAAGGCTCCGGTCCTCCAGCGGGGCCAGCTCCTGCGGCAGCGTAAAGTGGAAGGCCGTGATGACGACCCCGCACCCGGCCATGATGACAAACGCCGCCCACCGATATTCCATGAACGCCTCCAGGGACCGCCGGTAGGCGTCGTTCAAATACTCGAAGACCGGCTCCGTCTTGCGGTAGATCCAGGGCTTCTCGTCCCGCTGCTTCAACAGGCGCGTCGACAGCATCGGTGTGAGCGTGAGCGCCACGAAGGAGGAGAAGGCCACGGCCCCGGCAATCACCATCCCGAACTCCTTGAAGAGCTGGCCGGTGAGCCCGCCCATGAAGATGATGGGCGCGAAGATGATCACCAGCGACACGGAGGTCGCCACGACCGCAAAGAAGATCTCGCGCGTGCCCTCCAGCCCCGCCACCATCGTGTCTTTGCCCTCCTCGATTTTCGCGTAGATGTTCTCCAGCACCACGATCGCGTCGTCCACCACCAGCCCGATCGCCAGCACGAGCGCGAGCAGCGTGAGCACGTTGATCGAGAAGCCCATCGCGTACATCACGAAGAACGACCCCGTCAGCGCGATCGGCACCACGATGAGCGGAATGATCGTGGAGCGCCAGTCGCGGAGGAAGAGGAAAATGATGAGCACCACGAGGAGAAACGCGATGAAGATCGTCTGCTGCACCTCGCTGATGCTGTCGCGGATGGGCTCGGTGTTGTCGAAGCCGATGCCCAGCTCCAGGTCGCTCGGGAGCTCCGCCTCGATGTCGTCGACCCGGCGGTAGAACTCGTCCACGATGTCGATATAGTTCGCCCCGGGGAGGGGCCGCAGCACGACCCCCACCATGGGCACGTTGTCGCGCTGCAGGAGCGTCCGCTCGTTGAGCGGCGCAACGTCCGCCTCGCCCACGTCTTCCAGTCGCACCGTCTGCCCATCGGGGCTTTGCTTGAGGATGAGGGCGTTGAAGTCCTCGGTGGTTTCGAGACGGCTCTTCGTTCGCACCGTCAGCTCGATCGTCTCGCCCTCGATCCGGCCCGAGGGCAGCTCCACGTTCGACCGGTCGAGGGCCTGGCGCACGTCGAGCGGCGTCAGGTCGTAGGCCGCCAGCCGCTGCGGGTCGAGCTCCAGATGCATCGAATAGGTCTTTTCCCCCCAAATGTCGACCCGGCTCACCCCCTCGATCGTCTGGAGCCGCTCTTTGAACCGCTTGTCCGCAATCTCGGTCAGCTCCATCAGGCTCCGTGTCTCCGACTCGATGTTCAGAAACACAATCGGCGGCGCGCTGGCGTCGGACTTCGACACGCTGGGGGGCTCGGCGTCGGGCGGGAGCTGTTGTTGGGCGCGGCTCACGCGGTCGCGCACGTCATTGGCGGCCCGTTCGAGGTTGGCCCCCAGGTCAAACTCGACGGTGACGGTGGACTGCCCCTCCCGGCTGACGGACTCGATGGTGCGGATGCCGTCGATGCCGTTGATCTGCTCCTCCAGCGGCTCGGTGATCTGCGAATCGATGACGTCCGCGTTGGCGCCCCGATACTGGGTGCTCACGCTAATGATGGGCGGGTCGACGGCGGGGTACTCGCGCACGCCTAAGAAGTAAAAGCCCACCGCCCCAAAAATCATGATGAGCAACGCAAACACCGTCGACAGGACGGGTCGGCGGATGCTGAGGGAGTAGAGGCTCATTTCTGTTCGTGCGTGTGGGCGGGTGGACCTGTGGACGTGATCGCTGTGTCTGATGCACAAGACGGGACGCGTGAAACGTTGGGCGACCACGCATCACGTGTCACGCATCACGTGTCACTCATCACGAATCACTCGAGGGTGTCAATCCGGATCGGGAGGCCGGTGCGCAGGCTCTGAATGCCGGACGTGATGACGGTGTCGCGGAGCGAGAGGCCGTCGGTCACCTGCACGGTCGAGTCGGTGCGAACCCCGAGCGTAACGTTCCGGGGCTGGGCGACGCCGTTCTCGGCCACGAAGACGCGCTGGCCGTCGAGGGTGGGGACCACCGCGAAGGACGGCACGACGATCGCGTCTGTCACCTCCCCGAGCGGGACCGTCACGTCGGCGAACATGCCGGGGCGGAGTGCACCGTTGGGGTTGGGGGCCCGGGCCCGCAGCTGAAGCGTTCGCGTGTCGGCGCTCATCTGCGTGTTGCTGGCGTAAACGGTGCCCTCCAGGCTCTGCTCGAGGCTCCGTACGCTGAACGTGATGGACTGGCCCGGCTGCACGCGGGCGGCGTACTGCTC
>NZ_JAZKRW010000063.1:0-16959 GCF_036626415.1 Salinibacter sp.
CGGCCTCATTCTGGTCGGCGTCGGTGGACGCTTCCTCTTCGGCCGACTCCGGGTCCTCGACAGACACGTCGTCCGACGGGGAGTCGCCTCCCTGTGCCTGCTGGGCCGGCTCCTCTTCGGACGATGTCCGTCGGCCCTTTCCACCGCCCCGACGCGTCCCGCCAGACCCCCCCTGGCCCGTATCGGTCGGCGGCACGTCGTTGTAATCCACAAGTTCGATCAGGGCGAGCTCGGCACCGTCCCCAGAGCGTTGCCCGAGCTTGATGATTCGGGTGTAGCCACCGGGACGATCCCCCACACGCTCGGCCACGTCCCCGAACAGCTCGTCGATCGCGTCATTGCTCTGGAGGTGCCGGAAGACCTCTCGGCGATTGTGCTGTGTGTCCTCCTTGGCGCGTGTGATCAGCGGCTCCACGAATGGACGCAGCGCCTTGGCCTTGGTCACCGTGGTGGTGATCTGCTTGTTCTCAATGAGCGCATTGGAGAGCGCCTGCAGCGTGCGCTTGCGGTGGGACGACGTGCGTCCAATCTTTTTTCCTTTCTTGCGGTGTCGCATTGGGGGTCTCAAACAGGGAACGATTCACGATGCGGTGCGGGCCCAGGGCCTACGGTGTGGGCCCAAAAGGGACCTCGGCGGACGCTAAGAGGTCTTCTTCTCTTCAAGGTATTCCTCCACGTCCATCCCAAATTGGAGGCCGCGCTCGTCGAGAACCTCCACGAGCTCCTGAAGGGACTTGCGTCCGAAGTTGCGGAATTTGAGCATCTCGTTCTCCTCGCGACGGACGAGGTCCCCAATCGTTTTGATGTTCGCCGCCTTGAGGCAGTTGTGAGAGCGCACCGAGAGGTCAAGCTCGTCGACCGGCTGCGCGAGCAGCTCGCGGATGCGCTTGACCTCCTCGTCGACCTCCTGCTCCTCCACCACCGGCTCGGGCTCCTCTTCGAGCTGGATAAAGAAGCTGACGTGATCCCGCAGGATGGAAGCCGCCTGCGTAATCGCCTCTTCCGGCGTAAGGGATCCATCGGTCTCTACGTCCAGGAGCAGCTCCTCGTAGTCGATTTTCTGCCCCACGCGGGTCGGCTTCACCTCGTAGTTAACGTTCTTGATCGGAGTAAAGATGGAGTCGACCGCGATTACACCGATCGGGTCGTCCTCCCGCTTGTTCTCATCGGAGGGCACGTATCCACGCCCATGCCCGATCCGCAAGTCTACATTTACGACGGCGTCCTCGGCCAGCGTTGCAATGTGCTGGTCCGGATTCAGGACCTCGTAGTCCGCCGTGCCCTCATTGATGTCCTCAGCCGTCCAGTTGCCGGGCCCTTCGAGGTTGAGATGGAGGTGCCCTTCTTGCATCTCCTCGGCCTTAAACCGAACCTCCTTGAGGTTCAAAATGAGGTCGGCCACGTCCTCTGTGACGCCCGGGATGGTCGAAAACTCATGCTGGACCCCGTCGATCTTGACGGCAGTAATGGCAAGGCCGCGAAGAGACGACAGCAGCACGCGACGAAGCGCATTTCCGATGGTCACCCCATAGCCGCGTTCGAGCGGTCCCATGGTGAAGTGTCCTTCGGAATCGGAGATCTCGTCGACGTGGACGCCTTCCGGCATCTGAAGCCCGTGGTTACTCATACGCTCGGATCAGCAAATTGTACGGAATAATATCGCGGGATTGTCGAGCGCGCAACAATGCGCTCGGGGCCATGAACTCGGGGGGACGACCCAGTTCTACTTCGAGTAAAGCTCGACGATGAGCTGCTCGTCGATGTTTTCGGGAATCTCCTCCCGGTTTGGGTAATCAATAAACTTCCCCTTCATTTCTTGACGGTCCACCTCCAGCCACGAGAAGGTCCGCTTTCGGTGCTCCATGTTCGTCTGAATGACCTCCAGGTCCTGACTGCTCGGCTTCACGGACACGATGTCGTCCGGCGTCATTTCATAGGAGGGGATGTCCACGACCTCACCGTTCACCATGATGTGCCGGTGGGCCACGAACTGACGGGCCTGACGACGCGTCCGCGCGATTCCCATCCGGAAGACCGTGTTGTCAAGGCGCGCCTCCAGGAGAATCAGAAGCTTTTCGCCCGTCACGCCCTGCATTCGGGACGCCTTGTCGAACAGGTTCTTGAATTGACGCTCAAGCAGTCCGTAGGTGTACTTCGTCTTCTGCTTTTCCTTCAACTGCACGGCGTACTCGCTCTCTCGACGCCGACGCGACTGGCCGTGCTGCCCGGGCGGGTACGGCTTGCGCTCCAGCGCCTTCGAAGGCCCAAAGATGGGCTCTTTGAAACGACGCGCGATTTTCTGTTTCGGACCTCTATATCGAGCCATTCTATTCGGTGTCGGGTGTCAGATATCAAGTGTCGGACGGGCGATGGGCAGCACGCAGGCCCCGGGCTGATCCCGTTGGTGCCTGCTCCCTCGTTCCCGAAGGAGTCAAACGCGGCGGCGCTTCGGCGGGCGGCAGCCATTGTGAGGGAGCGGCGTCACGTCGCGGATGCTTGCCACCTCCAGACCAGACTCGGACATGGCCCGGATCGCCCCTTCTCGCCCCGACCCCGGTCCTTTCACATACACATCCACGCGCCTGAGCCCAAGCTCGTACGCCTCATTCGCCGCCGACTCGCCCGCCTTCTGGGCCGCGTAGGGCGTGTTCTTCCGACTCCCCTTAAAGCCCATCTTGCCGGCACTCGCCCACGAGATGGTGTTGCCGTACTGGTCGGTCAAGGTCACAATGACGTTGTTGAACGTGGCCTTCACGTACGCCCGTCCATTCGACTCCACAACGACATTTTTCTTTCGGGGCGTGCGCTTCCCCCCTCGATCGTCTCCATCAGCCATAAAACTGTCCGTGTTTGTGTGAAAATAATGCCTGTCGGCCGAGGCTCATCCGAGCCACAATGGAAATGCGGGTACTGCCGAGGCCGGCTTACTTCTTCTGAGTCGATTGGCTGCGGCCCGCCACGGTCTTGCGCTTGCCCTTCCGGGTCCGGGCATTGGTCCGCGTGCGTTGCCCATTGACTGGCAGCCCCTCGCGGTGCCGCTTGCCTCGGTAGCAACCGATGTCTTTAAGGCGCTTGATGTTCATCTGCACCTCGGTCCGGAGCTGCCCCTCAACGGTGTAGTCCTCCTCAATGATGCGCCGCACGCGCTTGGTCTCACTCTCGGTCCACTCGCGCGGTCGCTTGTCTTCGCCGACCTCGGCCTTTTCCAGGACCTCGTTGGCCCGCGAGCGACCAACGCCATAAATTTCGGTGAGCGCGATCTCTCCGCGCTTGTCGTCCGGCACGTCAACTCCTTCAATTCTCGGCATGATTCGTCAAATTGGTTTCGTTCAAGGATCCATGCATCCACTACACGCCCCGCCTTCTTTCGATGTCCCGCGCCCCTTCACATGGTCAGTTCTTATACCGGTACACAATGCGGCCCTTCGAAAGGTCATACGGAGACATCTCGACCTTGACCCGATCCCCGGGCAAAATCTTGATATAGTTCATCCGCATTTTTCCGGAAAGGAGTCCGAGAATCTCGTGGCCGTTCTCCAGTCGAACTCGAAATTGTGCGTTGGGAAGTGCTTCGATGACTTCCCCATCTTTCTCGATGGCTTCTTCTTTTGCCATTAGCGAGTAGTGGTCTCTGAGAGAGCGTCGATCTTATAAGGAGGCTCAATCACGTCTTCGATGTATTGAAAGTCGGAGAGCACCTCGGGCTCTCCATCTCGCACCACGACCATGTGTTCGTAGTGAGCGGAGGGGAGACCGTCGGCGGCCCGCACGGTCCAACCGTCATCGTCGGTGACGACCCGCTGTGTGCCTCGATTGATCATCGGCTCAATGCAAATCGAAAGGCCGGGCTTCAGCGGGCGCCCCCGGCCGGGCTCCCCAAAGTTCGGAACCTGTGGGTCCTCGTGCAGGCTCTGGCCGATGCCGTGCCCTACAAGATCGCGGACCACGCTGAACCCTCGGGATTCGCAGTGGACTTGGACGGCGTGGCTGATGTCCCCCACCCTCTGATCGGCCACCGCCTGATCGATCCCGTTCAACAACGCCTGGTACGTTGCCCGGCAGAGCGCCGCGTCTTCGTCTGCAATCGTGCCTACCGCAAACGTATAGCCCCAGTCGCCATAATATCCGTCCAGCTTCGCGCCGCAGTCAAGGGACAACAGATCCCCGTCCTGCAACGCATAGTCGTCCGGAATGCCGTGTACGACCGCGTCGTTGACCGACGTACACAGCGTGTTGGGGAAAACGTGGTCGCCGACCTGATATCCTTTGAATGCAGGCTCGCCCCCGTGTGTTCGGATGTAGTCTTCGGCAATGGCGTCGAGCTCGCGGAGCGTGGTGCCCACCTCAATATAACGGGCCACCTCGGCGAGCGTCTGCCCGACCAGGTCTGCGCTTTCGCGCAGGCGCCCGATTTCGCGTTGGCTTTTCAGGTGTACCATAGGGGCTCCAGAGATTCGATTCCAGAGGCGGGACAACCACCGCATGAACACACGAGGCTGGTCGGAAAACAGGCTATAAGCCTCCGCCCTGTCGGGGACTGCGCATCTTGCCACTCTTCATGAAGCCGTCGTAGTGGCGCATGAGCAAGTGGCTCTCGATTTGTTGGAGGGTATCGAGCGTCACCTGCACCAGGATGAGCAGGCTGGTTCCGCCAAAGAACATGGCAAACCCCTGCGACACGCCCGCCCGCATCGCGAAGGCCGGGAAAATGGCCACGAGGCCAAGGAATAGGGATCCTGGGAGCGTGATGCGCGTCAGGACCGTGTCAATGAACTCGCTGGTCTGCTTCCCCGGCCGGATGCCCGGGATAAAGCCGCCCTGCCGCTTCATCGTGTCCGCCATCTCCTGCGGATTCACGGTGATCGCCGTGTAGAAGTATGTGAAGAAGACGACCACCACGAAGAACAGGGCCGAGTAGCTCAGGCTGCTGATGTCGGAGAACCAGGCGCCAACCTGTTGCATCGTCGCGTTGTTCGGGAAGAACGATGCAATCGTGGACGGGATGAACATGATCGACTGCGCAAAAATAATCGGCATCACTCCCGCAGCGTTTACCCGTAGGGGCAGATACTGCGTGGTGCCCCCCTGCACCTTCTTGCCCACGACCCGCTTCGCGTATTGGACGGGAATCCGCCGCATCCCCTGCGATATCAGAACCACCGACCCGGTGACGAGCACCCAGACGCCGATCTCGACGAGCAAGATGAAGATGTTATCCCCCACCATCCCCACCTCATTAAAGAGGGCCTGCGGGAGGAACGCGATGATGCCGATCATGATAATCAGCGAGATGCCGTTCCCGATGCCATCCTCGCTGATCCGCTCCCCGAGCCACATCACGAACGCGGTGCCACTGGTCAACACCACGACGGTCGTCATCGTGAACAGGGTCGAGTTGATGACGATCGCCCGGCCCGTGGCGCCGGCCAGCAGATTGATCGAGTAGCCGATCGATTGGAGGGCCGTAATGCCAATCGTCCCGTACCGGGTGAGCTGCGTGATGCGGCGGCGCCCTTCCTCTCCCTCCCGCTGCAGCTTCTGAAAGTACGGCACGACGGCCCCCATCAGCTGAATGATGATGGAGGCCGTAATGTAGGGCATAATGCCCAACGCAAAGATTCCGGCCTGTTTGAACGCCCCCCCAACAAACATGTCGAGGAACCCAAAGAGCCCTCCCCCTCCTTCCTGGGCCCGCACCTGCGCAAGGGCTGCCGCATCCACTCCGGGCAGGGTCACGTGGGTGCCCAGGCGATAGATGATTAGGATGCCGAGCGTGTACAGAATACGCTCACGGAGCTCCTGGACACTCCAGATGTTGCGGATGCTTTCGGCAAAGCCAGCCATGAGTCAGCCTCGTTGATGCGTGAGCCACGGGAAAAGGTCCCGACACCGACCAAACTATGAGTCGACAACCGTTACCGAGCCGCCCGCCTGCTTGATCTTTCGACGAGCCGATTCGCTGAAGGCATGTGCTCGCACCTCAAGCGCGTCGAACAAGTCGCCATCGCCCAGAATTTTAACCCGGTTGGCGGTTCGCACAACCCCAAGGTCTGCGAGCAACTCCGGGGTGACAGGCTCGCTGTCATCGAGCACCTCTTCGTCCAGGAGCCCCTGCAGGCGCTTCACGTTCGCGATGGCGTATTCGGTGCGGAAGGGCGCATTGTTAAAACCATGCTTCGGGACCCGCTGAAAAAGCGGCGTCTGTCCGCCCTCAAACCAGATTGGCCGATTGCCGGCCCCCGATCGGCTGCTCTGCCCTTTCGTCCCACGGGTCGAACTGTGTCCGCCCCGCCCCGAACCTTCGCCTCGACCGAGACGCTGTCCTGACTGGGTCGCCCCCTCTGCCGGCTTCAGGTTACTCAAATCCATGTCGTGCCGTCCGTCTTTGTGTTAGCTCAAGTGACGTGTGCGTGCTGTATCGCTCTGCTGCCCGTCCGTTCTGTACGCCTAAGATTCCCGTCCACACTCACGGGCGTGGGTCCTGGTGGCGCCTCAGCCGTCGCGGCACGAAGGCAAAGCATCTCTTCACGTCGGGCCGTGGCGAGGAGACAGTGACTCGGAGGCGCCATCGAGGCGCAGACCACATCCGTTCGCGCATCGAACCGGTCGCCCAGAGGTCACACTACCCGTTAAATACCTTTTCGAGCGGAATGTCGCGGCGGCGGGCAACCTCCAGGGCATCCTCGGTGTCCGCAAGGGCGTTGATCGTCGCCTTCACCTGGTTGTGCGGATTGGATGTGCCGAGCGACTTCGTAAGCACATTTCGGTACCCGGCGCATTCGAGCACGGCACGGACGCCGCCCCCGGCAATCACCCCGGTCCCCGGCGCGGCCGGCTTCAAGAGCACCTCGCCGGCGTCCTGCTTGCCCACCACCTTGTGCGGAATCGTGCCGTCCCGCATCGGAACACGAATGACGTTCTTCTTCGCGTCATCGGCACCTTTCGAGATGGCACTCGAGACCTCATTGGCCTTGCCGAGGCCCGTACCAACGAGGCCGTCTTCGTTTCCGACGACCACGACGGTGTTGAAGGAAAATCGACGACCGCCCTTCACGACCTTCGAAACCCGGTTGACCGACACGAGTCGGTCGACCCAGTTCTCTTGTCGCTTCTCGGCGTTGACGCGCTTCTGCTCTTTACGATCCGCCATGTCTGTGCGTAGTGCTCCGTGCGTGGATAGTTGTTATGATCGTCGGGGGGATTAAAACTGGAGGCCACCGTCGCGGGCGCCTTCTGCCAATGCGCGAACACGTCCCTGATACTTGTATCCGCCCCGGTCGAACACTGCCTTCTCGATATCCTGGTCCTGCGCACGCTCGGCAAGCAGTTCGCCCACCGCTCGGCTTTCTTCTACCGGGGCCTCCCCCTCGACATCGTCGGCAAGGCTCGACGCGGACGTGAGCGTGTGCCCCTCCATGTCATCGACGAGCTGGGCGTAGATGTGCTGATTGGATCGATACACCGACAGGCGAGGGCGCACCGAAGTCCCAAACATGGACTCTCGGATGCTGTCGTGAATTCGCTGCCGGCGCTCAACTTTTTGCTCTTTACCCTTGGGCATAACCGCTGTGTCGTCGTGGTCGTTCGATCGAAACAAGCCGCCCCCATGACGTTCAGGCACGGCCGTAGAGAAGGGACTAGCGGGCCGCTGTCTTCCCGGCCTTGAGGGACACGTGTTCATCCACATACCGCACGCCCTTTCCTTTGTAAGGCTCCGGGGGGCGAAGGCTGCGAATTTTCGCTGCGACCTGGCCCACCAACTCCTTGTCGACCCCCTCCACAGTGATGATGTCGTCTTGCCCCCGGTCCGAGTCCACCGACACCGAGACGTCGCTCGGCGGGAGGAAGTAGATCGGATGCGAGTAGCCAAGTGCAATTTCGAGGGCGCCGTCCGACATCTGGGCCCGGTATCCGACCCCAATGATCTTCAGCTCCTTCTCGTAGCCCTCCGTCACCCCTTCAACCATATTCACGATCAGGGAACGACTCAGGCCATGCAGCGACCGGTGCCGCTTCTGGTCGGTGGGGCGCTGGACGACCGCGTGGTCGTCCGCAATCTCCACGATCATCTCCGGATCAATCTGCTCTGTGAGGGTGCCCTTCGGCCCCTCTACGGTGACCACATTCTGATCGTCAACCGATATTGTGACCTCGTCCCCAAGCGGGATGGGGTTGTCTCCTATTCGAGCCATGGGTTCAATCGTTCATCTCGTGCAACGGAGCCGGCGGACAGGTGCGCTCGTGAGCGCGACGGTCCTCCTAAAAGACTTTGGCCAATACTTCGCCCCCCACCCCAAAACGCCGCGCCTCCTTATCGCTCATCACGCCGCGGGAGGTCGACAGGATCACAATGCCGAGGCCGTTTTTCACCTCCGGCAGAGTGTCCGAATCCGCATACTCGCGGCGGCCCGGGCGTGAAACGCGCTCCATCATCCGGATGGCCGGCTGGTCGTACTCGTCATACTTCAGGTACACCCGGAGCAGGCCCTGCTTATCATCCTCGATGTTGACGAAGTTCTTGATGTACCCCTTTTCGAGGAGGATTTGGGTCATGGCCCGCTTCAGCTTCGAAGCCGGAATGTCCACGTAGGTCTGCTCCGCCTCTTGGGCATTGCGGATGTAGGCCATGTAGCTCGAGACGGGATCGGAGATACCACTCATTTCAGGCGTCGAGTCGTCGGTTCAGAAGTGGATTCGGGGGCCAACAGGGCGTGTCGCGCTGGATGATTCACGGCCTCAGGACCGGCAGCGAGAACTACCAGCTCGATTTTCGTATGCCCGGGATTTTGCCTTCAAGGGCGAGTTCACGGAAGCAAATCCGACAGACGCCAAACTTGCGGAGGTACCCGCGCTGGCGACCGCACAGCTTGCACCGGTTGTTCTGGCGCACAGGGCTCGAGTCACGCGGAAGCTTTTGCAGCTCCACCCATTTCTCTTCCTCCTTGAGCCGCCGCCGCTTCTCCTTGTATTTCTCGTAGAGCTTTTCCCGCTTCTCTTCTCGGGCAATCCAGCTTTTCTTGGCCATATCGTCGGTGTATTGAGTCTGTCCTGATAGATCTAGTGCGCGCGGAGGGCGTCACTCAGGGACCGGTCCGCCGCTACGCCTCGGACGGCTCCTCGTCGCCGCGTCGCACAAACGGCATGCCCAGCCCCTTGAGCAGGGCGTAGGCCTCTTCGTCGGTTTCCGCGTCGGTCACGAACGTGATGTCCATCCCGTCAATGCGGTCGACATTGTCCACGTCGATCTCGGGAAAAATGATCTGCTCGTCAACCCCGAGTGTGTAGTTGCCGTGGCCGTCAAAGCTCCGGTCGGGCACCCCTCGGAAGTCTCGGATGTTGGGCAGGGCGAGGGTGACGAGCCGATCAAAGAATTCGTACATCCGAGCCTCTCGGAGCGTGACCTTCACGCCCACCGGCATGCCTTTCCGCACATCGAAACTCGCAATGCTTCGCTTGGCCCGGCGAATGGTTGGGTGCTGCCCCGTGATCTTCCGCATCTCCTCCACAGCCCGGTCAAGGGCCTTCTGATTCTCGGACACCTCCCCAACCCCGCGGTTGATGCAAATTTTTTCCAGGGCGGGCACCTCCATCGGGTTTTCGTACCCGAACTGGTCGGTTAGGGAGGACCGGACCTCGTCTTGGTATTTTTCTTGGAATCGCGGAGCGTCGGCCATAGCGCAAAAGGTAAAAGCTCGGAAATCGTGCCGCGGCACTCAAAGCATCCTAACTGCCGCAGACGCTGAAAATCGATAGCTTGCAACTGGGGTTCCTGGTGCACGGACGATTCACGCCCGAGACCGCCCCGGCCTAGTCGTCAAGTTCCTCCCCGGTCGTCTTCGCGTAGCGGACCCACCGGGAGGCTCCGGTATCCGGGTCCTCCACCTTTTTCCGCCCAATCCGCGTGGCGTCGCCGTTGCTGTCAATGGGGTTGACGTTGGACACGTGAATGGGCGCCTCCCGCTCGGTACGCCCTCCTTCCCGATTGGACCGGCTTGGCTTCTCGTGGAAGACGCGAACGTTGACGCCCTCCACGATCACGCGTTCCTCCTCGGGAAAGACCTTCAAGACCTTCCCTACGTAACCGGTCTCCCGGTCTTCACCGGCGGACTTGGCGGACGTGATGGTCTTGTTGAGCATGACCATGTCGCCCTGCTTTACGTGCAACTTTTTCTGAGCCATGGGCTTCGCGGTAAGTGTTGGTTCGCAAGTACAACCAGAGAACACAGGGAGGGCTATAGCACCTCCGGGGCCAGAGACACGATGCGCATAAACTGCTTTTCACGGACCTCTCGCGCCACCGGCCCAAAGACGCGCGTCCCGACCGGTTCCTCTTCCGTGTTGATAAGCACAGCGGCGTTCTCGTCGAAGCGGATGTACGTGCCGTCCTCCCGGCGCGTCTCCTTTGCGGTCCGCACCACGACAGCCCGGCTCACATCGCCCTTGTTGAGCTCTCCACTCGGGATGGCCGACTTGACGGAAACCACAATCTGGTCTCCGATGCCCGCGTAGCGGCGTCCGCTACTACCGAGCACGCGGATGCACTGGACCTCCTTGGCCCCGCTGTTGTCGGCCACGTTGAGTCGCGTCTCTTGTTGAATCATGGGTGTCGTCCGGGTTCAGGGTTCGAAGTTGAAAGGCCACGTAGGGGCAGCCCGCTCCGGGCCGTCCGTGCGAAGGGTCGGCTTACTTGGCGCGCTCAATAACCTCGACGAGGCGCCAGCGCTTGTTCTTACTGATGGGGCGTGTCTCCATGATCCGGACGGTGTCCCCCTCTTCCGCCGCCTCCTCCTCGTCGTGGGCCATGAAGGTAGAGGAGCGCTCCAGATACTTCCCGTACATCGGGTGCTTCATCTGGCGGCGGACGGACACGGTGATGCTCTTGTCCATCTTGGCCGACTCGACAACCCCAATGCGCTCCTTGCGGTCGTTGCGGTCAACGCTCTCGTCCTGCTCGTCGGTGTGTGTATCGGTCTGCTCTTCGGTCTGCTCCATAACGCCCTATCGGCAATTTGCTCGTCTGAATGGGTGCATCGGCGGGTGTGCCAGGCCGGGTTACGCCGGCTCCTCCTCGGCGGCTTGCTTCTCGTTGCGGATGGTCTTCAGGCGGGCGATGAGACGACGCTTCGTGCGGAGGAGCATCGGGTTTTCTAAGCGTCCCCGGATGGCGTGCTGGAACTGTAGCTCCTCCAGCTCTTCCTCCTCCTCGTCGATCCGCGTTTCAATCTCCGCGATGTTAAGGTCTCGAATCTGGTCGGCGTCCATGGGTCTGAATGGCTTGGGTGAACGGTCCCGAACACGCACGCGATGGATTACTCCTCGGCGCGAGAGCCCGGGCGGACCACAAATTTCGTTTTGATCGGCAGTTTGTGCTTGCCCAGGCGGAGGGCCTCCCGCGCCGACTCTTCATCGGCACCGCCTCCAACCTCAAAGATGACATTGCCGGGCTGCACGGGCGCCACAAAGTGCTCAGGCTCCCCCTTTCCTTTCCCCATGCGGGTCTCGGCCGGCGTCTTGGTTTTGGGCTTGTCCGGAAAGACGCGGATCCACACCTTCCCGTCTCGCTTGAGATAGCGATTGATCGCCACGCGGGCCGCCTCCAGCTGGCGACTGGTGATCTCTCCCTTCTCAAGTGCCTTCAGGCCATAGTCGCCAAAACTGAGGCGGGTGCCTTTGACCGCGTACTTGTTTCGCTTCTGGCCCTGGTTGCGCTGGACCTTCCGGTGTTTCGTCTGTTTCGGCTCGAGCATGGATCTTGCGAAGCGGGTGCGTGTGGGTCGAGAACGAGAGGATCAACGATTCGCGTCAGGAGCCTCCCCGACGCTGGCGGCGCTGCTGGGGCGACTCCTTCATCTTGCGCTGCTGCGCCTGCACGTTCGGACTCAGGTCCGGCTTACCGAGGATCTCGCCGCGGTGAATCCACACCTTGACGCCAATCGTGCCGTAAATTGTAAGGGCGGTCTCTTGGGCAAAGTCGATGTCCGCACGGATCGTGTGGAGCGGCACGCGGCCCTCCATATACTCCTCCGTGCGCCCCATTTCGGCCCCGCCGAGGCGCCCGGCCGCACGAATGCGGATGCCCTCGGCCCCCATGCGCATGGCGGCCTGCATGGCCTGCTTCATGGCCCGCCGGAAGGAAATGCGGCCCTCCAGCTGCTGCACAATGTTCTTGGCCACGAGCGTCGCGTCAAGCTCGGGCCGCTTGATCTCACTGATGTTGATCTGGATGTCCTTCCCCGTGAGGGTTTCGAGCTCGCCCTTGAGCTTCTCAACCTCGGAGCCCCCCCGCCCGATCACGACACCGGGACGGCTCGTGTGGAGGGTAAGGATCACCCGCTCCGGCGTGCGCTCAATGACGGCCCGGCTCAGGCCGGCCCGCTTCAGACGCGTGTGCAGGTAGCGGCGCAGCTCTTCGTCTTCGACGAGCTTCTCCTGGAAGTTGGTCTCGGAATACCAGTTGGAGTCCCAACCCCGGATGACGCCGAGGCGAAAGCCGATGGGGTGTGTTTTCTGGCCCACGGGTGTGTACCTAGTGTTAGTTCGGAGAGCAACGTGTGATGTCGGAAACAACAGTCGGGTTACGCGGCTGCCTCTTCGGGCTCCTCCTCTTCAACCGCCACGACCACCTTCAAGTGGGTGGTGCGCTTGCGGATGGGCGCGGCCCGGCCCCGAGCGCGCGCCTGGTGGCGCTGGAAGGTAGGGCCTTCGTCGGCCCGGATTTCCTTCAACTGCAGGGCGCCTTCGTCGAAGCGCTCATCGTACTGGTCCATCAGATTGTACACGGCAGAGCGGATTGTCTTCTCCACGACGCCAGTCACCTTCTGTGGCATGTAGTCCAGAATCGCGACGGCCTCCGGCACGCTCCGGTCACGCACCAGGTTGATGACGCGACGCATCTTGAGGGGAGAGCTCCGGATGTGCTTGCGAACGGCTCGGGCTTGCATGTCTCGTCGTGCGGTTTGCGGGGAAAGTCGGGGTCGCGGAGCAGAGCGTGTGCCTGCACCGGCCTCTGGCCAGTGCGGCCGGCGCGGGCTACTGTCCCGGCTTGCGGATGCGCTGATCCACCTTCGCCTGCGAGTGCTCCTCGAAGGTGCGCGTCGGAGCGAACTCACCGAGCTTGTGGCCCACCATGTTTTCCGTTACATACACCGGAATGAACTGGTGTCCGTTGTGAACGGCGAACGTGTGGCCGACGAAGTCCGGCGTAATAATGGAGTCTCGGCTCCAGGTCTTGATCACCTTCTTTTCGTCGGACTCGTTAAGCGCGTCGACCTTGCGCTGCAGCTTGTAATAAACGTACGGGCCTTTGCGTAGGGAGCGAGGCATGGCGTCAGGTGCTTTTGAATCCTAGAGTGTGGGCGGCTCGGAGGCGGGGCGTCCCTGGGCAGGAGACAGCGCGCTACTTCCTCCCCTTCTTCGATTCCGAGCGGCGCCGGATGATGTACTTGTTCGACTCCTTGTTGCGCTTGCGCGTCTTGTACCCTTTTGCTGGAACGCCCTTTCGGGAGCGGGGATGGCCTCCGGACTTCAGGCCCTCACCGCCACCCATGGGATGGTCGATCGGGTTCATCGCCACACCGCGCGTTCGGGGGCGCCGGCCAAGCCAACGCTTGCGCCCGGCCTTCCCAAGCACCACGTTTTCGTGCTCGACGTTGCTCGTCGTTCCGACGGTCGCCCGGCACTTCGACGGGACCAGACGGGTTTCGCCACTGGGCAGCGACAGGGTGGCGTAGTCCCCTTCTCGGGCCGTCAATTGGGCGTGCGTGCCAGCGGCACGGGCCATCTGGGCCCCCTTTCCTGGCGTCATCTCGATGCAGTGCACCTCTGTCCCGAGCGGGATGTTGGTCAGCGACAGGCAATTGCCCACCTCGGCCTGGGCCTTCGGGCCGTTCATGACCGTGTCCCCCACCTCCAGGCCGTCGGGCGTCACGATGTATCGCTTCTCGCCGTCGGCGTACGCAAGCAGTGAGATTCGGGCCGACCGGTTCGGATCGTACTCGATCGTCTTCACCGAGGCCGGAATGCCGTCCTTGTCGCGCCGCTTGAAGTCCACCTTCCGGTAGCGACGCTTGTGGCCGCCCCCCCGGTAGCGCATTGTCATGCGGCCCTGGTTGTTGCGCCCGCCGCTGCTGGAGAGCGGCTCCAGCAGGCTGCGCTCCGGCTCGGTGGTGGTGATGTCTTCCCCATCGTCCACCGAGTACTGGCGCTGACTGTTTATGGTCGGCTTTCTCTTCTTAATGGACATGGCGCTCAAGTCTCAAGGTTGAAAGGTCGTACAAAGCTCAGGCGCGGACGGTCAAATGCCCTCAAAGAAGTCAATCTGTTCCCCTTCGGGATCCAGGGCGACGATGGCCTTCTTGAAGCCGGAGGTCCGCCCCTCAATCATGTTGCCGTCGCGGAATTGGCGGCGGCGCTTTCCCGGCACGACCTGGGTCCGCACATCCTCCACCTCAACCCCCGGGTAGCGATTCTCCACGGCCCTCCGGATTTCAATCTTTGTGGCGTCGAGCCCACACATGAAGGAGTATTTTCCCTCCTGCATCTGCTGCGTGGTCTTTTCGGTCACGTAGGGGCGAATCAGTACGCGTTTGCTCATGAATCAACGCTGCTCGTTGGGGAATGCACAAGGATGTCGGGAACGGGCGTGCCGCCACTAGGCCGGCACCGCCTCGTCGGTCGAGAGCACGTCTGTTAGCCACTCAAGCGCCCCTTCCTGGAGCAGCACGACGTCGGCGTCCAGAATGTCAACGGTGTTAACACTGTGCACCTCCTGCACATTTACGTCCGGGAGGTTCTGGGCACTGAGGTAAATTTCTCGCTCCACCTCGGTGGTCGCGAGCAAAATGTCTTGTCCCGCCACGTCCAGCAGATCGAAGAGGTCACCCAGCTCGCGGGTGTTGGGGCGCTCCAGCGAAAAGTCTTCAACGACCCGCACGTTGTCGTTCGCAGCCTTGTAGGACAGGGCCGATCGCCGGGCCAATCGCTTCTCTTTCTTGTTTAGGTCGTGGGTATAGTCGCGAGGCCGCGCCCCGTGGGCCCGCCCCCCTCCACGGCGGATGGGCGACTGCGCATCCCCCACCCGAGCGTTCCCGGTCCCCTTCTGGCGGTAAAGCTTTCGCCCAGACCCCCGCACCTCGCTCCGCTCTTTGGTCTTGCTGGTCCCCTGACGCTGATGCGCCTGGATGCGCTTTACGTCCAGCCAAATGATGTGGTCATTCGGCTCAATGTCGAAGACCGTCGGGTCGAGGTCGGCAGTGTCCCCCGACTCCACCCCGTCTTCTTGGTAGATTTCAACGTTCATGGCTTCGTGGCCTCAAAAGTTCACAGTACGTCGATGCAGGAGCAGGGGCCGCTCACAGCGTCTATTTCTTGTGCAGCTCCACATATTCACTTTTCGGGCCCGGCACGGAGCCGTGCACGAGAATGGCGTTCTGGTCCGGCAGAATCCGAACCACACGGAGGTTTTGAATCTTGGTGCGTTCTCCCCCGGTCTGGCCTGCCATCCGCATGCCCTTGAACACACGCGAGGGATCTGCCGACGCCCCAATCGACCCGGGGTGCCGCTGACGGTCCGACTGGCCGTGCGTCATCATGCCGACGCCACTGAACCCGTGTCGCTTCACAACGCCCTGAAAGCCTTTGCCCTTCGAGACCCCTACTGCATCGATCCGCTCGCCCTCCCGGAAAAGATCTTCGATGCGGACGGTGTCACCAAGCTCCACGTCCTCCCCAAAGTCGCGAAACTCAGAAAGCACGCGCTTCGGGGGACAGCCGGCCTTTTCGAAATGGCCCAGCATGGCCTGCGTCACATTTTTCTCTTTCACGTTTTCGAAAGCAAGCTGGACCGCGTTGTAGCCGTCGGGCTCCTCCGTCTTCACCTGAGTGACGACGTTGGGCCCCGCCTCGACGACCGTGCAGGCAACGTTGTTGCCATCGTCGTCGAAGACGCTGGTCATTCCAACCTTTTTTCCGATCAATCCGCTACTCATAGGTCTGATCTCCGTGCAATGGTACGTCCATCGTTGGCAAGACCCGCACCGGGCCTACTCGTCAACAGGCGCGAGCCTCAATTTCATGTTTGGACTGCGGGCCCCGCCCGAAGTCAAAGCGTTGAGGAATGCAAGGGAGCCTGACTGTACGTCAAACACTGCCTGAGTCCCTTGAAACTCGAAATCCCAAGAGACAACACGTTCAAACCCCGACACCATCCGCAGTTCATTGTTACGACCCAGGACGACAGCTCCTTCAACCAAAGTCTCTGTCGAGTCCGGGGCGTACTGTCTTGAAATTCGGTACTCTCTTCCGTCTTCATCCTGGCGAAAAGTCACTTGGACGCTGTCGAGCCGGTTCGGAGGAATGAGTGCCTCCTCCACACGCTCAACCGTCCATTTTTGGGCAAGCCGTTCATAGAGAGAAGCCTGCTTCGATCCCGCCCCGTCACAGCCAGCGAGCACAAGGCTTCCGGCAAAGAGGAGGACCCCGAAAGCGCCCACAGGAACCAGTCGGGAAAAACCTAACGGCATCACACCTTGATCTCGACGTCCACGCCGCTGGGCAGTTCGAGCTGCATGAGCGAGTCCACCGTGTCGCTGCTCGACGAAAGGATGTCGATGAGGCGCTTGTGGTGACGCCGCTCAAACTGCTCTCGGCTCTTCTTGTCCACGTGGGGGCCTCGCAGAACCGTGTAGACCTTTTTCTCGGTCGGCAGCGGCACTGGACCACTCACGACTGCGCCGGTCGACTTGACCGTGCGGATAATTTTCTCCGCGCTCTTGTCAATCAGCGTGTGGTCGTACGACTTGAGCTTGATCCGTATGTCCTGCTGCGCAGCCATGTGTCCGTATCAGTTTTCGAATGCAGTGTGTAGGCAAACAGGAAAGCGGCCATCACCGCCGCCCCTTGACGTCGCAAAGGTCCTAGTCCAGGATGTCGGTCACGACCCCGGCCCCGACCGTATGTCCC
>NZ_JAZKRW010000064.1:0-16588 GCF_036626415.1 Salinibacter sp.
GAACCGCACTTTTCGGCCGGACTACCACACCACGGACTTTTCGCCCTGTTGCCCCAAGCGTTTTCATCGGCCCTTCCGCCTCCGTATGCCCTACGTTGTTACCGAGCCCTGCATCAACTGCAAGTACACCGACTGCGTGGAGGTCTGCCCGGTGGACTGCTTCTACGAGGGCCCGAACTTCCTGGCCATCCAGCCCGACGAGTGCATCGACTGCAACGCCTGCGTCCCGGTCTGCCCGGTCGAGGCCATCTACCCGGACGACCAGTTGCCCGAGGACCAGGAGCACTACATTCAGTGGAATGAGTACCTGTCCAACCAGTGGCGCGAGCTGGGCTACAACGTCACCGAGAAAACCGGCCCCCTCGAGGACGCCGAGGCGTGGGAAGACAAAGAAAAGTCAGAGGAGGACATTTTGACCTGGGACGTATAGCGTCGCAGCCGAGACCGTTGATCCGCTGATCAGGGCTTGGTGATCAGGGATTGGGGAGCGCACAGCCCCGTATGTCCCATCATGCGGGGTCCTCCATCTCGACACCCGTCTCTATCGTGTCTGTGCGCTCGCGAACGGTGCCCCCCACCACGAGCGCCGCGCCGATCAGGACGGCGTTTTTGACAATGTACTGCCCCTCCAGCGTGAGGCCCCAGGGAATGTGCGTAAAGCAGACCTCCGGCAGCAGCACGAGCGGAAGGAGCGTGCCCGGCATCTGCAGAAACAGGAGAAAGATGGCGGTGCGGTTGAGGGGGCGGTACAGGAGGCCCACCCCGATGGCCACCTCCCACCAGCCCAAGATGGGAATGAAGAGGTCCGGCGGGACAAAGTAGACCGTGCGACGCACCAGCTCCGCGGCGGGGCTCATGCCGAAGGGCTTCAGGATCCCGTACCAGATGAAGACTGCGGCCAGCCCAACCCGCAGAATGAAAAGCCCATTGCGCTGCATCCACCCGGCGAGACGGCGGTCCAGGGACTCCAGGCCAAGGCGTTCAATCAGGCGTTCTTCGAACGTAGACATTGTGGACTGACAGGACGGAGTGAAAACGAGAGAGCGACGCACTACTCAAACCCATACTTGTACCAATCGTCCCCAGCCGCGCCCTAATTCACGGCGGGTTGATGCCCCGTACACAGAAGATGCGCGCGGCCCTGGGTCGTCGCTTCAGCGGTGGGTTCGATTTTGAATCGGGTCGCACGACCGAGCACCGACCTGCAGACCGTCGCGGCCGCTCGGAGCCCTAAATCACGAGGGAAAACCAACCCCTTCGGTTCTCAGAACGTCTCCCGGCGCTCGAGATGGGCACGCACGCTGTCGCGGGAGTGCCAGACGGGGCGCATTTCCTTCTCGGCGTAGAGCCGGAGCTGATCGCCCCGGTGCGGCGATCCGGGCTGCGAGGCATTGCCGTAGGGCAGCAGCGCCTTCGCCCGCGGGCCGTCCTCGGTAAACTCGGTGAGCGCTACGTACGAGTCGCCGAAGCGTGCGCGGCGGCGGCCGCCCTCCATCTCTCCGTATTTTAGGACGCGGAAGGTGCCGAACAGCCCATCGCTCCCGGACGCCGGGTACGCCCCGCTCGGGCCGACGAGGCGGTGCACCGCCCCCCACGCGACGGTCAGAGAATCGTGCTGCTGCCGCACCTGCTGGGCCGCTGTCTCAAGGATCTGGACGGCCGCCTCTAGATCGGCAAGGCCGTCCGGCGTCGTGCGAGGGGCACTCGGCCGGTACGGCGTAGCGAAGGGCTCTTCTTGCCCCTCCACCATCGCGCGCAGCCAGCGGGCAAACAGCACGCTTCCCTGACTCTCCGCGTCGGCGGTCCGGTCCCAGTCGGCCAGCACCGCCGCCGCGCGCCGTGCAGGCTCGCTGCCGGAGGCCCGCGCCGCCGGAAGGAGGTCGTCCAGGAGCCGGTCCGCGGCGAGCATGCGGGTGTCATTCTTGTAGGCCTGCAGCTCCGCAAGCGTGATCGAGGAGTCCCCGGCGAGCATCTCGATCGAGCGCTGGGGCCGAAACATGTAGGCGGACTTCTCCGGAACGCGGGGCGTCATGTACGCCGGAACTTCCGCCGAGTCCACCCGCGGCGGCAGCGTGGCGGTGAACGGCGGCTCGTTGGCGTTCTGCACCCACCCGCTCGGCGGGTCGACGACGCGGGGCAGATCCTCGTAGTCGTGGACCGAATTCCACAGCGTCGCGGACGTGTCCCCCGGCACCACGCCCTGCCAGTAGTCCCAGCCGCCCCGGGTGCGCGTCGGCACCCGCCCGCCGAAGTGATACAGGATGTGGCCGTCCGCGTCGGCGTAAACGGTGTTAAACATCGGCATCTGCTGCCGACGGAGGGCGGCCTCAAACTGCGATAGATTGGTAGAGCGGAGCATACGCCAGTACTGCTCGAACAGCTTCGACTGGGTCAGGCCCGCGACGCGAAGTGCCAAGGCCTCACCGTCCCTCTGCCCCACGACGGGCCCGTGCACCGACCGCCGCACCGTCATCGTATCGGCCCGGAGGGACCCGTCGGGCTGTTTCACCTTCAGCACCTTGGTGTCCGTGTTGAACGGGCGCACCGTTCCGTCCCACCGGTACCCGTCCCCGGCGAGAGACAGGCGGTAAAGGTCCGAGGCGTCGATGGGATTGACGGTGTGGGTCCACCCGAGGCGGTCGTTGAACGCGACGGCCGGGAACGGCATGCCGAGGAGCGCGGCCCCGTACGCGTCAACGTCCGGCCCTCTGAGCTGCGCCTCGAACCACGTGAACCGGTCGCCCCACGACAGATGTGGGTTCGTGAGCAGCATCGCGTTGCCGCTCGCGCTGCGGGACGGCCCAACGGCCCACGCGTTCGAGCCGGCGCGCCGCCACTGCCGCGTCCGCTGCAGGTCTCCCCCGGCCACGAACGTGGCGTGGACGGTGCGCAGGGTGTGGGCAAACACGTCGGTCGGCTGCACGGGCAACACGGCCGTCCGGGCCTCGGCAATGCGGTCGGGGTGGGCCTCGGCGTACGCGTTCATGCCGGCCACGAACGCCTCCACGTAGCCGCCGAACGGCATGTCCTGGTCGTCGGCCCACCGTCGCGCATGCTCGGGCAGCTCCAGGGTCCGCACGCGCCGGTCCGAGGCGAGGTGTGCTTCGCCCCAGTACTCGGCGGCTCGGCCCCGCGCTTCTCCGTACAGCCGCAGCACGCGGTCGCCGTGGGCCCGCATCTGCGCCCAGCCGAACGCGTACATCAGCGAGTCGGTGTTCGCACTGTAGACGTGCGGCACCCCCCAGGTGTCCCACAGGATTTCCGTCCGGTCCGGTCCTTGTCCCGGGGCACACCCCGACAGCCCCAGCGCCACGAGGACGCCGATGAGGAGTGCCGAGAGGGAGGCCGTTTGGGGGGCGGTGGAGGCGTTCATGGCTGGCCAGTTGCGTGGGGATCGTGTCGACTATCGAAGGGCGGCCCCGTCCGGGGTGATGCGCGTTTCCTGGTCGAGGACACCGTTGGCCTCCGTCGCAACGACCGTGTCCCCAATCAGGGCCATCGTTGCCGCGCCGCCCGCCGCCCGGACCGCCGCCACAGCGTCCGCCACGCGATCCGTGGCGAGGCCGGTCTCCTGGGCCACCCGCCAGGACGCTTCAAAGAGGTCCTCGATCGGCCCGTCGGGCTGGAGGCGGGCCAGCACGTCTCGGCCCGCCGCTCGAATGTTCTCCATCGTCCCCTCGTCCCCCAGCACCGCGGCGGTCGTAATGCCGCCGAAGCTCTCGTACGCAATCCGCGTGGTGCGGGCGGCGTGCCCCAGGCCGTCGCCGACGTTCCACACAAGCCCGCCCCGGTCTTGAATGAAGACGTCTCCGAGGCCGGTCCCGGCCTCGACCTCCGCCCGGTGAGACATTTCCACGAGGGCTTCGCGGTCGTGGCCCAGGCCGAACCGCTCGTTGGCGGCGAGGGCCGTGGCGAGGGTGGCCGCGCCGCTGGCCCCAAAGCCGCAGCCGATGGGCACCTCCGTATCAAGGCGCACCGTGGCGGTCACGTCGAGCCGGTCGAGGACGCCCGTGACCGGCTCCACCTCGGCCGGGCGATCGTCCAGGTAGATCAAGGGATCGCGGGTGCTCTCGACGGTCGCCGTGACCCCGTCGGCCGTGGCAAAGCTGATGCCGAGCGAGGATTGGCCGTCGCGCGGGACGAAGATGGGGGTGACGCTCCCCGGAGCGTGAGCGGTGACGGACATGGAGGCCGGCGGTCAAGCAAGAAACAACAGGCGGTGAGCACGGGGCGTGGGACCATGGACGCCCCATCAGTCCTCTAGTTCAAACTCGATCCGGTCTACGTCGGCCCCCTTCGACGTGCGGTTGGTGATCCGGATGCGTCCGATCTCGCGGGTGTGATCGACGTGGGTCCCTCCGCACGGACACAGGTCGAGGTCCCCAATCCGGACCATACGGAGCGGGTCCACGTGGTCGGGGATGAGGTCGAGCAATCCCCGGCCGTCGGGGGTCTGCTCTTCGGCCTTGGCGCGATCCATTTCCTGCTTCTCCACGGGCAGGTCCTGCTCGATCGCCACGTTGGTGCGGTCCTCAATGAGGGCCACGTCTTCGTCGGAGAAGTCGGCGGGCTCGAAGTCGATCCGTGAGCGGTCCGCGTGGATCTGGTTGCCGGCCGTCTGCGCCCCAAACACGTCGAGCACCACTTTCGACAGCACATGCTGGGCCGTGTGCATGCGGCGAAGCGCCCGGCGGCGCGCCTCATCGATCTGGCCGCTCACCGTGTCTCCGTCTTCCGGCAGCTCTCCCTCCTGGTTGTCAATGTAGTGCCGCACCGCCCCGTGCTCCTTCTGCACGTCGGTGACGTCGGCCGATCCGCCGTCCCAATGCAGCATGCCGTGGTCGGCGGGCTGCCCCCCGCCCTCCGGATAGAAATACGTGCCGTCCAGGACGATGTAGTCGTCGGTCGCGTCCACGACGGCCGCGGTGAAGGTGGTGACGTCGTCGTCATCGGGAAGGTACCGGAGTTCCGTCATGGGCGTCGCGATGCAGTCGTGTCAGAGAAATCGTGTCAGAACGAGACCGGCTGGGGGCTGCCCCACTGCTCACCGATGGCATCATGAGTTTCCAAAGTAAGCCCACGTCCAGCAAAAAAGAAACGACGGTTCGCCCACTTTCTCGTTTCCTCGTGCTAAGGAGGCCAGCAAAGATGGGCTACAAATCAAGTCGTTCCGAGCGGAGCGTAGCGGATTCGGGGCGCTGGGAGCGCAGTGACCGCATGCTCCTGGAGCGAACCTCTCAAAAGACGGGCGGAGGCGCTTCAGGGGACCACTTGCGCCGAATCCAAGGGGAATCTTCGACTCTTGCCTCCCTCCGGTTTTTGGTCACTCAAAATGACTTTGACCAATGCCTTTAGGATCTATTTTAATTTACCTTTCGGCCTCACGCGCGGCCTTGGCGGGCTGCGAGTTTCACTCCGTTAATTCTCGCTCTCGCGATCCGACCCAAAACCAAGGCAGACTCTCGGTGCGGGGCATCTCGCGTCGCTGAGGATGCGACCCCCGACGACGCTACACCTCTGTCGGGAAATCCGGGACGAGCGCGGAGGCCTGCCGCTCTTCGTCCCCGAAGAATCGAATGTCTCCCTCCGGCCCGACCACCCACACCTCCTCGGCGCCGATTTCTCGGTAGAGGGACCGCTTTTCTTGCATTTCTTCCTCGGTGTTTGACTCGCTCATGACCTCCACGCAAATCTCCGGCGCCAGCGTCGACGGATCCCCGGTCTCTCGCATCTCCTTTCGTCGACCGGGGCTCATCCAGACCACGTCGGGCGCCTTGACGCCCCGAGGCGTGGCAAGTGCATATTCGGGAGGAGCATGCCCGTCTGGTGCGTAGGTCCGAAGAAGCTCCTGGACAGCCCCTTGGAGATCGGAGTGGTGGTTTGTGTGTGGACTCAAGACGATCTGGCCTTGTGCATTGGTCTCAACCTTATAGGGGAGGTCCCGCAGCGTAGGATCCGCGGTAATCTCGTCCCACTGCTCCTGATGCTCCTGGGCCGGCGTGGCTACTGTAGGCATGGGATTCAGTCGCTGTGAGGAGAGAGGACGGGGCGTATGCGAGACATTCATACTTCCCTCTTGAGGTCCCGTTCGCACCAGTACATACAGTTTCCGGGTCTGCAACAGAAAAACGCCGCTTCGGGACCCAAATCGGCCCCAAAGCGGCGCTTTCATGTTCGTCGGATGGCGGGGCGAATCGACGCTCCGCTTCCTCCGTGTCTACGTGCCAGCCGAGTAGTCCGTGGCGTAGTGCTCCTGGTCCTCGGAGAGGCCGTCGATCTGGATGCCCATCGTGCGCAGCTTCACCTCCGCAATCTCGTCGTCCATCTCCTGCGGGATGTCGTACACCTTGTCCTCCAGCATCGCCTCCGATTCGTGGCGCTGGACGAGGTCGAGGTGGGCGCGGAACTGATTGGCGAAGCTCATGTCCATCACCTCGCTCGGGTGCCCCTCCGCGGCGGCCAGGTTCACCAGGCGGCCGTCGCCGAGGACGTACACGCGCTTGCCGTTCTCCATCGTGTACTCGCGGTTGTTCTCGCGGACCTCGCGGGCGTCGGTGGAGAGCTCGGCGAGCTCTTTGAGATTGAGCTCCACGTCGTAGTGGCCCGTGTTGGCGACGATCGCGCCCTCCTTCATCTTCAGGAAGTGGCGGCCCCGAATCACGTCCTTCATGCCGGTGGCCGTGACGAAGATGTCGCCCTTCTCGGCGGCCTCGTCCATGCTCATCACCTGATGACCGTCGAGGGTGGCCTTCAGCGCCTTCGCGGGCTTCACTTCCGTCACGATCGTGTTGGCGCCCATGCCTTTCGCGCGGGTGGCGACGCCGCGGCCGCAGTGGCCGTAGCCGGCGATGACGAAGTTTTTGCCCGCGATGAGCGTGCTGGTCGCGCGCAGGATGCCATCGATTGTGCTCTGACCCGTGCCGTAGACGTTGTCGAAGTCCCACTTCGTCTCCGCGTCGTTGACGGCGTAGACCGGGTACTGCAGCTCCCCATCATTGTCCATGGCGCGGAGCCGATGCACACCCGTGGTGGTCTCCTCGGAGCCGCCGATGATGTGGTCGGCCATCTCCGGATGGTCGGAGTGAACGGTGAAGATGAGGTCCGCCCCATCGTCGAGCGTGAGGTGCGGCGGCGTATCGATCGTCCGCTCGATGCACCAGTAAAAGTCGTCGGTGTCGAGGCCGTGCCAGGCGTAGATCTCGGTGCCCCCGTTGGCGAGCGCGGCGGCGATGTCGTCCTGCGTCGAGAGCGGGTTGCAGCCGCTCCACGCCACCTCCGCGCCGCAGGCCTGCAGCGTCTCGACGAGCACCGCCGTCTCCTTCGTGACGTGCAGGCACCCGCTGATCTTGTAGCCCTCAAACGGCTTCTCGTCGGCAAATTCTTCGCGGAGCTCCATGAGCACCGGCATCCGGCTCTCGGCCCATTCGATGCGCTTGCGGCCCTCATCGGCCAGGCTCAGGTCGCGGACTTTGTACTGTCCTTCCTTGTGATCCATGTGTCTCTCGGTCTGTGAAAGAAGAGGTGTGTCGAGGCCTCGTGCTGTGCTTGGAGTAACGCCTCAGTCCCCAGAGGACGCCCCGGCTCCAAGAGGCAATTTTGTCGAACATAATGACAGCACAACTTGTGGTACCTCTCGGTATGGAAACGGTTTGTAAGTTTGGGGGAAATCCCGGTGGTCCCGCGCCCTGAAGAGACGAGACGACGGCACCCCCCCGACCTCTCGGCTTCTCTACGATCTCGTGACAATGTTTGGAAGCGCTTTCAAGATTGAGCCCCAGTTCCGAATTTTGTTGGTGTAGGACGCATTTTACACGAGGCGTACTGGGGGGTTCGCCCACCGTTCAGGGGCATGCACGGCCCCTGCACCGCCCGCGCCGTCCTGCTTGTCGTTCCTCGTCGATTCTCTGACACACGATCCCTTTTCGTCCCGATGCCCAGAGCGCAAACAGCATCACAGGCAGACGTCATTCGTTGGCTCGACACGCTCGGCAGTGCGGATGTTGCCCGGGTCGGCGGCAAGAATGCGTCCCTCGGGGAAATGATTGGCGCGCTAAAGAAGCGTGGCATCCGCGTGCCCGACGGGTTCGCCACGACCGCCGACACCTACCGGCGGTTCTTGAAGGCCAATGGCCTGCCCGAACACATTCGGGCGGAGCTCGACGCGTGGACCGCCGGGGAGCAGTCGCTCAGCGAGACCGGTACGTCCATCCGCACGCAGATTCGGAATGGCCGCTTCCCCGACGGCGTGGCCGAGGCGATCCGGGAGGCGTACCATGCCCTCGGCGCCGCCTACGGGACCGACGCGGTCGACGTCGCGGTGCGCAGCAGTGCCACGGCCGAGGATCTGCCCGACGCCAGCTTCGCGGGGCAGCAGGAAAGCTATTTGGATGTGCGCGGGGCCAGCGCCGTGCTCACGGCCTGCAAGCGGTGCTTTGCCTCCCTCTTCACCGACCGCGCCATCGGCTACCGCGAAAAGCAGGGGTTCGACCATCACGAGGTGGCCCTGTCGGTGGGCATCCAGAAGATGGTCCGGGCCGACAAGTCGGGCGTCCTCTTCACGATTGACCCGGAGACCGGCTTCCCCGACACCACCGTCATCAACGCGGCGTACGGGCTCGGGGAAAGCGTCGTGAAGGGCATCGTGAACCCCGATCAGTACACCGTCTACACGCCATTCGTGGACGATGCGTCGCTGACCCCCATCCTGGAGAAAACGAAGGGCGACCAGGAACAGAAAATTGTGTCGACGGGGGAGGGTGGCACCGCCACCGTGCCGACCACCGCGGAGGAACAGGACAGCTACGTGCTGTCCGACGACGAGACCCTGACGCTGGCCCGGTGGGGACGCATCATCGAGGAGCACTACGATCGGCCCATGGACGTAGAATGGGCCCGCGACCGCGACAGCGGCGACCTGTTCGTGGTGCAGGCCCGCCCCGAGACCGTACAGTCCCGGCAGGCCGCCGGCACACTACAGACCTACCGGCTCACCGAAGATGGGACGCGGCTGGTATCGGGAACGGGAATTGGCAAGTCGGTCGTGTCCGGCACTGTCCGCGTGCTCAACAGCGTCGAGGAGGGCGAGCGCTTTGAAGACGGCGACATTCTCGTGACCGAGATGACCGACCCCGACTGGGGCCCCATTCTGGAGCGGGCCGGCGGGGTGGTGACGGACCGCGGCGGGCGCACCTCCCACGCCGCCATCGTGAGCCGCGAGCTCGGCATTCCAGCCGTCATCGGCTGCGGCGACGCCACCACGACACTGTCCGACGACCAGACCATCACCCTCTCCTGCACCGACGGCGACCAGGGCCACGTCTACGATGGCGAGCTGGGCTTCGAGACCGACGAGATCGACCTCGACGCCCTTCCGGACACCGACACGCGGGTTATGCTCAACCTTGCGAGCCCGTCCGCGGCGCTCGACTGGTGGAAGCTGCCCGTCGAAGGCGTCGGCCTCGCCCGCATGGAGTACATCATCAACAACATCATCAAGGTGCACCCGATGGCCCTCGTGGCCTTCGACCAGGTGCAAGACAAGCTCACCCGGCGCCGCATCGAAGAGCTCACGCAGGGCTACGACGACAAGGGCGAGTACTTCGTGGACCACCTCTCGCGCGGCATCGCCACGATTGCCGCCGCCCAGCACCCGCACCCCGTCATCGTGCGTCTCAGCGACTTCAAGACGAACGAGTACGCCGACCTCATTGGCGGCCAGGCGTTCGAGCCGCACGAAGAGAATCCGATGCTCGGCTGGCGCGGGGCCTCCCGCTACTACAGCGACGACTACCGCGAGGGCTTTGCGCTGGAGTGCCGGGCCCTGAAGCGGGTCCGCGACGAGATGGGCTTCACCAACGTCGTGGCCATGGTGCCCTTCTGCCGCACGCCCGAGGAGGCCGATCGCGTGCTCGACGTCATGGCCGACCACGGCCTCGAGCGCGGCACAAATGGACTGGAGGTGTACGTGATGGCCGAGATCCCGGCCAACATCGCCCTGGCCGACAGGTTTGCGGAGCGGTTCGATGGCTTCTCCATCGGCACCAACGACCTGACCCAGCTCACGCTGGGCGTGGGGCGCGACGCGGAGCGGCTGGCCCACCTCTTCGATGAGCGCAACCCGGCGGTGAGGCGGCGCATTGGGGAGCTGATCGAGGACGCCCATGCCGCCGGGCGCCCGGTGGGCATCTGCGGGCAGGCCCCGAGCGACTATCCCGAGTTCGCGGAGTTCCTGGTCGAGGCCGGCATCGATACCATCTCCGTCACCCCCGACAGCGTGCCCGACGTGCTCCGCCACGTCGGGCAGGCAGAGGGGCAGACTGAATAACCCCGACCCTGTCGGCCACCTTTCCCCACTGGAATGGTACACGGGGTCCCGCAGTGGAAAGGCCCCGAGCGCTGGGCCCGCGGCCTTCTCACACTCCGCCTATGCGATACACCACCTTTCCGTCATATCACCCCCACCGAGTAAAAGAGCTCGGCCTGACAGTTCCGGCTGCCGTTCACGAGCACGATTCGGGCGCCGCCTTTCAGGTTGGTCCATCCCGACGACGTAAACTCGTGTCGTTTTACGGCGCGCCGGTTGTCCATGCGTGAGTCGGGGAACGCGCCCGTGAAGAGGTCGCGGTCCGTTTCCGTGCTGTAAAAGGTAACGGCGAACTCGTAGCCCGGGGTGCGATCGGCGTCGAACACCACCTCTTCGTTGAGGATAATGCTATCGCCGTCGCCGAGGATGCCCGAGCGGGAGATGTCTTTCTCGCGTGTGGGGCCGTTCTGCACGATGGCGCGGAACGAAAACTCCCCGTCGCCTTCGATACCGTCGCAGTCCTTCCGCACGAAAAACCGGTCGAGCGTCATCGTGACGGTGTTGCGCGTCTGCACCGACGTGCACTCGGTGGCCGTGTACTCGGTCGTGTAGCCGAGTTTAGCGAGTTGATCGTCCTTCAGATACTTGACGGCGTACGAGATGGGCACCCCGGGATTGCCGCGCGAGTAGACTGCGTTTTCGCCCGTGATGATGGGCTCCAGGTCGCCCGCCGAGCGCGCCGTGACGGCCTCTGAGGCCACCGCCGCGTTCCCACCCAGCGTGATCACCTCCACGGTCGAACTCTGCAGAATCTTCTGGTAGCGCGCCTCCATGTCGCCATCGACCTGCGTGCCGGCCGCGTACCGGAACGCCGCCTCAACCTCCGCGGACGTGTACGACGAGGACGTTTCCATCCGAAACATGATGATCCGCCCGTAGGTCACCGACGCGACGTACGCGGGCGGCGTGTCGCCGTCGAAGGCGGATTGGACGTCTCCTAGCGTCACGTCGGGGCCGAAGACGTCCTCGGGCTGCGCGCCGCTCTCCTGCACGAAGCTCACCGTGTAGAATGCCTGCTTGTACGTCGACATCACCACGCGCCGCTCCGCCGACGTCTCGTAGTTGAACTGCGACTGCACGTCGCCGGTGGCCCAGGCCACGTTCAGGCCCACGTCCATCGATGCCTGGGTCGACGAGTATGACGTCGTGATGCGGTTCGACGAACTAGAGGCGTTTACGTAGCCCTCTTCGTAGGCGTTGGCGTTCCACCACTCCAGCGCCTCGTCGATGGCATTCTGGACGTTGGCCTGGTCGGGTCGTTCGATTGTCTTGGTCCCGTTCTCGCCGATGCCGGGAAGGTCGACGCGGATTTTGACCGGCGACCGGTCGAAGCGAGCCGGCTCGGGCAGGCCGTCGAGGAGCGACTGGTTGGCCTCGACGAGCGACCCCGGCCAGATGACGTCTTGCGTCGGGCGCAGGATGGCGACCTCTTCAAAGTTGTTCTGCAGATTGTACGAGGTTCGGGTACAGGTGCGCTCGACGTTGCCGTCTCGCTCGACGTTCGTCGTCGTGTCGATGGGCGTGCGGGCAGCGTCGTTCGGCTGGACGTTGAGGAGCGCGTCGGGGTCGTAATTCAGGCTGGCGAGGTAGTCGCCGATGGCTGCACCGTCGGGGCTCTCGTTGGAGTTCACACCGGGCGCGCTGTCGCAGGCCGCAAAAATCAGGGCCAGAACGAAAAGGGACAGGATGCTGCGTAGGTAGGTCATGGCTGTGTGCTGCGTATGACGAAGAATGGGGGCCCGAGTCTGGGCGGCGCTCATCTATTCACGCAACAAAACGCTCTCAAACCGATAACCGTTCACATAATCTTAACTATAGTGGCAAGATCGCGCACAGGAAAGTGCCTAGTTTCGCTGGGCTGAGGGAGAGATCCCCTAAGATGTGGCGCATCTGTCGTCCCGAAGTGGCGCATCCTCTGCCTCAGCGCATGGTCTGCGTTGCTTCCAACATTATCTTCTCGTATTATCTCGTACTCTTACGAGCCGCAGTCCTCCTCCGAATGCGGGCCCATGTCCCAACCCTTCACCGCCCTGCTGGACGACTTGACCGGCGGCAATCGCACCGTCGTCGATGCCGTGCTGCCGCAGGTGTATGACGAACTGCGCGATCTCGCCCGTCGCAAGCTGCACGGCGAGCGGCCCAACCACACGCTGAACACGACAGCTCTCGTGCACGAGGCGTACGAAAAGCTGGTGCAGCAGGACCGCATGACGTGGAAGAACCGCGCGCACTTCATGGGCGTCGCCGCCCTCTCCATGCGGCGCATCCTGATCAACTATGCCCACAAGCGCAATGCGCAGAAGCGCGGCGGCGGGGCACCCGTGGCCACGTTCGAAGACGGCATGGCCCCCCGCGACGTACAGGCCGAGGAGCTCATCGACCTTGACGACGCGCTGAAACGGCTCGAGCAGCTGAATGAGCGGCAGGCGAAGGTCGTCACGTATCGTTTCTTCGGCGGACTCATGCAGAAAGAAATCGCCGAGGTGCTGGACGTCTCGGTGCCCACGGTGCGGCACGACTGGCGACTGGCTCGCGCGTGGCTGAGCCGTGAGATGAGGCCGTCGTCCGGGCCCGATGCACAAAAAGACGCGCCCAAGTGATCGGTGCGCGCGTGTTTTCCTGCGTTTGTACGTAGCGGCATGCCTCGCGTCTTTGCCATGCCGCCCGTTCTTCCACCGATCTTTTGCCCGTGACCGTCATGGATGTGGCCCGCTGGACCCAGATCCAAACCCTCTTCGAATCGGCGCTGGACCGCGATCCGGATGAGCGTGATGCCTTCCTGCAAACGGCGTGCGCCGACGACCCGGACTTGCTCGCCGAGGTCCGTTCCCTGCTCGCGGCGGATGCCGATGCGCATCCGCTACTTGACAGCCTTGCGATAGACGCCATTGCCCTCCCCGCTGATCTGCTACCGGACGGCATCTTGCCAGCGGAGGGCGAGCGTGTGGGGCCGTACCGCATCGTGGAGCCGCTGGGCCGCGGCGGCATGGGGGCCGTCTTCCTCGCCGAACGCGCCGACGGGCAGTTTGAGCAGCAGGTGGCGCTCAAGCTCATCCGCGGCGGCGCGGGGTCTGCGCAGATTGTCCGGCGCTTTCAGAGCGAGCGGCAGATCCTGGCACGCCTGCAGCACCCACATATCGCCCGCCTGCTCGACGGCGGCCTCACGGAGGACGGCCAGCCCTACTTCGCGATGGAATACGTCGATGGGGTGCCGCTCGATCAGTATTGCGAGGTACACGACAGCCCCACCGAGGATCGGATTCAGCTCATCCGCGCCGCGTGCGACGCGGTGCAGTCGGCCCACCGGCAGCTCGTTGTACACCGCGACCTGAAACCTGCCAACATCCTCGTGACGGCGGGCGGCCAGGTGAAACTGCTCGACTTCGGCATCGCCAAGATGCTCTCGGGCGAGGACGACGCGATGGGCGACCCCGCCCTCACCCAGACCGGCCACGCCGTGATGACGCCCGCCTATGCCGCGCCCGAGCAGGTGCAGCACGCCCCCGTGACGACGGCGACCGACGTGTACGCGCTGGGCGTCGTGCTGTACGAGTTGCTGGCCTGGGAGCGGCCCTTCGACCTCGCCGGCTGCTCCCCGGCGGAGATCGAACGCATCGTGGGCACCCAGGCGCCTGCCCCGCCCTCGACGGTGGCGCCTCCGGACCGGCAGCGCCAGCTGCGCGGCGATCTCGACAAAATCGTGCTGAAGGCGCTGCGCAAGGAGCCCGAGCGCCGCTACACCTCCGTCGAGGCGCTGGCCGATGATCTGCAGCGCCACCTGGAGGGCCGCCCGGTAGAGGCCCGGCCTGACACCGCCGGCTACCGCACGCGCAAGTTCGTGCAGCGCCACCGCGCCGGCGTCACGGCCACAGCGACTGTCGTCGTGCTCATCGCTGCGCTGGTCACGTTCTACACCACGCAACTCGCGCAGGAGCGCGACCGGGCCCGGCTGGAGGCAGAGAAGGCCGAGCAGGTCGTCGGGTTTATGGAGACGCTCTTCGAACGCTCCGACCCCACCGAGGCTCGAGGGGATACGCTCACTGTACGAGAGGTGATGGACGAGGGCGCCACGCGGATTCGGGCAGAGCTGTCCGACCAGCCGGCCGTCCGCGCTCGCATGATGGACGTCATCGCCGGCGTCTACCAAAACCTGCGCCTGCAGACTCCGGCTGAGTCCCTCCTTACCGACGCCGTGCAGACCTGGCGAGCGCTTGGGGATGACGGTTCGCTCGGGCTTGCGGAGAGCCTGAATAAGCTCGGCCGCCTCTACGGCGAGACGACGGATCTGGACGCCGCTGCGGAAGCATACCGGGAAGCCCTCGACATCCGGCGGTCACGGTTGGGAAAGGAGCATGAGGATGTCGCCGAACTCTACAACAATTTCGCGCTCATCCGCATCAAGCAGGGCAACCATGCAGAAGCCGAGGCCCTGCTACGCCGCGCAATCGAGATGACGCGCCGCCTGTCTGACGGTCTCAGTGAAGACAGCGCCACCCAACTCTACAACCTCGCCTACCTGGTACGCTACCGCGGCGACTTCAAGGAAGCAGAAGCGATGTACCGAGAGAGCCTGGCACTGCTTCGCCAAGCACACGGCGACCGCCACCTCCACGTGATGCATGCCATGCAATCCCTCGCCGACCTGCTCGCCGAAACGGGGAAGCTCGCGGCCGCTGACACCCTGCTCCAGCAGGTGGTGGAGCAGGGGCGAACGCTTGTGGGGGAAACGTCGATCGAGTACGCCTTCATGCTGAACGGCCTCGGCCGGCTGCGCGGCGAGCAAGGGCGCTCCGAAGAGGGAGAAGCGCTCGTGAAGGAGGCCCTCACCATCGTGGAGGACGCTTACGGCGGGCCGCATCCCAACACAGCCTGGGTCACCGAGTCGCTTGGCCTCCTGTACTACCGCGCTGAACAGCACGAACGCGCGGCCGAGCAGCTTCGCGAGGCGCTGTCCATTCGCCGGCAGTTCTTCGAGGCTCCGCATCCCGACCTCAGCAACAACACGGGCAACCTGGCCCTGGTACTGCGGCACAGCGGTGACTACGCCCAGGCCGAGGCGCTCTACCGAGAGGGGCTCGCAATGGACGAAGCGCTCTACGGCGCTGAGCACCGCGAGATCGCCACGGGCCTCTACAATATCGCTGAGCTTCGACGGACGCTGGAAGACTACGCACAGGCGGACACGCTGCACCGCCGAGCGCTGGAGATGCGGCGCAGCCTGTTCGGGGCGCATCACGCACACGTGGCCTTGAGCCTGATGGCACTGGGCGCGCTCAAAGAAGACGAGGGCAATCTCGAGGAGGCCGAGCGGTACCTGCAGCAAGCACTGGCCGTTCAGCGCATGCTGCACGACGAAACCGATCACCCAGCCGTTCGCAGGGCCGCCGAGCGCCTCGACGCCATACGCGCTCTTCACACCGAGGCCCGCGCAATTCCATAAGAGGTGAATGTGGGAACGGGTGCGTCCGTAGGACCCGTACCGTGCGTTCCGCAGACACGCGACTGGACCAGGGCGCCGAACGCATCGAGCGCGAACTCGCCGATCAGCCTGCCGTGCAGGCGTGCACAATGCAGGTGATGGGCGAGGTGTACCAGCGCCTCGGAGCTTTCGATGCGGCCGCCCCGCTGCTGGAACGCTCACTCATGCTTCGCCGCGGGCTGTCGGGCGCTCCGCCGCTCGATGTGGCGGCGAGCCTCAACAACTTGGCCGTGGTCCTCCGTCACAAGAGCCAGTTCGATGAGGCGGAGGTGCGCTATGGGGAGGCGCTGGCCATGCGCGAGCGGCTGTATGACGGCCCGCACCCCGACGTGGCTCACACGCTCAACCGCCTGGCGCGGCTGTATTACAACCAGGGAGACTACGCCGCCGCCGAGCCCACCGCGCGGCGGGCCCTCGCCATGCGGATTGAGGTCTTTGGTGAGGCGCATGTGGAGACGACGGCAAGCATGGGCAGCCTGGCCGGCATCTTGGGTCGCCTGGAGCGGTATGATGAGCAGGCGGCTATCTACCGGCGCGCGCTGGAGTCGCTCTCGGTGCTGACCCAGTAGCTTGTTCTCGCGCTTGGTCGCCGGCCCGCTGGCGCGGGCCGCTCGCAAGCCGCTTGCGCGTAACAACGACGTGCGTTCCACCAAGCGGTGGCGCAGGCCCGACTGATCACACAAAGAGCACTGCGAGGAGCGTGTACAGGACAATGGCGAGCGCGCCGGCCACCGACGCAAGGGGAA
>NZ_JAZKRW010000065.1:0-16546 GCF_036626415.1 Salinibacter sp.
GATGCGCGTCAGCTATTGCGACGGCTACTACGTCCCCCTCCCCGAGGGGCATCCGTTTCCCATGGGCAAGTTCCCGGCCCTTCACCAGCGGCTTCTCGACGAGGACTTGGTTCGCCCCGCCGACGTGGTTGCTCCTCGCCAGGCCGACTGGACGGACCTGCGGCGCGTCCATACGGCCGACTACCTGACCCATCTCGCCGAGGGCAGCCTCTCCGCACACGCCGAGCGGCGCATGGGGCTGCCCTGGTCGGAGCGCCTCGTGTACCGGTCCCGAGTGGCCGTGCAGGGCACCATCAACGCGGCCCTCATGGCCCTCACGGACGGCGTCGCCGGCAACCTTGCGGGGGGCACCCACCATGCCTTTCCCGCCCACGGCGAAGGCTTCTGCGTCCTCAATGACGTGGCCGTCGCCATTCGCGTGCTGCAGGCGGCGTGCTGGGCCCAGCGCGTGCTCATCGTGGACCTGGACGTGCATCAGGGCAACGCGAACGCGGCCGTCTTCGCAGACGACGATTCCGTCTTCACCTTCTCGATGCACGGGGCCAAGAACTACCCGTTCGAAAAGCCCCCGTCCTCCCTCGACGTCCCCCTGGACGACGCGACCGGCGACCAATCGTACCTGGACACGCTGAGGTCGTACCTGCCGCAGACCCTGGACGCCACACAGCCCGACCTCGTCTTTTACCTCGGGGGCATCGACGTGGCGACGGACGACCGGTTCGGGCGGCTCTCTCTCACCCGGGCCGGCCTCCAGGCGCGCGACCGGTACGTCCTGGAGCAGATCCGCGCCCACGATCGTCCGGTGGTGCTCCTCCTCTCGGGCGGCTACGCCGACACCCCTGAGGCCACCGCGGATCTCCATGCCATCATGTACCGGGAGGCTGCCCGGGTTTTTGAAGCAGCCTCCCCCTCCACGGTCAGCTAGCCTGCGGGGTCTCGGCCCGCCCCCACACGACGCGGGGGCGTCCGCTGAGGTCCTCGTCGATGTGGATCTCGCGCGCGCTCCCCTCTCGCCGGAGCAATGCTTCCACTTCGTCGGCATACTCGGCGTGCACCTCAAAGACAAACGCCCCATCCGGCGCACACGACACGTCCACCCAGTCGATGAGGGCCCGGTAGAAGCGAAGGGGGTCCTCGCCCGCAAACAGGGCAAGGTCGGGGTCATGGTCCCGCACGACGGGCGGCAGGGACTCGGCTTCCGCGTCGGGGATGTAGGGAGGATTGGAAACCACTAGGTCCGCCCCTCGCGGCATCGCGTCCGGGGCCTCCGAACGCAGATCGCCCACAAAGAACTGCACGTCGAGGTTCAGATCCTGGGCGTTGGCCCGGGCGACCGCGAGGGCCTCCGTGCTCACGTCACAGGCGTAGACCTCGGCGTCGGGGCGCTCGTGCTTGAGGGAGAGGGCGATGCAGCCGCTTCCCGTGCCGACGTCGAGCACCCGGGGCGCCGAGACCTTCTCGATGCAGGCCCGTGCCCGGTCAACGACACCCTCGGTCTCGGGGCGCGGCACCATCACGTCGGGAGACACCTGAATCCGGAGCCCCCGAAACGAGGCGTACCCGAGGATGTGCTGCAGCGGCTCCCCCTGCACACGACGCTCCACCATCCCACGGAAGCCGTGTGCTGCCGCCGAGGGCACCGCCCGGTCCGGGTGAGCATAAAGCTGCGCCCGGTCGCAGCCCAGCACTTCCGTCAACAGCCACTCCGCCGTCCGCCGTGGGGCCGAGCGGCCCGCCGCCGCCAGGCGCTGGGCCGCGTGGTCGACCAGCCCAAGACGCGTCGGGGGCGCCCCGGCGGATTCTCCGTCCGAACCTGATGGATTCTCCATGCCACCCCTTCCTGATCGATTCGTGGCCGTGCCTGCCGTCTCACCGACGCACCTGAAAACTCGCAAACTCGTCGGCGGCGTCGGACCAGTCTACATCGACCGCCTCCACACGTGCCATTCGCGGGCCCTCGTGGACGGCCTCGACGAGATCGTCCAGTGCCTCCCGCGGCCCCTCCGCCTCCAGCCGAACCGACCCGTCGGGCTCGTTGCGCACCCAGCCGGTGAGGCCCAGCCGTCGGGCCCGTCGCTGCGTAAAATTGCGAAATCCGACGCCCTGCACACGCCCCGTAATTCGCGCGGACACCCGCTTCTGCGTCTCTGTCTCCATAAAAGCCCTGGCGAGGCTGATTCGAAGATGTGACTCGCATTTTCAACCGACGGCCGCGTAGATGTTTTCCGTAGCGCCCAGTGTACATACGGAAGCGCCCCGCCGCCGGATCACCGGCTGGACGGGGCGCCGCGCTGCCGTTCGACAAGTCCAGAACGGACGCTAGAGCAGCCCCTTCTGTGTGGTCCAATCGCGGAATCCCTCCACGAGCTGCTCGAAAGAGTCGAGGACGAAGAGCTCGTCCTGCAGGTTGTAGACCTCGTAGTCGTCCTTTTCGACAATGTGCTCGGGATCAAAGGGGTGGAGCGTCACCTCGTCGGAGAGGGCGTGCGTCACCTCCTCGTTGGACGACACGATGCCCGCCCCGAAGATCCGCTTTTCGCCCTGTTCTTGGATCAGCCCGAACTCAACCGTGAACCAGTGGAACCGCTCCAGGCGGGGACGGTCCGCGCCCTCCGCATTCTGAGCCGCCTGGCCGTAGAGCTGGTAGAAGTCGGCAAAGTCCGGCTGCGTGAGCATCGGCATGTGGCCGAAGATGTCGTGGAAGCAGTCCGGGGCGGGGGTGTAGTCGAGCTCGTCCCGCCCGCGAACGTAGTTGGTGGACGGAAACTTGCGCCGCGACAGCAGCGAGAAGAAATCTTTCTCGTGGATCAGGCCCGGCACGTTGGCCACTTGCCACCCGGTCGCATCGTTGAGGCGGCGACTCAGATCTGCCAGGTCCGGGATCCGATCCGCCCCCAGCTCCAGCACGTCCTGCCCTCGCATGTACGCCTCGCAGGCCCGGCCCGGAAGCTGCTCCATTTGGCGTTCTACGAGAATCTGCCACGTCTCGTGGTCCTCCTCCGGGTAGTCCGGATACTCGATCTCGTCCCCCATCGGGGGCGGCTCCTCCAGCTTCTGCGGGATGGTGCGCGGGTCGACGTCCTCCTGCTCCTCCTGGGCCGTTTCGAAGGCGGATCGCTCTTCGTCCGGGGTGCTCTCGACGGTGTCACTACTCATTGTATCACCTCAGATTCGGTTCGTATGTGAATGACTGTTGCGAATGCCCTCCCTGCACCTCGGAACCGCTTCCATGCCGAACGAGCTGCAAGTGGCTCTGGCGTGTTCTTGAATGCGAACCCCCCGGCGATGATTCTTCTCGACGGCCCTCGGGCATCACTGCGGGAGAACATCGTCGCGGCGAATCAGCCAGGCAACGCCGACATACCCGAGGAATGCCGCTGCGCTCATCGCGAGGCCGGCCCGCGTAACCCGAGCCCCATCGCCAATTACCTCTTCGGACAACACCATGACCCCCAGAAACAGCACAGCGATGCCGCAGGCCCCAGCGACAACGTGCGTCCAGGTCCGGAAGGCGCGTCCGCCAAACATAGCAATTGGGGACAATGCGTGGGGCTAGACGGTGCCGGGCCTCTCTTCCTCCGACGGCGCTTTCCAGATCCCGGCTCACAATCTGCCGGCTACGACGCGTGGGCCGGTTCTGCACCGGGCGTCCACTTGATGTTGCAGCCCATGGACGGGGCCTGCTCCATCGTGACCTCGCCGGTGGAGAGCAGTTCGTCGAGGGCCTGCCGGAGGTCCTCGCCGTGCGCGGCCTCGCCATCGGGGCGCGTGTCGTCGAAGCGCCCCCGGTATGCAAGCGTGCGCTCCTCATCGAAGACGTAAATGTCCGGCGTGCAGGCCGCCTTGTAGGCCGTCGCCACCTCTTGGGTCTCGTCTTGGAGGTACGGGAACGGGTAGTCCTTCTCCCGAGACCGCTCGGCCATGCTGTCAAACGAGTCGTCCGGGTAGCGCTCCGGGTCGTTCGAGCAAATGCCCACGAATTGCGCCCCCCGCTCTTGGTACTCCCGCGCAACGTCGAGGAGGGCCTCTTCGATGTGCTTCACATACGGGCAGTGGTTGCACATAAACACGACGACGAGCGCCTCGGCGTCGGTGTAGTCCGCAAGCGAGCGCCGCTCGCCCCCCCGGTCATCGACCCCAGGGTTGGCCGCAGGCAGCGAAAACTCGGGGGCCGGCTGGCCCAGCTCCATCATTGTCGATTCGGTAACCGCCATGGCATCGGAATCTCATTCGGCAGAATGCGAAACCTCCCCGGCCGCAACGTCGCTAATCGGCGGACGACGCGGTCCGGGGCAGGGCCGCCCTCGATCCAGCGACCGTGCTCCCTCTTTCCCCCGCCCGTTAGGTTGGTACGGAATAGAGGTCGTGCGTTTCAATGTAGGCGCCCACGGCCTCCGGCACAAGATACCGGATGGACCGGCCGGCCCGCCGACGGGCCCGGATCTCCGTCCCCGAAATCTCCATGACCGGGGCGGCCGCGTACCGGACGTGGTTTGCGAAGCGGGGGTCGGCCACCGACTCGATGGCCCCGGGCCGCTTGTACACAATAAGCGGCACCCGTTCGGCAATCTCGCCGGGCCGGTGCCAGTCGGCAAAGTGGTCCAGGCTGTCGCTGCCAAGGATGAGGGCGAAGTCCGTGTCGGGGTGCTGCTCCTGCAGGACGCGTAGGGTTTCGACGGTGTACGATATGCCTTCCCGATCCACCTCCACATCACACACCCGAAAGGCCGGATTGGACTCGACGGTGCATTCGGTCATCGCCAGCCGATGCTTCACGGCGACCAACTCATCGTCGGGCTTGTGGGGCGGGGTGGCGTTGGGAATCCACCACACCTCTTCGAGCCCGAACTGATCGCGGACGACCTCCGCGACAATGAGATGGGCGACGTGGGGCGGGTTGAACGATCCCCCGAAGAGACCAATGTCCATGGGCACAATGGGCCTACGAAACCCCTCCGTCAGTTAGAGCCGCGGGACGTATCCTCCTGCGCCAGCGACTGCTCGCGTTCCCGCGCCTGCACACGATCAAGCTTCTGGCGGGCCTCGCTGTACAGGTCTTCCGCCCGGCCGAGAAGATTGCTCTCGGGGAAGAGCTGTGTAAGTCGGTTGTAGTTCTCAATGGCTTTCTGGTAGCGCTCGGCCTGCTTGCTTTCCACGCTCCGGTCCGCATACCGAATGTACGTCCGGACCGCGCCGAGCAGGGCATCGTCGGCCCAGGGGGTGTCCGGGTACTGGTCGAAGGCCCGCTCGTAGACCGTCGTGGCGGCCTGCCACATGTTTCGACGTTCGTAGAGCTGCCCCGCATCGTACTTCTTGCGCGCGAGCTTGGCCCGCAGCTCGTTGATTTTCTCTTCGGCCTCCGGCACACGATCGTGGTTCGGATACCGGTCGATGAAGAGGCGAAAGAGGGAGATGGCCTGCTCCGAGTCCGACTGATCGAGCCGGTACGAGGGCGACCGGAGGTAGTACGAGTTGGCCCGTTCAAACTCGGCCCGAGGGAGAAGCTCGTCGTTGCGGTAGAGCTGCGTAAAGCGCTGGAACTCGTTCGCGGCCACGAGGTGCTTTCCCAACTCGCGCTGCGCCATGGCGAGCTTGAAGCGCGCGTCGGGGGCCCACTCGTTGCCCCGCCCGTACTCAAATACGGCCCGAAAGAACCGAATGGCCTGCTGATAGTCCCCGTCCTCCATCTCGGCAACGCCCTTCTTGTACGCCTCCTCGGGCCCGCTGTAGGTGAGTTGGGTGCCCCCCGAGCACCCGACGAGAGCCCCGAGAAGCGCAAGCAGCAACACGGGAACGAAAGCCGAAGTACGCATGGGGGAACCGCTACGATGAAGGCTGCCGATGGAGGGTCCGCCGGTGCTCTCGATGGGGTGTTGGGGACGGCGGGATAAGCGCGGAGCCGAAACGGGAGGGGGGAAGGTCTGTTCCTCTTTGGGACTTTAAGCCCGGATGGATCACGTCGCACCTGCTTGGGCCCTCGGCCCTCACCGGAGGCGCTCGATTCGCTGATCGCGATAGCGATGAATAAACAGGGCCTGGTTCCCATTCTCTCTCTGAAAGCCAATGCGCATGCCAAGGCCGTCGTACGTCGGGGCGGTCCGCAGCGCTCGCGGCGGAGGGGCCGTGCCAGACGGCGAAAGGGTGCTCAGCAGAAAGCGGGCGACGTCGTACCCCACATAGGCCAGGCGCCGACCGTCGGTCGAGAGTTCGTCCGGGGTGTTGCCCGTAAGGAGGCGGTAGCGGCGGACAAACCGCTGCACGGCCGGCCGATCGGTCTGCACGTAGAAGCCGTTCGTGTACGTGGCCGTGACCGCACTGGCCGCCTCTTTGAACGGCAGGTCGTGCCACTCGGCGTTGCCGAGCACGCGCGTTCCGGGCAGGATTTGTCGAAGGCCCGTGAGGGCCCCCTGAATCTTGCCCGCCGTCCCTCGCCCCGAGACGGGCAGGTAGAGCGCTTCCGTCTCCGCCAGCAGCGAATCGGTGGTGGCGGAGTCGCGTCGGGCGCGGAGGGAATCGGTCTCGATGAGGGTGGAGTCCTCAAGAAGAGTGGGCAGCCGCGACCAGTCCCGTGATCCCTGAAGCGGAATGCTCAGGGGCACCGTCAGGTCCTGTTGGCGGGCCCCTTCTCGGAAGCCTTCGGCCATCCGGGCACTGAGGCGGTTGCCCTGCTCGTAAATCACCCCGACGCGGTCGAGGAGGAGTCCATTCGCTGCCGTCCGCGCCATGATGCGCCCCCGATCAGGGATCGTGGGGTTGGCCTGGAACACATAGTTTTTTCCTTCGGAGACGCTCTCGTCCGTGGCCATCGGGGCCATGAGGGGCACGCGGGCCGCCTCGGCCCGCTCGCCGGCCGGCCGCGCCACGCGGCTCCGGATGGGCCCGAGGATGACGTCCACGTCGTCGAGACGGACGAGCGAGTCGACGGCCGCCCGCGCCGTCTTCGGACGGGGGCCCGTCCGGCGGAAGTGCATTTTGGCGACCCAATCTGGGCGGGCAGCCTGCTCCGCCACGATCCGCAGCGAGTCGACCCGAACCGTGTCCGTCGGCGCGGCCACGGTGGTTTCACCGTCCGCCGCGGCGAGGCTGTCCCCCGCGAGGCGGGCCGTGTCGTAGACCTCGAAGGTGTCGGCCTCGGTCCGAAGCCCCGGCGGGCGAATGTACCGCCGCCGCAGGCCGTTGTGTTCGTCGACCGCCAGGCGGACCCCATTGAACAGGGCCTGGGACAGCGACACCGCCGCGGCCTCCATGGGAAGCGTGACCCCGATGCGAAGGGTGTCCTGGGCCCGCCGCTCTTCTTGGAGGCGACGCTGAGCCCGCTCCAGGAGCGCTTCTGCCTCCTCCCGGTACGTTGTCTCCGGATACCGGCTGAGCAGGGCCTCAAGCCGGGTGCGGGCGTCCCGGTAGCGCCGCAGTTGGACCAGGGCCTTGCCGTCCATCAGCAGGGCGGCCGTTGTTTTTCGATTGAGCTCGTACTCGCTCACCAGCCGGAAGCGCTCATGCGCCGTCGCGTACTCGCCCCGCTCGAAGGCTGTGATGCCCTCTTCGAACAGCAGCTCCGCGTTTTCAACTTCGGGAATGGTCGCGGTCTCTTGGGCGTGCCCCGGCGTTGCCGAAGGGCCAGCACTCAAAAGCAGAAGGAGCCCGAGCACCCAGGCCGGTCCGGAGCGGGGAGTGACCATAGAGACGAGAGCCAATGGTGAAGAATGGACGCCAAGAAGATTGCTCCTCCTCCCTCCGCGGCCGCCCCCCGCAGCCTCATTCCCACTCGATGGTCGCGGGCGGCTTGGAGCTCACGTCGTAGACCGTCCGGTTGATGCCGGGCACCTCGTTGACGATGCGGTTGGAAACGTGCCCGAGAAAATCGTGGGGCAGGTGGGCCCAGTCGGCCGTCATGCCATCCACGCTGGTGACGGCCCGGAGGGCACACACGTTTTCGTAGGTGCGCTCGTCGCCCATGACGCCCACCGTCTGCACCGGAAGGAGCACGGCGAAGGCCTGCCACACCTCGTCGTAGAGGTCATTGGCCCGCAGCTCTTCGATGAAAATGGCGTCGGCTTCGCGGAGCAGGGCCAGGCGGTCGCGTGTGATCTGCCCCAGGATGCGGATGGAAAGCCCGGGGCCGGGGAAGGGATGCCGTCCCACGATGGGATCCGGCACGTCCAGCAGGCGCCCGATCTCGCGCACCTCGTCCTTGAACAGCTCCCGGAAGGGTTCGATAAGCTCGAAGTCGAGCTCCTCGGGCAGCCCGCCGACGTTGTGGTGGGTCTTGATGGTGGCGGAGGGCCCCTTGAACGAGACGCTTTCGATGAGGTCGGGGTAGAGCGTGCCCTGGGCCAGGAAGGTGGGCCGATGGCCCAGGTCGGCGGCAATGTCTTCGGTCTGCTCCTCGAACACCTCGATAAACGTGTTGCCCACGATATTGCGCTTCTCTTCCGGATCGGTCACCCCCTCGAGCCGCGCCAGAAAGCGATCCGTGGCGTCGGTGGTACGAAGGTCCATTTCGAAATGGCCCCGGAACGTGTCCTGCACCTGGTCCCACTCCCCCTTCCGCAGGAGGCCGTTGTTGACGAAGATGCAGTGGAGCTGATCGCCCAGGGCCCGCTGCAGAAGCGCCGCCGCGACCGACGAGTCGACCCCACCGGAGAGCCCCAGGATGACGTGGCGGTCCCCCACCCGCTCCCGGATCTCCTGGATTTGCTCGTCCACGAACGAGGCAGGGGTCCAATCGCCGGTGCATCCACAGACTTCGTACGCAAAGTTCTCCAGGACTTGGCGCCCGCAGTCCGTATGCACCACCTCCGGGTGGAACTGCACGCCGTAGTAGGGCCCCTCCGTGTCCCGCACGGCGGCCACGGGGGCATTGTCGGTGCGGGCGATCACCTCATAGCCGTCGGGGAGGGCCGTCAGGTGGTCGCTATGGCTCATCCAGACGGTGGCGCCGCTCGGCACCCCCCTAAAGAGCCGCGACGTCTCCTGCCCATCCGGCGGGACCTGCAGCTGAGCCCGCCCAAACTCGCGCCGGTCGGCCCGCTCCACCTCGCCCCCGAACTGGTGCGCCATCGCCTGCAGGCCGTAACAGATGCCGAGCACCGGCACCGGGGACCCGTCGGGCCGCGTGAGGTCGAACAGCGCGGGGTCGAGGGCCGGGCCCGCTTCGTCGTAGACCGAGCAGGGCCCCCCCGACAGAATGAGCCCGGTCGGATCCAGGGCGTCGATCTCACTCGCCTCGACGGTGCAAGGGCGAATTTCCGAGTACACGCCGGTCTCGCGCACTCGTCGCGCAATGAGTTGGGTGTACTGCGACCCGAAGTCCAGGACGATGATCTTTTCGTGCATCGACAGAGTGGCGGCGACGGAGAGAGGGAAGAGGGTGAAGTACGATCCGGCGGACCCACACGTCACGCCCCCCGAGGGGGAATCCTCTTTCGCTACGCATGGTCCCGACTGGGGGCTCACGTAACGTCTTCGTACGCGCCAGCGTCCATGAGCTCGTCCACTTCGTCGGGAGCCGTGAGCTCAATCTCGATCATCCACCCGTCCCCGTACGGGTCCTCGTTCACGACCTCCGGCGAGAGCTCCAGCTCCTCGTTGACCGCTGTGATGGTGCCACTTACGGGCATGTACAACTCCGACACCGTCTTCACGGCCTCGACGGTCCCAAAAATGTCGCCCTGCCCGAACTCGGTCCCCTCTGGCTCCAGCTCGACGAACACGATGTCGCCGAGCTCGCTCTGTGCAAAATCCGTGATGCCCACGGTGGCCGTCCCGTTTTCGACGCGCAGCCACTCGTGGTCGTCTGTGTAGTGGAGATCGTTCGGCGTGTCCATTCGTCGCGTGGGGTAAGTGAGAGGTCTGTGCAGGTGAAGATACAGGACGCGGCGGCGAATCAAAAGACCCGCGTGCCGTCCCGTCGGAGTGCGGGGAGGGCCGGGGGGACCCCGTGCCTCCTATCGCTACGCCCGCCCCACAGGGGCTATCAGTGGGCGGGAACGCCCTTCTGCTCCAGCGCCTCCACGACCGGTGGCGGCACGAACTTGGAGACATCCCCGTCCCACCGGTGGGCGTCCCGCACCATCGAAGAGCTGATGAGGGCGTATTCCTCAGAGGTCATAAAGAACACCGTCTCCAGCTCCGGGGCCAGCTTTCGGTTGGCAAACGCCATGCGAAACTCCGCGTCGAAGTCGCTGACCTGCCGGAGCCCTCGCACCAGCGCCACCGCCCCCGTCTTCCGTGCCCGATCCACAATGAGTCCCTCGTGCGCCTGCACCTCCACGCCCTCCAGGTCGTCCGTGCACCGACGCACGAGCGCCGTGCGCTCGTCGGTCGAAAACAGGGTTTCTTTTTCAAGGTTGACGCCGACCGTCACCTCCACCCGGTCGAACACCCGGAGGGCCCGTTCCAAAACGTCCCGGTGGCCGTACGTGAAGGGGTCGAACGTGCCGGGGTACAGGGCAAAATCGGGGTCCATGCAGAGACAAGAAGTCGAGGCAGGGCGCGGCTGGTTACGACGTCTCCGGGGCGGATTCGGGCGCCGGGTCCGCCTCGTCCGTCGCGTCGTCCTTGGGCGGAAGCGGGGGGCGAAAGATGCTCACGATGGTGCGCCCGTAGGACCGGCTCGTCATCAGCCGGGGGTGCTCGTCGAACCAGTCGTGCGAGCTGTGCTCGAGCGTGAAGATGCCGTCGGTGTCCAGGTGAGGCACCGCCAGGTCCGGCATCTCCTGCATGGCGTCCAGCTTGTAGGGGGGGTCCGCCATAATAAGATCAAGCGCCGGCCCTTGGTGGGACCGCAGGTACTCCACCGCATCGCCCTGGATGAAGATACATTTGTCCTCCACCCCGAGCTTTTCGGCGTTCTCGCGGGCATAGTCGAGCACGTTCCGCTTCTGCTCCACGAATGTGACGAGCGCGGCCCCCCGACTGATGGCCTCCAGCCCCAGCGCGCCGGTGCCGGCAAAGAGGTCGAGCACCTCCGCCCCCTCAATATAGATGCGGGCATCAATCAGCCCAAACAGGGCCTCGCGGGTCCGGGCTGTCGACGGGCGCGTTTCGTGGCCGGAGGGCGTCTTGAGGCTGTGGCCGCCAAACCGGCCGGCGATGAGTTTCATAGTAGAGCAGGATCAATGCGTGAGCGGATGCCGGGGCGACGCCCCACAGCCCGGACGCCCCAGAAGTGGTAAGGGGCTGTGGAGAAAGAGATCCCGGATGGCGGCGCCATCGGGACGGGAAGCCGGCCGCGTCCCAGTCACGCCCGTGTTACAGCCAGGGCCCCCCCGATGCTCGGCACGTACGCCCCCGGCCCCTCGTCATCGGGCTGCCCCCACACGCGCCGCAGTTCGCGAAACGGATCGAGAGCAGCGGGCACGCACCCGAACACCGACTCAAGGACCGCATCGGCCCCGGCGTCCGCCTCAGTGCCGTAGGTCACAAGACGATCGATCTCATCCGGCGCCACCCCAATCCGATTGAGCATGCCCACGGCGTAGTAGGCCTGGTCTTCGGCCGTTGGGGCGTGCTGGGCAGCGTGGGCGTGGTGCCAGGCACCGTCCCGCGTGAGAGCATATTCGGTGTGCCCGGCGTGCTGTCCAATGGCCAGCCGATACGCCCCTTCCTGACCTTCCGGGGACTCAGAATCCCCCTCTCCCGGCGGCCCCATCAGGTGGGCTGCCGCCTCGGAGCTGAGGATGCGCCCCGTCGTTTCTCCAGCCACCCCGTCCAGGACGGTGCTCGCGCGCGCCTCTACCTCTTGGGGCACGGCCAGAACATGGACCCACTCGATCGCCTCTCCTGTCTCTGTCTCGGTGGCCGTGCGCACCGGGCGCGACACGCTGTGAAGCGCACCGGGCGACCGCGTGTTTGTGACCAGGGCCGCCTGGTACGCCACGCGCTGGTCGTGCTCTTCCGTCGAGAGCCCGGCTGGCAGCGGCGTGAAAAAGCTGTACACGTCGAGCGGGTGCATCACCAGGCCGACCACCGATGCCTCGGAGTCATCGAAGAACCGCCCCACGGCGGCCGCAATGTCGTCAAGGGCCTCCGGGCTCTCGTCTCCCCAGAGGACCTTTGTCACATCGGCCTCGAAGGTCTCACGCCCGAGACGCAAGAGATCTACGGCCGCGTCCTCCCGCGCCACTTCGGCGTAGCGGATCGTACGGCCCTGAATGTGAACGGCGGCCGAGATCGACTGCATAAAGCTCTTGTCCATGCGTGCATGCACGCCCCGGCACGGCCAGGGCTCAACCTCGTCCCCTTCAGACTACTCCCAGCTGGCCGCGTTGGCCTGGGTGGGGTCGCCGGTCAGGGTGCCAATTTGGTCGTCGCTATCCGGATCTTCGAGCAGGTAGGTTGCCACCCGTCCGGTGTCGCTTATGGCATACTGAAACCGGTTGCCCGTCCGGGGAGAAAACAACAGGGAGTCAAGGTTGAGCGAGCGTCCAAATACACTGTCCTGTCGGGTCGAGAGAACCGAATCGCTGCGAACGTGCTGGAGCAAGAGGTTCAGCGAGTCCGGATACGATGCGCTGTCTCGCTCGTAATCGACGAGCGCCGTTCGAACATTCGTCATGCGTTGGCGGGTCTGCTCGGTCAGTCGCTGCTCCCGCTCGATGCGATCGTAGGGCTCGGTGATCGACTGGTAGAGGAAGTATGCAAGGCCGACAATGACGACCACCAGGAGGGCCTGAATGGCGGTCTGGATCGTTCCGCTGCTCGTAGCCATGAAAGCCGTTCGTTCGTATTGGCAAAAAAGGACCGCGGGAATGTCCCGCCCAACGCGAAGTCCCGCCCAGCGCAAAGTGAGGGCGCGGCAAGGCGAAGAACGGGGGGATGGATCCGAAAATAGGGGGCTCCTTCGCGAAATGCAATTCCCTGTGCGTCCTTCAAAAACAAAGCCGCCCCCCCGATGTTGGAATCAAATAGATCTTATTCCCCTGAAACACCCCGTCCGCTTCGCCGGTGATGAACCTGCTCATCAACATCGACCACGTCGCCACGCTCCGCAATGCCCGCGAGGAGACCTTTCCCGACCCCGTCCACGCCGCCGCACGCTGTGAGCAGGCCGGGGCGGACGGCGTCGTCTTTCACCTGCGCGAGGACCGTCGTCACATCACGGAGCGAGACGTGCGGCTCCTGGCCGAAACGGTGACCGGCAAGCTCGACTTCGAGCTGTCGACGAAGGAAGAAGTGGTCTCCATCTGCTGCGACGTGGCGCCGGACCTTGCCACCCTGGTCCCCGAGCAGCGCGAGGAGGTCACCACGGAGGGCGGCCTCGACGTCGCGGCGCACCGCCAGCGCCTCACAACCGTCACGGATCGCCTCTACGACGCCGGGGTGAACCAGGTGAGCTTCTTCGTAGACCCGGTCCCCGACCAGATTGAGGCCACGGCCGCGGTGGGGGCCAACTGCGTTGAGCTCCACACCGGCGACTTTGCCGAGGCCGACACTGAAGACGCCCAGCGGCACGAAGCCGAGCGCCTCGCCACAGGCGCCGAGGTGGCCCACGAAGCTGGGCTCCGCGTCCACGCCGGGCATGGCCTGGACTACCGAAATTTTCCTCTTTTTCGGACCGTTGTGCCCCACGTCGCTGAGGTCTCCATCGGCTTCGCGGTAATGGCCCGCGCCATCCTCGTGGGCATGGACCGGGCGGTTGGCGACATGCGTGCAACCGTCACTCGCTCGCAGCCGTAGGGGAAAGGCATTGTTGATGTCCATTCATGATCACCTCTCCCCCATGGAGCCTTCCGACATGGAGCCGTCCGCCCCCCTGTTCGATGACATTTCCGACGACCACACGAGCGGCTACGTCGCCATCGTCGGCAAGCCCAACGTGGGCAAGAGCACGCTGATGAACGCCCTGCTCGGCGAGAAGCTGTCAATCGTCACGAAAAAGCCCCAGACCACGCGGCACCGCGTCCTTGGGATCCACTCGGGCCCGGACCACCAGGCCATCTTTCTGGACACGCCGGGCATCATTGAGCCCCGCTACGAACTGCACGAAACCATGATGGGGCAGGTGCAGGGGGCCATCCGGGACGCGGACCTGCTGCTCTTTCTGCACGAGGCCACCCAGGACGACCCGGACACCCGAAGCCTGAAGAAAATTGGCGATACGCCAGCGTTCCTGGTCCTTACCAAGATGGACCTTCTTTCGAAGGAGGAGACCCTTCCCCTCGTGGAGTCCTACGAAGAGCTTCGGGCCTTCGACGAGGTCGTGCCCACCTCGGCCAAAGAGGGGTTCAACCTTCAGACCTTGCTCCACCTGGTCCTCGATTCGCTGCCGGAGGGCCCGCCGTTCTACCCGAAGGATCAGATTAGTGAGCACCCGGAGCGCTTCTTTGTGGCCGAGATGATCCGGGAGAAGGTATACAGGCTGTACCACCAGGAAATTCCCTACTCGGTGCAGGTCAACATCGTCGCCTATGAGGAACGCCCCGAGGGGACGAAGGACTACATCGACGCCGAGATTGTCGTCATGAAGGAATCCCACAAGGGCATCCTCATCGGGGAGGGCGGAAAGGCCCTCAAGAAAGTAGGGATGACGGCCCGCGAGGACATTGAGGCGTTTGTTGGGAGCCCCGTGTATCTAAATCTGCACGTGAAGGTGCAGAAGAACTGGCGCGACCGAGCAAACATCCTCCGCTCCTACGGCTACCGGTCGTAGAAACGCAGGGAGTTAGTCGAGCTGCATCGTCAGGCCCTCCCCGACGGCGCGGCTGTGCTCGCCGGGGACGGCCGTGCCCGGCACCGTGTGCTGCTGCATCTCGCGTCGCCGGCGGTATTGGGCCCGGAGGTGCCCGAACGCCTCTCCCCGCGCGTCCGGCCCGAGCTCGACCAGGGATCGAAGGGACGCATCATCGACCGTCGGGTCGTAGGCCTGCCGTGCGAGACGGGAGCGCCAGCCTGCAGCGGACAGTCGAGGGTCTGGGGGCCGGCACCGCAACGCATCCTTCGAGGCCGGCCGAATGGCGTCCGTCCCGTCCCACCGCGGCTCCACGTCCAGTTCGTCGCAGAGCGCCTCGTACAGCATCTCCGTCCCCCGCACCTTGCCGTCGTAGGCGTATCCCGCGATGTGGGGCGTTGCCAGGTCCGCGGCCTCAATGAGCGCCGGGGCCGGCGAGGGTTCGTCCTCCCACACGTCCAGGACCGCCGCCCCCACCGCTCCGCGCTTCCGCGCCATGAGCAGCGCCTCTCCGTCCACGACTGCCCCGCGGGAGGTGTTCAGGAGCCACGCTCCGTCGTTGAGGCGATCGAGCACCGCCTCATCTACCAGGTGACGCGTTGGGGCGGGCCCGGTCTCTTCGAGCGGCACGTGCAGCGTCACGATGTCGGCCGTGTCGAGCACGGTGTCGAGGGACACGAACGCGTGGTCTCGCCCTTCTGCCTCCGCCGCCCGAGCCCGGGGCGGGTCGTTTTTCAAGACCTCCATCCCCAGCGCCGGCAGACGGCGGGCGAGGCGGCCCCCAATGTTGCCACAGCCCACGATGCCGACCGTCCGTCCCTCCAGCGAGACGCCGCGACCACGGGCAAGCTCAAGCAGCGCCGCCACCACGTAGTCGGCAACCGAGTCCGCATTCGACCCCGGGGCGTGCGCAAACGAGATGCCCCGCGACCGCAGGTACGCCCGGTCGACGTGGTCCGTCCCGATGGTGGCTGACCCCACGAACCGAAGATCGGTGCCCTCAAGAAGTCCCGGGCCCACGGGCGTCACGCTCCGTACGAGAAGCACGTCCGCCGCCGCAACGTCCGATGTGCTCATGTCTCGGCCCGGCCGTCGGCGCACCGTCCCGAACCGGCCAAACGCCTGCTCCACACAGGGAATATTGGCATCCGCAAGGATTTTCAACGCGTTCACAGGGGTGAGAATAGAGGATATTCACGGAAACATTGTGGGGGACCCGCCCGGACAAAGCGCTTTTGTTAAGACCGTGACGAGGGAGGATCAAGCGAAGAAAAACGCACCGTCAACGGAAAGACAACCCGGCGTGAAGAACGGAATTACCCCGACAAGTACCTGCTTTTTCAGAGGGTTACGGAAATCATGGGTCGGAAACCTAGGTTGGCCATCCATAGTTTTTTGGTGTGCATCGAAGAAATGATTGCGAAAAGACATCTTTTGATCACACATGTCTTCCAGGGACATCACGTTTCGTTGTGTCCTGGATGCCGTTTCGATGGCCTTTGAATAGTATCCCCTGGTATATGAGCAAACGGACGGTTCTTCTCTGCGCATCCGTAGGGACTCTCGTGTTTACGGCAGGCTCGCTGTCTCCGGATCCTACCTCCGGTCCGACCGCGAACTCTCCCCTTCACACGACGGCCTCCGAGGCGAGGCGCGCCGAAGCGGGTGGGGACAAGGCCGCATCACTCCAGAAGCTTTCCGCCGCCTACGCCCCCTCTACTCCACATGCCTCGAAGCAGGATCCGGCCTCTGGGTCCGCGTCCGCTTCTCCCCGAAAAGAGTCGTCCAAGCTGCTCCCGCCCCCGGCCGATCTGGAAGCGCCGACCCTGTGGCTGGCCCGGGCCATCTACTCCGAGACGAAGCTGCCCCACGAGC
>NZ_JAZKRW010000066.1:0-16312 GCF_036626415.1 Salinibacter sp.
CGCAAACATGAGAAAGGGCCACCGGTAGCCGAAGCCGGTCGCGAGCACTTTGCCGATGGGGATGCCGGCCACCTGCCCGAAGGCCGTGCCGCTCATCACCCAGCCGTTGGCCCATCCGCGCTGCTCGTACGGGAAGTAGTCGCCCACGTACGCCACGGACCCACTGGTCAGCATGCCGCCCCCGACGCCCGCGAGCAGGCGCATGGAAAAGAGGAGGACGTAGCTTTCCGCCACCGTATGAAGGGTGAGGGTGACCGCCATCAGGATGGTGCCGTACAGCAGGATGAGGCGGCGCCCGATGCGGTCGGACGCCGGGCCGGTGATGAGGGCCGACACGCCCAGCGAGAGCGCGTAGGCCGTCAGCAGCATGCCCTGCCAGAACGCGTTGACCCCGAGCGTCGCCGCGATCTCCGGAAGGATGGGCACCATGATGATCAGCTGGCTGCTGGCCGAGAACATCATCAGCCAGAGCGCAAAGAGGATCAGGTATGGATTTGAGGTCTTCGGGTTGGGCACGAACAGTAATCGGCCTCAATGAGACGCACGGGCAGTAGGATGTCATTGGGGGAAGTCTCCGGTGCCAGAGATCCCCGACGACGAACATCAAAGATGACGGGCAGTGCCCCCACATGCAGGCGCGTGCCCGAAATCTTCGGAGAATTTCGTCTCGGGAGTGCGAGTGGACGGCAGAGGGGCGTAGACGGCGGCGCAAACGTGAAGGGCCGCAAAATTTCACCCCATTAATATTAAGATAATTTGCCCATAATGGCGGCGTAACACCTGCCCGTTAGGATGTGGGGTGAGGATTTGATGCGACCCCTGTGTGCACTCCTTCCCGGACGATCAACCCCGCCTCCATGACCCACGGCCCTCTTCGATGTCTCCTAGGCGCCGCTCTCGTGCTAGCGGGGATTGCATGGAGCCCGCTCGCCCATGCACAGGACGAGGCGTCGACCGGGGCCATCACGGGCGTTGTCGTGGAAGAAGGGCGGGGGGAGTCGCTGCCCGGGGCGAATGTCCGGGTTGAGGGCACCTCGACCGGCACCTCGACGGACCTCAACGGACGGTACCGACTCAACGGGCTTGCCCCGGGCGCGTACGACCTCGTCTTCTCGTTTGTCGGCTTTCAGCAGAAGACGGTCACCGGGGTGGAAGTGTCCTCCGGGCAGACCACCCCGCTCGACGTGGCCCTCGCCGAGGAGTCGGCCCAGCTTGAAGAGGTCGTCGTGGAAGCCCAGGCAGCGCGGGATTCCGAGGCGGGGCTCCTAAAAGATCGAGCAGAGGCGGCTGCCGTCAGCGACGCCATCAGTGCCGAGACGATTTCTCAAATGGGGGCCGGAACGGTGGCCGACGCGATGAGCAATGTCACGGGGGCCTCCGTGGTCGACGGGAAATACGTAAATGTCCGCGGCCTACAGGGCCGGTACGTTGACGTACAGCTGGACAACAGCACCCTCCCCACCCCGGACCCGGATGGCAACAGCGTGCCGCTGGACCTCTTTCCGTCCAACCTCATCGACAATATCGTTACCACGAAATCCTTCACTCCGGATGAGCCCGCCACATTCACCGGAGGTTCCATCGACGTGACGACCAAGTCCTTTCCAGAAGAGTTCTTCCTCAATGCCTCTTTCTCCACTTCCTTCAACAGCGAGGTGGGGATCGGTGGTGACATTCTTCGGCCCACGGGCGGTTTGAGCGCGGTGCCGAGCGCGGCGGACGACGAGAACGTGCCCGAAAACATCGCGCAGACCTTCAACGACTCCGAAAAGCAACAGGCCCTGTCGAACCTCACGCGGGCCTTTGCCACGCGCATGACGCCGACCCAGCGGGAAATCGTAGGCAATCGCGGGGCCGAGGTGGCCACGGGAACGCAATTCCGCGTATTCGAGGATTGGCCGGTCGGGGTCATCGCGTCGCTTTCGTACGACGAGTCGTTCTCCGGGTATGACGACGGCAAGACTGCGCGGTTTGACCAGGGAGGCGTCTCGTCGGAAACGCTTGGGGCCACTGCCGACTACACGACGCAGCGCGGCGTCACGGAAACGCTCGTTGGGGGCTTGCTGGGCGTGTCCGTTCAACCGGCCCCGCAGCATGAGGTCAGCCTGCGCGGCATCTACAACGCGGACGAGGAACAGGAGGCCCGGATCGAAACGGGACTGCTTCCGCGGGACCTCTCGTCCGGGCAACGGTTCCAGACGCGCGTGTCCCGCACCACCGAGCGCTCGGTGCGCTCCGGAGAGCTGCGGGGCACGCACCGCTTCGGCGGCGGGCAGGACGGCGTTCGCGTCCAGTGGAAAGCAATGTGGTCGGAGGTCACACGCGATGAACCGGACTACCGGTTCTTTTCCAACCAGTTTACGCCCCGGGACGGCGACACCACCTATTCGATTTCGAAGTCGATCTACCCGGTGCCGGCCCGCTACTTCCGCGATCTAGAAGAAGACGACGCGTCGGCAAACCTGTCGGTTGAGGTGCCGCTTGGGGAGGGCCTGATCAAAGCGGGGGGACGTGTTCGCTCGCGTTCGCGGGCCTTTCGGGAGCGGCGCTTCGATCATCTGACCGACGAGGCCAACTTTTCCGGGGACCCAGATGCGTACATTGACGACCAGGCAGGACTGCGGGAGGAGGGGACGTTTGGGACCTACGTGCTCGACCGGACGCAGGACCGCAACAACTACGACGCGGATCAGGAGGGGGGCGCCGGATTTCTGATGGCCGAGCTTCCCGTTCCCGGCGTGCCGGCTCTTGAGATGGTCGGAGGAGTGCGAGTTGAGCACTCGGAAATGTCACTTTCTACGTTCGAAGACCGGCTTCAGGGCGACTTTTCGAACACGGACGTATTGCCGTCCGCCAATCTTATCTGGTCGCTACGAGAGAGCATGAACTTGCGCCTGGCCTACGGGCGCACCATTGCGCTTCCGTCCTTTCGGGAGTTCGCGCCGTTCGAGTCCTTCAGTTTCGTCGGGGACTACATTGAGCGGGGCAACGAGAACCTGACTCGCACCCGCGTCGACAACTTTGACCTGCGCTGGGAGTGGTTCACCGGACCGGGCGAGTTGCTCTCGGCGAGCGTGTACTACAAAGATTTTACCGATCCCATCGAGCGGACCATCGATCCGCAGGCGGCGGCCAATCAGGTGGTCACGTACCGGAACCGGGACAAGGCCACCGTCTATGGGCTGGAGCTGGAGGCCCGGACCCGTCTCGACGATCTAGCGTCGTGGCTCCGACACGTGCAGGCGGGTGGGAGCCTGACGCTGTCCCAGTCAGAAATCACGCGCACCGAAGAGGTCCTGGAGGCAATTCGTGCGTTCGACGATGACCCCAGCGACACGCGGCCCCTTCAAGGACAGTCGCCCTATCTGATAAATCTGAATCTAGGCTACCAGCATCCGGAGGCCGGCACCAGCGTGAACGTATACTTCAATCGCTTCGGCGACCGGCTCGACACCGTCTCCCGGAACGGGGTCGACATCTACGAGCGGGCCCGGAGCACCCTCAATGTGCGGGCATCGCAGCGACTCCTGCGGGGCGTCGAGGCAACGGTCGCCGTCGATAACATCCTCGGCAGTGAAGAGATCGTCTCCCAGGAATTTCGGGGCACCGAATTCGTCAACGATCTTCGTCCGCTGGGCCGGACGGTCTCCTTAAGTCTCTCGTACAGCTACTAGCCTTCTTTACGGGGTCCCAGAATCGGGGCCTCACATTCCAGAAACACCGCCCGAAGGGGTGAGCCGAATGCCCGGCTCACCCCTTCGGTGGTTCGAGGGAGCGTGTTATGAAATCAACAACCGCTTCCGGGCTTCACCGCACTCTTTTCTCAGACACCCCTCTACCGATGAGGCATACGCATACGACGACGCTTGGTACCTTCTCACTCGTTCGCTGCCTTCTCGCCCTTCTCGTTGTGCCTGCGCTTCTGCTTGCAGGGTGCGATTCCAACGACAGTGGAATGGAGGATCCACCCCCCGATAATGGTGACGACGGTGAGCCCTTTTCTGTGGCCCACTATGATACAACCGACGCGGAGGTCGATGGAAAGACGGTCATCGAGGTTAGTGACAACAGTGGCGGAGAAAACTCGGACGATACGGAGTTCGGCATCGGCTACAGTGATCAGGACGGCAATGACGTGTCGGAGGTCACGTGGTCGAACGACTTTGTTTACCGGCTCGACAACTTTGTCTTCGTCAACGATGGCGAGACCCTCAGCATCGATCCCGGGACGCTGATTCAGGGCATGCCCGGAGATGGGGCAGATGCCGCGGCACTGATCATAAGCCGCGGAGGAACGATCGAAGCGGACGGAAATCCTGGAAGCGAAGATCCGTCGGAGGCGGATCCCATTATCTTCACCGCCCAGGGCGATGACGGGAGCGGCTTCGACCGTGGGACTCGCGGCCTTTGGGGCGGCGTGATCCTGCTCGGCGATGCGACGATCAACTCAGAACCGCCGACCACGACGATCGAGGGCGTGCCCGACGACATCGCTGGGGATCGGGCCGATTACGGCGCCGAAAACAGCGACTTCAACGACGACCACGACATTGGCACGTTCCGCTTCGTGTCCATTCGCCACACGGGAAGCCAGCTCGGCGGCGGTGATGAGATTCAGGGCCTCACGCTCGGGGGCGTCGGCAGTGGCTCGACCATCGAGTATGTTGAGTCCTACGCCAGCGACGACGACGGCTTCGAGTTCTTCGGCGGCACGGTGAATACCAAGTACCTGATCTCGGCGTTCGTGTCGGACGACAACTTCGACATCGATGAGGGCTGGCGCGGCAGTAACCAGTTCTGGCTCGCCGTGCAAGATACGGACGAGGCTGGTCGCATCGGGGAGCACGACGGCGGCACGGATCCGGAAGGCGGGCAGCCGTTCGCCACCTCGAAGGTCGCGAACGCCACGTACATCGGCGTCGGGCCCGGCACGCAGGGCATCGACGGCGACCAGGGCGAGCCGATGCTCATCCAGCGGGACAACAACGCGACCTCGTACTACAATACCATCTTCATGGACGGACGCACGACGAGCGCGGGATTGGAGATTGAAGACCGCTCCGACCGGACGGATGCGCGCGAGCGCGCTGAGAACGGTGACCTCGTCCACGAAAACAACCTCTGGTGGAACGTGGGGGCCAACTACGATCCCGGCAACACGACGTTCGAGGACATCATCCAGATCACGGAGGAGGATGGTTCGCCCGTCGATGAGAGTTGGCGGGGCGACCTCGCGCAGGTGCTCCGGGACAATGGGAACCAGCTCACGTCCGAGTCCCCGATCCAGGCAATGAATCGGGAGGATGATCAGGACATCGTGGACTTTGACCCGCGAGCGGCCGGTCCCGCCACGAACACGGCCCTCTCATCGGTCAGTGGCTTCGGTGACGTGGGCGGCGAGAATTCGGACCTCGTAGACGTCAGCTACAAGGGCGCCTTCGGACCCAACGACAGTTGGGCGAAGGGGTGGACGCTGCTCGATCAGAATGGAGAGCTCCAGTAGACGCTCGAGTTCCTCGCACCTGGAGGGCGTTCTGCCTTCTGTGGGCCTCGGCGGCCGGATGCTCTTTTTGGGGCGTCCGGCCGTTTTTTACGTGGGCCCTGTGGGGCGTGCAAAGCCGGGCATGGCAGGGGTGGAACGGCGCCGGTCGGTCGCGTGTGCACTGTTGTGTGTTTTAGACGCGCTCTCCCAAGCAGTCTCCGCTGCATGTCACTCCGCTGTCTCTTTGTTGTCCAGGGGGAGGGCCGCGGCCACCTCACGCAGGCGATGGCCCTGCGGCGCCTGCTCCGGGACGCCGGGCACCGGGTGGCAGCGGTCGCCGTGGGCAAGAGCGACGGGCAGGCCGTGCCGGCCTTCTTCCGGGCGGCCTTCGACGCCCCCGTCACGGACGTTGCGAGCCCGGGCTTCGTCTCGGACGACGCGGACCGGTCGGTGCGCCCCTGGGTCACGCTGCGACGGGCGCTCCGGCGCACGCCGACGTTCTGGCGCAGCCTGGACGCCCTCGACGCCGCCGTGGAGCGCCACGACCCGGACGTGGTCGTGAATTTCTTTGAGCCCCTGATGGGCCTCTACGCCGTCACGCATTCGCCGTCCGTGCCGGTCGTGGCGGTGGCGCACCAGTACATGTTTTTGCACCCCACGTATCAGTTCCCGGCGGGGCGCTGGGGGCGACGATGGGCGGCCCGTGCGTTCGCGCGGCTGACGGCCTGGGGGGCGTCGCGGCGCCTCGCGCTCTCGCTTTATCCGGCCGCCGACCGCCCGCGGGACAACCTGACCGTCCTCCCGCCCCTTCTGCGGACCGGTGTGTTTCGGCAGCCGCGAGACCAGAGCGAGCCCTTCTTCCTCGTCTACATCCTCAATAGCGGCTACGCCAAAGAGGTGATCCAGTGGCACGAGCAGCACCCCGACGTGCCGCTGCATTGCTTCTGGGACCGCCCGGACGCGGCGCCGGTGGAGGCCTACGACGACACGCTGACGTTCCATCAGCTCGACGATCAGAAGTTTTTGCGTCTTATGGCCCGCTGCCGCGGCTTTGTGTCCACCGCCGGGTTCGAGTCGGTTGCGGAGGCGATGTATCTCGGGACGCCGGTCCAGGTGGTGCCGGTGGCGGGGCATTACGAGCAGCGCTGCAACGCCATCGACGCGGTGCGGGCGGGGGCGGGAGTGCGCAGCCCCCGGTTCGACATTGGCCGTCTTCGGGCTGCACTGGACCGTGGGGCCGACTCAGGAGAGCGCTTTCGGCGGTGGGTGCGTCAGGGGCGCCGTCGGTTTGTGCGGGAGCTTGAGGCGGCCGCCCGGCCTCCCGCCGCCGCGTCCATGCCGGGTCCACCTGCGGAGGAACGGATCCTTGAAGCGGCCTGATGCGAAGTGGGGGGCGCGCCGGCGAAGTGAGCGTGCGCACTGTCCCGATCCGGACCGGAGGCGATCTGTCTTCTCAAACCATCCAACAGAGTCGTGGCGATGGGTCTCCGACGTGTGCTTTGGGCCCTGGCGTGGGGTGGGGCTGGGCTTCTGGTTGCCGCGTTTCTGGTCGGGTACGCGGCGCCGTACCTTCCGCCGGCCCACTTCTGGTGGACGGATCTGTTTGCGGTCCTGCTTCCCGTGCTGGGCGGGGCGGTGGGCCTGCTTGGGGCCGGACTGGTGGGGCAAAGCATCTATCGCCAAGCGTGGGGACGGGGGGCGGTCGGCGCGGTGCTGCTCCTGCTCGTCGCGGCCCGCTTCGGGGCGGTCCCGGCCGAAGACGCATCGGGGGGTGCCGCGGAGGCACTGCGACTGATGACGTTCAACTTGCCGCCGGCCTTTTCCCGTGAACCGGACCGGGGACGGGCGCTAACTGAACTCGTGGAGCGGGAGGCCCCTACCGTGCTGGCCTTGCAGGAGACGCAGATGCACGCCGGCGCGTCCTCGGAGGCCCCTCTCGCGTTGGCCGACTGGCCGCTTCCCGTGCTGCTGCGGGACGCCTCCGGCTACACCCTGCCCCGCGTGCGTCCTCCCGAGACCCTGGTGCATCGGCCGGTACTAGGGCAAATTCGCCTGGATTCGATGAGTGTCCACCCGCTGCCCCCGTCCGGCGACACGAATCCCCGTGCCCGGTACACGCGCACCCACTTCACCTGGCAGGGGCGCCCGGCCGTGCTCTACAACGTGCACCTGCACACGGTGGGCACCCGCCCCTGGGAGCTGCTGGACCCGGCCCAGTCCCTCCGGCGCTGGCGGGCCGTCCTGCGGACGTACCGGAACGGGGCGCTGCACCGTGCCGAACAGGCCCGTCGGATTCGGCGGCACATCGAACGGGAACCGCGCCCGGTGCTCGTAGCAGGTGACTTCAACAGCACCCGCCACCAGTGGGCCTACCAGCACATTGCGCAAGGGCTGCGGGCGGCGGGCGGAGCCGCCACCTTTCCGGCGGGGTGGCCGCTCGTCCAGATCGACCACGTCCTGGCCGGGCCGGCGTGGCACATCGAAGCGACCACCGTCCCGAGGCCCGGGGCCAACGGGCCCATTTCGGACCATCGTCCCGTGGTGGCCCGGCTCCGCTGGCGGGACGACTACGAAGAGTAGGAGGAGCGGAGGGGCGATGTGCTGCCGGGGGCCATCTCCTCCTGCACGCTGGCGTGCCGAATGTCGACCCCCTCAATGAGAAAAACGACGCCCTTCGCGATGTTGGTGGAGTGGTCCGAGATGCGCTCGATCGCCTTGCTGGCGGTGATAAGGTGGGCGGCCACTTCCGCGTGCTCCGGGTTCTTCCGGATGTAGTCCACCAGTTCCTGGAAGTTTTCGTGGTGAAGCCGATCCACCTCGTCGTCGAGGTCGGGGATGCGGCGGGCCAGCTCGGCGTTCTGGTCGAGGAAGGCCTGCTTGGCCTCGTCGAGCATGCGGCGGGCCGCCTGGCTCATCTCACGGATCTTGACCACGTCGAGGACGCCGGGGGCCTCGGTCACATGCTCGGCGTTGGCGGCCAGGTTGCGGCAGTGATCCCCGATCCGTTCCAGGTCGGTGTTGATCTTTTCGACCGTGAGGAGGGTGCGGAGGTCGGTGGCGACGGGCTGGTGGCGGGCCAGGATGCGCTGGCAGTACTCGTCGACCTCAAGCTCCAGGGCGTCGACCTCACGGTCGCGGTCCATGACGCGCTCGGCCCGTTCCACGTCGTGGGTGAGAAGGGCGTCGACGGCGTCGGTAAACTGTTCGGCCACGATGGTGGCCATGTCGAGGAGGCGGCTGCGGAGCTCGGCGATTTCGTGTGCGAGACGGGTCGGCATGAAAGTCCCGGTCGGGTCGTCGGATTGTGTGCGGACATGCCTGTACGATCGGGATGGGGGAATGTGCCGACGAGCGATGGACGCACGGGCGCCGTCGCCCTCCGCTCCCCCCCGAAAAGCGGATGGGGGCGCCCGACGGGCGACTACGTCCTACGGGAGCGGGCGGCGGGCCGATCTGCCGTGCCCACGTCGTCGCCCGCGTCGGGGGGCGTGCCCCGGCTCCACACCGTGCGCAGGACCGACAGGTACGTGTCGGCGACGGCGGGCCATCCGAAGGTGTCTTCGGTGTAGCGACGGGCTCGTTGCGCGGCGGCGTCCAGTGCGTCGGGATCGTTGCGGTACGCCGCGATGGCGTCCATGAACGCCTCCGGAGACTCCGGGGCCACGAGGTGGCCGTTGACGCCGTCGTCGATCACGTCCTGGATCCCTTCCAGCTCGGCCGCGACGGCTGGGGTGCCGCACTGGCCGGCCTCGAGCAGCACGATGCCGAAGCCCTCCATGTCGTCCTCGACGGGCACGTTGGGCATGATGAACAGATCGGCCCCGCGGTAGAGGCGGGCCAGGGTGTCGTTCGGGACGCGGCCAAGGAGGCGAACGCGAGAGGACAGGTTGTGCCGTGCAATGGCCGCCTCAATCGCGTCGAGCTGGGGACCGTCGCCCGCAATCCAGTAGTGCACGTCGTCGGGGAGCCGGGGCATCACGGCGTCCACGAACCAGGCGGTGCCCTTGCGCTCCACCTGTCGTCCGACGCTGCAGAGCAGGAGCCCGTCGGGCGGTGGGGGCGGGGCGGCCACGCCGACATCGTCCTCAAGCACCTGCCGGGCCGCGGCGCGGTCCCCGGGCGCCTCGAAGCGGTCCGTGTCGATGCCGTTGGGCACGACGCGAAGCTGGGCGGACGAGGCGCTGCGGTCAAGGCACGCCTGGCGGGTGGCCCGGCTCACAGGAAGCACCGCGTCGAGGGCGTCGAACACCGTCGGCACGAACCACTGGTAGGGCGGAAACGGGGTCGTCACGTCGAGCCCGTGCACGATGGCGGCCGTCCGCACGCCATGTCGGCGGAGCAGGCCCTGGAGGGGCACCGCGAGGCCGGCCGTCACCATCGAGGAGAAGAGGACCACGTCGACGGCATTCCGCCGGGCGGCCTGGGCGATCCGCCAGCCGGCCCGGGCGAGAAAGACGGGCGTTTTCAGGTGAACCGTGCGCCAGGCACTGCGCAGCAGCAGGGCGTCGTAATCGAGGGCGCCCTCCTCGGCGCGCGCCTCGAGGGTCTCGTGGAGCTTCAGGGCGACGCGCTGCATGCCGCCCACGTTGGCGAGCGGGCGGCCGTGGGGCGGGAGCGAATGCGAGACGAAGAGAAGGCGCACGGCGGCGAACCGACGGATGGAAAGAGACTACGCAGGCACGCCCGCCGGAGCCGAGGGTCGTGTGGGGGACGAATGACGGGCAAGCACCTCGTCGTAGTACCGGCTCATGCGATTGAGGACGGCGGACCAGGTAAAGTCTTGGGCCCGCTTACAGGCGGCGGTGCCCATCCGGTCGCGACGCGCATTGTCGACGATGAGGGTGCGCACGGCGTCCGTAAACGCCTCGACGTGACCGGGGGAGCAGAGCCGGCCCGTGGTGCCGTCGTCCACGAGGTCGCGACTGCCGGCTGCGTCGGCGCACACCGTCGGGAGCCCCGAGGCCATCGCCTCCAGGGTGACGTTGCCGAACGTTTCGGTGTCGCTGGGAAACAGAAAGACGTCGGATGAGGCGTAGGCCCGGGCCAGCTCGGTGCCGTCGAGAAAGCCGGTGAAGGTGGTGTTCGGGAGGCGGGCCTCCAGGTCCGTGCGGGCCGGGCCGTCGCCTACGACGAGGCTACGGTGGGGCACGCCCTGATGCTCCAGTCGCTCCACGACATCGGCGTAGACGTCGAGCCCCTTCTCCCACACGAGCCGGCTCACGAACGCGACGACCGCCTCGTCGTCGCCGATGCCGTGGGCCCGGCGCCACTCGCCGGAGCGGCGGTCCGGGTTGAAGCGGGTGGTGTTCACCCCGCGGGGCCAGAGCCGAAGGTCGCTGGCAATGCCGTGTCCTCGAAGCACCTCCGCCATGGCGTGGGTGGGGACGTAGACCTGCTGGCACTGGTTGTAAAAGGAGCGCAGGTAGCTCCAGACGGGCGTCTCCAGAAGGCTGAGGCGGTAATACTTGAGGTACGAGCTGAAGTGGGTATGGTAGGAGGCCACGACGGGCGTGTCGGTGGCCTGCGCGCGCCGGAGGGCGTGGTAGCCCAGCAGGTCGGGCGTGGCGATGTGGTACAGCGTCGGATCGAAGGCCTCCAGCGCCGCCCGAACGGAGGGGGTGAGGCCCAGGGACAGCCGGTACTCCGAGCGGCCCGGCACGGGGAGGGAGGGCACGGACGCGAGCGTGCCGGCGTGGTCCTCAATGGCCGGGTCGTCCACCGTCGGGGCAAAGACGCGCACCTCGGCGCCCTGCTGCTCCAGGTGGTCGACGAGGCGGTTGAGCGTGAGCGACACCCCGTCGGCGATGTGGGTATAGGCCCCGGCGAAAAGCGCAATGCGCCGGGACGAGCGACGGCTGGGCCGATCAGTGCGTGCAGCAGGCGAGTCGGTCGCGGTGTCCATGTGGGGAAGGTGAAACCAGAAGGTCTACTCGGAACGAGGTCCAGCCTCGCAAGGCGAAAGGACCCCACTACGACTGTGGGTGGGACAAAGGGCGGATGTTACAAGGCCGCTTTCAACCAGAAGAAAGTAACGCGGGGCGTTTCGGGGAGCGACGCTCAGGCACGCCCGGCAGCACAGAAAAGGCCCCAGGGCGTCGTGGGTCCCTGGGGCCTTCGGGTTTTCAACACAGGATCATCGGAGGGAAACGCGTGGGGCCTTTCCAGCGACTCCACGCACTACTCCGTGGCGGTGGCCTCGTTGATCAGGTGAAGTACGTGGTCGGTGTGGGCACGGGTCTCGGCGTTCACGCCGCGCTTGCGCTCAATCATGCGCTCGATCTCCTGCAGGCTCTGGAGGGCGGCGCTCTGGGCCACGTTGTCGTACTGGGCGTCGCCTTCCTCGCCCACCACGGTCGCCAGGGACTCCACGTACGAGACCTGCAGGTTCTGGCGGAACGTGTTCACGTTGTCCTGCGCGTCGGCCGCAAAGACGGCGTCGGTGAGGTCGCGCATGTACTCGGCCAGCGTGTACTCGTTGCCGTAGAGGCGCGTGTCGGTCATGCGCTCCAGCACGTTCGGGTGCAAGAGGTGGGCCAGCACGCTTTCCTGAATGCCGAGCACGCGGGCGTGGACCTTCGGGTCCTCCGACGCGCCGAAGAAGTTAAACCCGCGTCGCTGCGGCTGCAGGTGGCGGTAGAGCTCGTTCGGAATGATTTCGAAGGCATCCGGCGCGAACAGGTACTCGTTCAAGAGGTCGAGGGCCCGCTGTTGCTTCTCGAGGGGCACCGGGCGGTACGGTTCCGTAGCGCCCTCCTGCCCGATCAGCGCGCGGTCGACATGGACGCCGCCGACGTAGCGGGAGGCGACGGTCGCCATCTGCGCGTGCTGGCCGCTCACGCTCAGGAAGGCATTCCGCAGCTCCTGGTACGACTGCCCGGGGTCCTCGTACTTCTCCAGAAGATCCCCCATCAGGTCTTGCACGAGCTGCATGCGTCCCTCGGCGTAGTCGAGTGCCTCGTTCGACATGTCGCCGACCATCACCTCGGGGTCGATGGCCTTGCCCGGTGCGCGCATGTCGTCCGCGTCGTTTCCGAAGGCAAGCGCCGGCTCGGTGGAGCGCGACAGAATGGCGTCGAGCTCCGTCTCGGAGGCGTCCGGCGTGTAGCCGTACTCGACGGCCCACATGTCGTAGGGGCCGGGGCGGGTCGTGTAGTACTGGCCCTGATCGCCGTCGGGCGGGGCCACGTTCACGGCCGGGTAGTCCATCACCGAGCCGACGAGCCCTTCTTCCCGGGTGACTGAGGCGTCGTGCACCTCGTCGGTCGGGTGGAGCTGAGACGCCTTCATGTTGTGCTGCAGGCCCAGCGTGTGGCCCACCTCGTGCAGGGCGAGGAAGTGGAGGGCCTCCTCCATGAGCTGGGTGATCTCGCCGTTGAGGTCCGACGGGCCGCTCTGCTCGGGGCTCGGGTCCGCGGCGGTGGGGGCCAGGGCGGCCTTGCCGAAGAGGGTGTTCATGTGCAGGAAGCCGGGCAGCGTGCAGGCGTGTTTGGGAAGCGTCTTCGGCCGCTCGCTCGCGGCCTGAAGCGGCAGGCCGGTCTCCTCAAAGAGCTTGTTTTGGTTAACCTGATTGGTCAAGAACGCGTACTCCAGCATCACGTCCGCGCCCATGATCTGGCCGGTGCGCGGGTTTACGAAGCTGGGCCCGTAGCCGCTAAAGGGCGGGTTGGGGGAGGAGGTCCAGCGCAGCACGTTGTAGCGGATGTCGCCCGCGTCCCAGGAGGCGGTGTCTGGCTGCACTTTGACCTCAATCGCGTTCTCAAAGCCGGCCTTGCGGAAGGCGGCGTTCCACTCCAGCACCGCGTCGCGGATGATGGGCCGGATGCGCTCCGGGGTCGTGCTCTCGATCCACCACGTGATCGGCTCCACCGGCTCGGAGAGTTCGGCGTCGGGATTTTCCTTCTTCAGGTGCCAGCGGTTGATGAGGTCATGGTAGGGGGTGGCGCTGGTGGAGGTCAGGTTGTCTTTTTGCTGGGTGAAGTACCCGACGCGCGGGTCGGCGAAGCGCGGCTCAAAGTCGTTCTCCGGCACCTCGATAAGGCTGTGCCGCAGCGTGATCGTCACGTTGCGCGCGTCGGTGACCGCGTCGGAGCCGGGGTTGATGGGGCGGGGGTTTTCGAAGACGTAGTCGACGACCACGTCCGTGTTTTTCGGGTAGTTGTGAACCCCGTCGACCTTGGACTTCTCTTTGCTCTGCCGCCCCAGCTTGAAGCTGGCGGGCGACTGTCCAGGCGTGGGAGAGGGCTTCACCTGTGTGAGCGATTCGGTCAGAAACAGGCCGTCGGCGTCGATGAGCAGGCGGCCGGTCGAGTCGTTCTCGGCCACGATTTTTTCGACGTGCAGGACCGAGGGGCTCGTGTTGGCGTCCGAGGCGCGGCTGAGCGTGCTCTCGTCGTTGAAGTGGAAGTTGGTGTTCACCTCCACGAACTCAATCTGGTCATAATGGCGCCGGACCTTGAAGACCGTGTTGTCGCGGTAGGCCCCGCGGAAGGTGCCGGCCTCCAGCACGCCGTCGACGGTGTGGGTAAAGTAGATGTACTCCATGCCGATCTGGCTGGAGTCGAGCGCCATCTGGAGCGAGCCGTCGGTCGTATCGCGGTAGACGGTAAAGAGGCCGCCGAGGGAGTCGCTCTCGGCAATGGCCTTCTGGAAGTCGCTTTTCTCATCGTTGGCCTGCTGCTCGGCGTTCTGTGCCGAAGCGGCGGAGTCGGCCATCTCGGCTGAGCCGCTGCAGCCGACCACGAAGAGGGCGGCGAGTGTGAGGGTCCAGAGGAAGGTACGGGGACGCATGTCGAGTCGAAGGAGCTGGGTTTGGGAGAGGCGATGGAAAGGGGCGGAAAGACGACCGGTATCGCCCGCAGAGGACGGGGCGTTTCCCACGAGCCGTACGGGGAAATTGTGGGCCTCATTTTTGGTTCCCGCCCCAACGGGTGCTAAGTAGACAAGGCGAAGGCAAAGATGTAACGCCTACGCCATGCGTCGCGGCGAGTGGGAAGAGGTGGCGAAGCATCCTGACCCTGTGGTGTGTCCCTACGGTAGGGGGGCACAGATCAAGGGCTAACACGAGATTCGAAGACGGCGTCGCGCCTCCGGTTGTTACAGGGGGCGGGAAGAGGAGTCTACACGAGAACTGTCAAGACCCAACGGACGAGGTAGGACAGCGTAACGGCATATGCAAAGCTTACGAGGGTTCCGATGATGATGTACTCAGCGTGTCTCCGCTGCTGCTTCCCAGTGACGTCTCCGAATCGAAACAGCGACTTTGCGGTCACGAGAAACCCGATGGCACTTGGGGCCTCGGCCAATACGAACACGTAGATCAAAAGGCGCTCGGCCATACCGATGATTTGTCCGCCGCGAACGAGTCCCGGCTCTTCGTCGAGTTGATCGGCGTACGGCGCCACGATTTGAGCGACCGCCGGACTCCCTCCCCACACCACGAGCACGGCACCGATAAGGACGAGAGGAATGGACATCCAGGGAGTGCTCATTGCCCTTGGGGATCGTTGGAAGAGGGCAAGGGGGTAGAGGTCAGGTGTCGTCTGCAACCACGTTAATCAGTTCACGGAAGATGGAGACTGTGCGCTCTATTCGCGACCAGTTAGCCCGCTGGAGATGCCGATTGACCGACTGACGGGTGATCGGCTCGGGCGACCACGCGTCAGCGACGGCCTGTTGCGTGACGGACCTCTCGGTGCCGACGCCCCCCAGCATGCCGGCGACCGCCCGCGCTTGGGCCTCCGTCCATTCGTGCAGGAGGAGATCGACCAGCTCAAACATACCATCCACCGCGAGGGAGCTGGTGATTGACGCCGACTTCGGAAGGACACAGACGGCCCAGCAATCGTCTTCGAGCGTTTCCAGGGCTCGTCCCGATTGCCGGAAGGCTGCGCCGTCGCTCTCATTCAGGTTGCCGTCAGAAATAAAGTCGACCGTGTCCACGGCAACCGCAAATCGGGAACGCAGACCATCTGAATACAGGCAGGTCCAAAAATGGAGGACTCGTGGGAGCGCCTGCGACGGATCCTCGACGTAGCACTGCCATCCATCTCCGCCCATGATGGCTAAGTCGTACGGAAGTGAATCCGGGGCGGTCTCCCTTGCAATTGCGTACGCTTTCCGCAACCGCTCAGGCAAGTGACGCCGCTCGTCCACCGACAACTCGGACGATCCAATGACGTCTCCCGTAGCAACTGCGTGTAAATCGGACATAAGCACACATGTAAGCCAAAAAAATCTTCCTTGAATAAAGAAAGCCTAATTTGGCTTACAAATACAAGCGGCGTCCGGGATCAGGGACACGTCCCTCAAACAGTTTTCTCAGCACACCACATCCAACGCAAAACGCCTAACCCGTGACGCAAAACGCTCACCGCAGCACGTCCCGCAGAAACCGACCGGTGTGGCTGTCCTCGCACGCCGCCACCTCCTCCGGCGTCCCCGCCACCACGACCTCACCCCCGTCGTCCCCGCCCTCCGGCCCGAGGTCGATCACGTGGTCGGCGTACTTGATGACGTCGAGGTTGTGCTCGATGATGATCACGGAATGCCCCGCGTCCACCAACTGCTCGAAGGCCCCCAGCAGCTGCCTGATGTCGTCGAAGTGGAGCCCGGTCGTCGGCTCGTCGAAGATGTAGAGCGTCCGGTCCGACGAGCGGCTGTTGAGGTGGCTGGCCAGCTTGATGCGCTGGGCCTCCCCGCCGCTCAGGGTGGTGGAGGGCTGGCCGAGCGTGAGGTAGCCGAGCCCAATGTCCTGCAGGACCTCCAGCTTGTTGATAATTGCCCGCTCGCCCTCGAAGAAGTCGGCGGCCTCGTCGACGGTCATATCCAGCA
>NZ_JAZKRW010000067.1:0-16309 GCF_036626415.1 Salinibacter sp.
ACGCCGACGTCTACACCGGGCGCGTCTCCAACTTCCTCCACCACACCCCCTTCACCTACCTGCGCTCCCACCGCGGCAGCCTCCCCCACGACGAGGCCGCCGAGCGGGACCCGCAGTACGAGTCGCTCACCTCCGGCTACGAGTGGGACGAGACAACCGCCTCCGAACACGGGTAGCGCCTAAGCGGGGGCCACGGCGGGTGGGGAGGAAGGGGGCCCGGGAGACACGTTCACTCTAGCCCGCCTCCCCCATTCTCGAACATCCGTCAACCTTCCCCTCAGCACCCTACAGCCCGACGGCCCGGAAGAGCACGACGCCGAGGGCGATCAGGACCGCGTTCGCCAGCGAGATCGGGAGCAGGTACTTCCAGCCCACCTGCATGAGCTGGTTGTACTTGAAGCGCGGGAAGGTCCAGCGCACCCAAATGAAGAGGAAGGCGAAGAAGCCCACCTTCAGCATCAGGCTCCCAAACTGGAGCAGGGCAAGCAGGGTCGACCCGTCCAGCGCCGGAAACAGGGCAATGAGTTGCGGCTCAAACGGCACCAGGTAGCCCCCAAAGAAGAGGGTGACAATGAAGAAGGAGGCCACGAACCAATTGACGTATTCGGCGAGGAAGAACATGCCGAATTTCATGCCGCTGTACTCGGTATGGTAGCCCGCCACCAGCTCCTCTTCTGCTTCCGGCAGGTCGAAGGGCGCCCGGTTCGTCTCGGCGAACGCGGTCACGATGAAGATGAGACATCCGATGGGGTTGCGCACCGCGTTCCAGCCCAGCAGGGCGCCGCCCGAGTTTTGGTGCTCCACGATCTCCATGAAGTTGAGTGACCCGGCAATGAGCACGACGGAGATCACCGCCAGGCCCATCGACAGCTCGTAGGACACCATTTGCGCCGCCGACCGCAGCCCCCCGAGCAGTGAGAACTTGCTGTTGGAGCTCCACCCGGCGAGGGTGACCCCGTAGACACTGATGGAGGTGAGCGCCAGCAGCATGATGACCCCCACGTCAAGGTCCGTCACCGCAACCCCCTCAGCGAACGGAATGAGCGCCGCAGTGGTCATGGCGATGACGACCATGACCACCGGCGCCATCGAGTGGATGAACTTGTTCGACTGCGCGGGCTGCACGTCCTCCTTCAGCACGAACTTGAGCACGTCGGCAAACGGCTGCAGGAGGCCGAGGGGCCCCACCCGGTTCGGGCCCGGGCGGTTCTGGATGAAGGCCGACACGCGCCGCTCCGCAAACACCAGTAGCGACGCCGAGAGCAGCATCGCGTTGATGACGAGGAAGGCGCCCAGGGCCGTCCAAACCATTGAAGGAATCATGTCCGCGCAGTTGACTTCGGAAGGACGTAGGGAGAGGGCAAAGCTTCAGCGTGTCAAACGTACTCGTTGCCAGCGACGGGCGCAAGCGATCGGGCAATCCGTCGCGCAGGATTGCCGCGCAAACGACGTCATTTTTGGGGAGAGTTCACGGCGTTCTCCGCGGGCCCGCTCCGTTGAAGGCCCCCGGGACGTGGAGACGGGAATGGGGGTCTACAGTGCCCCTCCCCCATCAAGGTGTCCCAAGCACGTTATATATCGACCAGCACAGGAACGGTCTAAGAAGGGGATGCGAATGGGTGCATGTTGTCGTGTTTCTTTTTGAACACGGCCCACCTGCGGGGTTCTCGCGCATCACTTCTCACCTTGCTTTTTTTCTACAATGACCGACCACGAAGAGCTTGTTGACACCCGGGTCCGGGACGTTCTGCGCACGAAGGGCACGCTGAAAAAGAAGGGCGACGTTCTTACGGCCGCTCCCTCCGACACCGTCTACGACTGCATCGACGCCATGGTGGATCGGGACATCGGGTCGATCGTCGTGATGAGCGACGACGAAATCGTGGGCATCTTCACCGAGCGGGATTACATGCGCGACATTGCCCTGAAGGGCCGATCGTCGCCGGAGACCAAGGTCCAGGAGGTCATGACGAGCGAGGTGGCCACCGCCCGCAAGGACGATCAGCTCGAAGAGTGCCTCGACCGGATGACCGACCTAGAGTGTCGTCACCTCCCGGTGGTGGACGAGAACGGCACCCTCACCGACATTATCTCGATGCGGGACTGCGCGGAGCAGATTGCGGAGTCGGCCCAGTCAGGCGCCATGCAGCTCGTGAATTACGTCACCGGCCAGTACCCGAAGATGTAAGGGGTTGTGGAGGGGCCAGACGGGCGCACGCCCCTGCTCTCTGACCGGGGCAGCCCGAAATTGCTGCGGATCCTCGTACCGGACGCGGCCTCCCCCCGTCCGATTCTCAACGACGCCGGGCGCCGCGGCCCGAAGAACGGCATCTTGCCATCGAGGCTCTCGGCGGACGTCCGCCGTTCGTTCCGGGCCAGTGGCGATTGCGGAAGCGCCTCCTTATCCTGGCCGGTGTCAAACGTCCCCACACCGCTCGCCCCCGCCCGATGCTCACGTTCTGCGTCCGCACTCCGTTCTTCGCACTCCTCGCACTCGTCGTTGCCCTGCCCGCCGCCGCCCAGCAGGCGTCGTCGCCGACCGATCGGCGCGCCGACGACGCCCCGGAGGCCCTGTCGACGCGTCGCCCCGTGGCCACCTACTCGATCGTGGCGCGCGACTCGGCGACTGGCCAGCTGGGGGTGGCCGTGCAGTCGCACTGGTTCAGCGTCGGCTCCATCGTGCCGTGGGCGAAGCCCGGCGTCGGCGCCGTGGCCACCCAGTCGTTCGTCGACCCGCGCTACGGCCCGCTCGGCCTGGAACTGATGCAGCACGGCCGCACCGCGGAGGACGCGCTGAAGGCACTCGTCACGACCGACGACGGGCGCGCCGTGCGGCAGGTGGCGATGGTGGACGCCAACGGAAACGTGGCGGCCCATACCGGCGACAATGCTATCGCGGCCACGGGGCACCACACCGGCGCGCAGTACTCGGTGCAGGCCAACATGATGGCGAACGACGACGTGTGGCCCGCCATGGCGGAGGCGTACGAGTCGGCCGACGGCGACCTGGCCTCGCGGCTCCTGGCGGCGCTCGCCGCGGCACAGAACGCAGGGGGCGACATCCGTGGCAAGCAGTCGGCCGCCCTGCTGGTGGTGCGAGATTCGGCCACCGGACAGTCTTGGAATGACCGCCTCTTCGACCTACGCATCCAGGACCACGCCACGCCGGTGCAGGAGCTGACGCGGCTGACACGCATGCAGCGGGCCTACCGCGCGCTCAACGAGGGCGACGCAGCCGTCACGGCGGGGGACATCGACGCGGCGATGCAGAGCTACCGCCGGGCGATGGACATCGTCCCCGACTCCGCAACGAACGGCGAGGCGCCCTTCTGGGTCGGCATCACGCTCGCCGACCAGGGCCGCGTCGACGACGCGATCCCGTACCTCCGCCGCGCCTACCGGCAGCACGAGGACTGGACGCGGCTCGTCCCCCGGCTCCCCGACGCCGGGCTGCTACAGACCGAGGACCTGGCCCAGCGCCTCGTGGAGGCGATGACGGAGGAGCAATGATTCGTCCCGGCGTCCCCGGCTCGGTTCGCGCCCTCCCCTCCGGCACACGTAGCCATGTACGAACAACGTCTGCAGCGTGGCTTCTTCCTGGGCCTCCTGCTGATGGTGACCATCGCGTTCCTGTGGCTGATCGGGCCGTTCTTCAAACCCATCTTCTGGGCCGTCGTGCTGGCGACGCTCTTCTACCCCACCTTTCAGTGGTGGGAGCGGCGGCTACGGGGCCGCTCGGGGCTGGCCTCGGTGGGCACCATCGCGACCATCGTTCTCATCGTCATTGTGCCGCTTCTGCTCGTCGGGCTGCTGGTCGCCTCGGAGGCCTCCTCGGTGTACCGGCGCCTGTCCACCGGCCAGACGACCCTCCCGATGACGGCCCAGGACCTCCGGGACATGCTGCCGGCCGTCGCCGGGCTGCTGGAGCAGTTTGGGGTGAGCCTGCAGGACCTTCAGGCCCAACTGTCGGACGCGGCCCTCGGCGTCAGCCAGTTTCTGGCCACGAACGTGGTCGCGTTCGGCCAAAACGCCCTCCGCGGCACGGGGCTCTTCTTTCTGACGCTGTACCTGCTGTTTTTCTTCCTCCGGGACGGCGCCCGACTCCTGGAGCGGATCGTCGGGGGGCTGCCGATCGGGGACGCCCGCGAGCGACGCCTCTTTCAGAAGTTCGCCGAGGTCTCGCGCGCCACGATCAAGGGCACGATCGTGATCGGCCTCGTGCAGGGCCTTCTCGGCGGCCTCATCTTCTGGATTCTGGGCATCGAGGCCGCGGCGCTCTGGGGCGTGGTGATGGCCGTGCTGTCGTTTCTGCCGGCCGTGGGGGCGGCCCTGGTATGGGTTCCGGCCGCCGCCCTTCTTATCGCCACGGGTCGCCTGTCCGATGGGCTCCTTCTTCTCGTCTTCGGCACCGTCATCATCGGCCTCGCCGACAATGTACTGCGCCCCATTCTGGTGGGCCGCGACACGGAGATGCCTGACTACTTGGTCCTCATCACCACGCTCGGCGGGCTTGCTGCCTTCGGCCTCTCCGGCGTCGTGATCGGCCCCATTATCGGAGCCCTCTTCCTCACAGTCTGGGAAATGTTTGGGCAGGAGTACGCCCACGTTGCGAGCGACAGCGGTGACGCGCCCACTCCAGGAACGACCGGCTGAGCCGTCCCGATCGCTCCTCCCCGTCGTGCACCCCAACCTTCCCGGTGCAGAGCCCTCGACGTCGACGGGGCCGTGGTGGAGAAATGGATGGGCGTCTCCAAGGTCAATTTCCGACGGGTCCCGCCTCCCGTCGGGGCCAGGGCCGCACGGCTGCCTCGGGGGGCAGCGCTCGTTCCTGGGAGGAAGGGCCACCCCGGCCAGTACGGGCCGGGAGATGACGGGCGGGGGAAACCTGAGACACTATGTAGTCTTTTGATTTTAAGTTACTTAATAACAATATGCTAATAAAGCCCTCTGAGGCGTAGATTTACCTTCGTCCACGAGTGATGACGAAACGTCAACCGGAGTGTATTTTTGACATACCGTTAATGCCATCAGGCCGACGAGCCGCCCGTGCTCGGTGTTCGTTTTTTCTACCCGTCCGCCCCGTCGTCGGGCGGTCCACTCACTGGGTCTCCGGCCAGGGCAACGCCGAGGAAGTCGAGTCCACTTGCCACGAGGGACTCCGGGGCGAGGTCGTACCGCTGCCTCAGGCCCTCGCCCTTGTTCGCGGCGAGTTGAATGAGGCCGTGGGTGCTCCCCCAGAGCGTCATGGCGGTCTGCACCGGATCGAGGTCCGACCGCACGGACCCGTCCCCGATGCCATTCCGAATGGCCTCGGCCATCGCCCCGAGCCCCCGGTCCGCCTCCGCGAGGCACCGGCGCATGCGCTCGGAGGCGTCTTCGGGGTTGGCCGTGCGGGACTCGAACTCCGCTACGAGGGCAAAATACGTCGGCTCGTCTCGGGCAAAGTCAACGTACGCGTCGCCGATCCCCCGGAGCTGGCGCAGCCCCGTGTCGTACTCGGCCACGGCGGCCTCGAAACGCGTCCGCATCGACCGGAAGCCTCGGAGCGTTACCGCAAGCACGATGTCGTTCATGTCCTCGAAGTAGACATAGAGCAGGCTCCGGCTGAGGCGGGCCTCCTCCGCGATGTCGGCCATGGTCATGTCGTCACGCCCCGTCTCCGCGAGGACGACCTCGGCGGCGTCGACGATGGTGCCACGTCGCTGTTCTTTCTCTTCGCGCTTGCGCTTCTGAATCGACATCGGAATGGGCGGGACTGAATTTGATAACGTACGCCACTGACACGCTGTCAACCCCGTAGTGTTCTCGGAATGCGTTCGGGCCGGGGTCGGCCGAGCAACCGCGGTACTCGATGTCCTCGATCTAGGAGACCCGGAGGTGGGTTCCATGTCCGCGTCGACGCCCGGCGTCCTACGCACGGTGGAACACACCCGTGGAGCTCCGCTCGCCGAGACCCGCCCTCGGAACGGGACAGGAAAAAGAGGGCTTCTTGACACACCGTCGCCCGTTGACGTTTTGATAACGCGTGATAACAAGAGTGCTCAGAGCCGGGCATTCCGCAAGATAAACGCCTTACACCCACTCGGACCGGCGGCGGCCCGTGCGTTCCGGCCAAGCGCGATGCCGGGCTCCTCGACCCCGAGAGGCCGGAAGGAACGAGGAGAATGGGTGGTTGACGATTTGTCAACAAGCTCAGGTGCAGCCGTCCAGACCGGCGACCGTTCTGGTTTCGGCGTCTTCGGTGCTCAGTCGGTCTCGGGGAGTGAACGCCACGGCGCGTCGGTCAACGTCCCCCCGATCGTGGCGATGCACGCAATAGCATTCCCGTACCACGGGGGCGTAGCGGGCGTTCCGTTCAGCACCGCAAGCGTGGCGAGCAGGGTCGGGACGTAGAAGATCAAAAACAACACCGGAATCAACAGTCGCCCCCACCGCTTTCCGCGACGCATCGGGACGGCGACCAGGACGAGCGTTGCCACGCCGATGCCAATCCAGCCCGCTCCCGCAACATCCATCAGCGCCCCCAACAACGTCTGGAGGGCGGGCTCCACCTCGGCCCACCGGCGCCCGAGCGCATCGGCGTGGTAAGGCATGAATGAGCCACGGAACAGGTACACGCTTCCGAGGGCGACACTGACAACGGAATTGACGCCGTAGAGCGTCGCGGCAATTTTTCTACGGAGGGGCATGGCGGAAGAACATTCAGTTACGAGTCCTCGATGGGATCGGCGGCGGCCTCGTCGATGCCGGCCGCCGCCATTCGGTCGAGCGTGCGTTCCAGGTGCTGGGTGTCGAGCTGGGCCTCCAGCGCCACGAGACGCCCCCACTGAAGGCGGAGTAGATGAACACCTTCGTTCTCGTAGTTCACGCCGTCGGCCGCCACGCCCCGGTCCGTCCAGGCGATCGCGAGGCGGGTGTTCCAGGGCGGCCCCGCAACCAGGATGTCCCGGATGTGAAACCGCAGCTCAGGAAACAGCCGGTAGAGACGTTCGAGCCACGACCGGAAGGCCGCACGGGAGTGCCGCACGCCGCCGAGAGCATGGTCTCCCGCGAAGGTGTGCCGTACATCGGCGGCACACCGCTCGAGTAGCGGCTCCAGGTTCCGGTCCGAGAGTTCCCCGAACGCGTCACGGGCAATCCGCTTCACGAAGGCGTGGTACATGATCGTTTGCCTCGACCTGAAAAAAGCATCTACACTGGTCGCAGCGCCCCCAGAACAACCCCTCGATGCCGGCACCATTCTGGATGGCGCACTTTTTGACACACTGTCAAGTCTGCAGTGTTTTGACGTTCCGTCAAAAGAATGTTTTCCTCATCGCATCTTTATTTTGTTTCGCCGAGGTCCGTGGGCCTACGACGACGTTCCCTCGGAGGTCGAGGTCAGAGCCGTTAACGAACCGTCAACGAAGTCTCCTCTGAGTCGGCGTCGCGGTTGAGCGGCATTTCCCAGACCACGCTGTTGCTTCTTCGTGCTGGTGTCTGCCCTCAATTTGATTTGCCGATTGACACATCGTCTCTCTTCTCGCCTGTCTTACTTGGGACCGAACGGCCGTCCCAGACTGCTCTCGCCACGAGGATCGCGAGCCGGCCAGAGAGCCCCGTCGCACTTCTTGTTCTCCGTCATGTTGCCATCTGCCCTCGATTCCGGTACTCATCCTCGGACTCGGGCACACCGTGACCATTCCTGCAGTCAGAGCGCGGAGGCACAGAACCCATCGTGGCGGTCAAATGCCTCCCAAAATCCGACCGATCGCCGAACACGAAGGGTGCCGACCGGTCCAATTCGCAGTGTCTCGTAACCTTCCTGCCCGTTTTTGCTTGCCTCATGCCGACCGACGCGACGCTTCGCTCCACGCAGCGCGGCACCCTGCCGCCGTCTCCATTTCCCACCGAGGATCCCATTCTCGGCCAGATCGGAGGCACTCCCATGCTTTCGTACCCCGGAGTGGACGACGGGCGGCTGCTCTGCAAGATGGAATCGGCGAACCCGACTCGCTCGATGAAGGACCGGATCGCCATGGGCATTCTCACGGACGCCCTTCAGGAGGGAGACGTTGACCGCGTCGTGGAGGCCAGCTCCGGAAACACGGCGGGTGCCGTGGCCCTCGTCTCCAACCGGCTGGGCCTTCCCTGCACGCTCACGTGCCCGGAGGGCACGAGCCCCCACAAGATCGGCTACATGAAGGCGTTCGGGGCGGAGGTGTGCACCTGCCCGGACGTGGATTCGGACCACCCGGAGCACTACCGGGCGGTGGCCCAGCGCATCGCCGAGGACACGGGGGCGTTCCTCGTCGACCAGTACCACAACCAGGGCAACCCCGGCGTTCACTACCGGTGGACGGGCCCGGAGATCTGGGCACAGGCCGGCGCGGAGATGACGCACCTCGTCAGTGCCATGGGCACGGGCGGACTTCTCAGCGGAAGTGCACGCTTCGTCCAGGAGAAGGCCGAAGAGGTGGGCCGCGAGGTGACCGTCGTGGGCGTTGACGCCAAAGACTCCAACATCTCCACCTCGTTCTACGGCGCTGACCCCGTCCCCTACGACACGTCTGTGGAGGGCCTGGGCAAGGGCGGCGAACTGCCCACCATGTGGTTCGACTACGTGGACGAGATGCGCGACGTGCCCGACGGAGAGGCGTTCCGACAGGCCCGTGACGCGGCCCAGAACCACGGGTTCCCGATCGGGCCAAGTGCCGCCGCTGCCCTCTCTGTGGCCCGAGACATCCACGCAGCGCAGCCGGACGCAACGATCGTCATGATCGTGTGTGACGGCGGCGAACAGTACTTCGACACGCTGTTCGACGTATAGCCTCCTGCTCGACCCTCCCTCAGAAAGCCTACGGGCTTGACTGTCAAAAGGGTGCCACGAGGAGCCTCCTCTCCCGCCTGTTCGCGGTGGGGCACAGGCCGACGAGCAACGCGTTGCCGGCCGAAGATCCGTGAACGCCGCGCCCCGGAAATTGGCATACGGAAACGGGGTCCGCCCCGAACGCTATTCCGTGTCCACCTGATCACGCGTCCCCTGCTCCACCCACTGCACAGCGCGCCGCAGCAGGTCCTCCACCGTCTCATGGCCGAGCTTTTCTTTCGCTCGCCGCCGGTACGTCTCGATCGTCTTTCGGTTCAAGTCGAGCTGGTCGGCGATCTGGCGCACGCTGTAGCCCTCCCCGATTTTTCGGAAGACCGTCAGCTCGCGGTCCGTGAGTTGTTCTAAGGGAGTCGTTTCCGCGTCCCCGCCGCGCACCAGTCGGCTCAAGATGCGGGAAGACACGTGTCGACTCAGGAACACCTGCCCCTCACTCACAAGCTCGATGGCACGCATCACTTCGTCCGTTGACTTCGTCTTCATGACATAGCCGGACGCCCCCGCCTCGACGGCACGCTCCGCGTATAGATCCTCGTTGTACTTCGAGAAAACGAGAATGCGCACCTCCGGCATCTCCGAGCGTATGTCTTGAATGAGCGTCAGCCCATCGGCATCGCCCAGTGAGATCTCCAGCACCACCACGTCGGGATCGTGCTGCTCGACGAGGGCAAGGGCCTCCTCCGAGTTCGCAGATTCCGCCCCCATCTCCATCTCGGGGTGGTCTTCGATCTTCGACCGCAAGACTTCCCGGATGGCCGGATGCTTGTCGACGACGACAATCTGCGTCTTGTCGCGAACCGCTTCGGAGCTCATTCGCTTGAAGTTGGGGGCTGATTAGGTAGAGATCTTGGGGTTGCTCAGGGCCTCGGCGACTCCACACTGGAACGACGGAAGCCCGCAAAGCCCGATGGAATGCAAAAATCCCACCTCACTGGAGGCAAGGCCGGCAATGGTCTTCCGCGTCACCAACATTTGTTTACGTACCCCCTGTTCGCGTTGCACGCCTTCCATACATGTCTCGCCCAGAGCAACTCGCACGGGATAACAGGGACCCTCATGTCACAGCCTCAAGACACCCGAGCAAACTGCCCCGAAGGTGCGCTTTGTTTGCCATAAATCAAACAGGGCGTCCTGTCCCGGGCGTCCCTGCTCATCCGATGGAAACCGTTCTTGGCACGACACGGCCCAAAGGCTCAGCCAGTCGGCATGTTCTTGGCTGGGGACATTCAGCATGTCCGTAACTACGGGAATATTCGCCCCTGCCGTCTACCACATTGGCGCAGATGCCCACCGGAAAATGAGATTGTTCTGACGTGCTCCGATGGATCACATAAGACCAAAAGATGGCACCAGACCCTTCGCAGATTTCGGTCGCAGCAGTTTCGGTGGCTGTGCTGGCTCTGTCCCGTGCTGGTCCGGAACGCGAGGGTGGACGTTTACAGGGGCGATGATCGCCTCTCAAGAGAAGCTCAGGTGTCAGCGGCAGGGGACCTCCCGTCAAGGCCGCTCAGCGTCTTGAGACACGGGTCAAAGTGGGGGCTTGCGCTTTCGGTGGGTATTTGGGGCAACACGCTCCCTCACTGACTCGGGACCGCCATCGGTTTTTTCTCTTCACAGAACATGCCGACCGGTCGCCAGGAGCACTACCCGTCGGCCTCTTCGTCACTGGCCTCGCCCGATGCCTTCTCGTCGGCCGACCCCTCCACATCTCCGTCGGGCATTCCCGACACCTTCTTTCCTGCTCCCGGAGCGGAGGCCCACTGGACCGCGAACTGAAGCAGCTTCGATACAGAATCAAACCCGAGCTTTTCCTTCGCCCGCCGCCGGTACGTCTCTACGGTCTTTCGCGCCAGGTTGAGCCGATCCTGGATCTCTTCGATGCTGCACCCCTCCCCGAGCATCTGAAAGACCGCCAGCTCCCGGTCGGTGAACTCCTCAATTGGGAAACTGGGCTCCGAAGACTCCCCGCGGGCCACCTTGTTCAAAATCTGCGAGGCCATTTTCCGGCTCAGAAACACCTCCTCTTCGTTCACCACCCGGATCGCTTCAATAAGGTCCTCGGTGGGCTGATCCTTCATCAGGTAGCCGGAAGCGCCGGCCTGGATGGCCCGCTCCGCGTAGACCATTTCGTCGTACATCGAGTACACCACGATTTGCACCTCCGGGCACTGCGACTGGAGGTTTTGCACGAGGTCCAGGCCGTGGGCATCCTCCAGGGAAATGTCAATGACGGCCGTGTCCGGCATCTGCTCTTCGATCTTCCGGAAGGCCTCGTCCGAGGAGGTCGCCATTCCACAGACCTCTACGTCGAGGGTGTCATCGATGCGGTTGCGGATCGCCTCAAGGATCGCCGGATGGTCGTCGACGAGGAATGTCCGAATATGAGTTGTAGACTGGTCCGGCATGTAGGGTGAGAAGACGATGAGAAAGATGACGCGGACGGACTGTTGGCGCCTGGCCGTTCCGATTATTGCGGCCAAAGATTATAGAATTCTCTAAAACGCAAATCGTTCACACGGGCATGTGCACGCCCACGTCCCTATCAACAAGATGAGGGGCTAGGACGTCCGCCAGGGGAGGATAGGGCCCCTACGGATGATTCTACTGATGATTCGTGGACACGGAGGCCGACGGAAGGATAAGGGTGAAGGTACTTCCCTCCCCCTTCTCCGTTTCGACATCCACCTCCCCGTCGTGACGGCTGATGATCTCATTCACGAGATAGAGCCCGAGCCCCAGTGACACCTCTCCGTCCGTGGGCTGCTGGGCCAGACGTTGAAACGGCTTGAACAGCCGATCTAGGTCGTCCTCGTTGAGCCCAGGCCCACTGTCCGATACGGAAAAGCGCACCTCGTCTCTCGTCTCTTGGACGCGGACCTCTATGGTCTCCCCGCGGGGAGAGTACTTCAGGGCGTTGTTCATGATGTTCTTCATGGCCTCGAGGAGCCGCACATCGTCCCCAATCACCATCGCTTCGTCGGCAAACGCGGCCCGCCGCAGCGTCTGATCTTTATACTCGGCGTGTGGCTGAAAGCTTTCGACCACTTGCTCAGCCAGGGCCGAAACGTCGACTGGGGCGAAGGAGAAGTCGTCGGCCAAGACGGGCGGCGAGGAAAAATCCAGATCCTCAAGGTAGCCGGACGCTTCCTTGGCCGACGTGTGGATCAACTCAATCTTGCGTTTGGCGTCACTGGACAGCTGCTGATCTTTCTCAAGCAGGATGTCGGACAGACGCTCGATGGCCAGAATGGGATTCTTCAACTCATGCAGCACAGCGGAGATCTGTCTCGAATCGTCACTCATCGTACTCCCTGGAATAAACCCATCAGTGCCTACAGCCTATGCGAGGTCGCTCTCATGCCCCACGCCCCCCGTAGGAACAGAGCCACAACCGCTTCTCCCCCTACTTGCCGAACGAGCACGGGACGCTCGTCTGTCGTCATGCCTGAAAACAACGTGCCACAGGTGCCCGCACGGAGCAGGACACTCTTCTTTCGGCAAAGGCTCTCTTCTGAGCCGACCAGTTTCTAAGAAAAGCCCCCCTGCCTTCGTTTTTCAAGGCCTCAGACGGAGGTCCAGCACCAAAAAGCTTACCGTCTCTGCGCCTGAGCGCCTCGGGACGACTGGCTATACTCCATTTTAACGTAAAGTACCGGGTAAACTTTTCGATTTCAAGATACAAGTTTTCGGATAATGCCCTCTTAACCAAGCCCGATCGGGTCGATCGTGCTCCTCATGGCGGACACAGAGTACGGGCCCCGCCCCAAAACAGACGGTCAGTGGGTCGAATTGTCGTTCTCTCGGGGACGAGCGGGACGTTTTTTCATCCCTGGCGGTCTTCCAAGATGGCCCAGTACAGCTCCACGCTCTTCCGGCGCAGATCCGAGAGGGTGCCGTCATTTTCGAGCACGTGGTCGGCTCGTTTACGAAGCTCGTCCTGGGAAAGCTGATGCTGCATGCGGTCTCGTACCTGCTCGTGCGATGCGTCGTCTCGGGCCGTCACCCACGCAAGGCGGTCGGCCTTCGGGGCCACCACGGCGGCCGTGACGTCGACGTGCGCGTCGCCCCCCGCCTCGAAGAGAAGTGCGGCTTCGTGGACGAGCAGGGATACGTCTTCGTCCACCGCCCGCTCCTTGGCCGCCTCGAAGGCGTCAAAGACACGCGGATGCACGATGGCATTCAGGCGCTTCACCCGCGCAGCCTCCCCGAAGACCTGCTCGGCCAAGTAGGCCCGGTTCAGGGTGTCGTCGTCCCGGTAGGCCGCCGCCCCGAACGCATCGACGATGGCGGCCCGCACGGCGGGATCCTCCTGCATGAGCCGCTTCGCTTCCAGGTCGGCGTAGAAGACCCGGGCTCCCTGCTCTTCCAGGAAGCCACAAACGGTCGTTTTTCCGCTCCCGATGCCCCCCGTGACACCCAAGGTGGTCACAACATCGATGTGTGAATGGCAAACGCCGGGCGGACGTCGAAGGGGCGGTGGCGAGTGCTCTTTTCCGCGGCGCATCCTTCCACACTCGCGCCTCGCCCTCGGCCAATCATCCTGGAGGCCAGTTCATGCGGCGCCCCCCGAGGAGATGGAGATGAAGGTGCCACACCGACTGCCCGCCGTCGTCTCCACAGTTGATGACGGTGCGGTAGCCGTCGCGCAGTCCTTCCTCCTGGGCCAGCTCCCGGGCCACCACGAACAGGTGCCCCACCAGGTCCGTGTCCTCCGGATCGAGGTCGTCGAGCGACGGGATGGGCTTGCGGGGAACGATAAGGATGTGCGTGGGCGCCTCCGGGTTGATGTCCCGAAAGGCGACACATCGATCATCCTCGTGGACGATGTCGGCGTCTTCTTCGCCGTCGATTATGCGCTGAAAAATGGTTTTCTCGGACATGGAACGGATCCACGAGTCCGTGAACAGAATGGAGCGAACGGCCTTCGACTGAGAGGCCGTGTCTTTGCAATTACGGTTGCGATCACAATATAGCGGACGCGACGGCCGAATCACAAGGGCCCGCTCGCCCGGGAACGCCCCTTCCGCGATGCTTCCGTTTCATGTGCGAACAGCTTGACAACTATGCGTCCGCTCGTCTCCACCGAACAACATCGGCCCTCGTGGCCGGTACAAGACGTACTCTTTTGCATCCTGGCCTCTATGCTCCGATTTCAACATGTCCACGGTTTACATCACCCGCAAGGTTCACTTCAATGCTGCTCATCGGCTTCACAACCCAGAGAAGTCGGACGCGTGGAATGAGGCCACCTACGGGAAGGACAACAACCCAAACTGGCACGGCCACAACTACGAGTTGGAGGTGACGGTGGCCGGCGAGCCGGACCCTGAGACCGGATATGTAGTCGACCTGGGCATCCTGAAGGAGATTCTCCACGACCGGGTGCTCGACAAGGTGGACCACCAGAACCTGAACCTCGAAGTGGACTTCATGGACGGGGTCATTCCGTCAAGCGAAAATTTTGCGATCGCCATCTGGAACGAGATCGACGACGCACTTCCTGGCGGGGAGCTCCACTGCGTACGACTGTACGAGACCCCCCGCAACTTCGTGGAGTACCGGGGCGAGTAGCCGCCCCGACCGCCGCATCCACTCGCTGTTTCATCACTTCCCTTTCTGCAATGGCCGAGAAAAAGATCGAAACGAGCGGACTCCGCACCAACGGCTCCGCCGACGGCATGCCGCCGAAGCTCTACGAGCGGCGCGACATCTACGACGAGGAAACGTCCGAGGCGCTCAGCGAGCACATCGAGGCCATCCTCGAGATTCTGGGCGAGGACTCCGATCGAGAGGGCCTCGCCGACACCCCAGAACGGGTGGCCCGCGCTTACCAGTTCTTGATGCACGGGTACGCCCTCGACCCGAAGGACATTCTCCGACAGGCCGTCTTCGAAGAGGCCTACGACGAGATGATTCTTGTGAAGGACATCGAGGTGTACTCGATGTGCGAGCACCACATGCTTCCCTTCTACGGCAAGGCCCACGTGGCCTACATTCCGGACGACAAGATTGTGGGCCTTAGCAAGATCCCAAGGACCGTCGAGGTCTTCGCCCGCCGCCTGCAGGTGCAGGAGCGGCTGACCCTCCAGATCCGGAACGCCATCGACGAGGTCATTGACCCTATGGGCACGGCCGTCGTCATCGAGGCGAAGCACCTTTGCATGATGATGCGAGGGGCCGAGAAGCAAAACTCGGCGACCACCACGAGCTCGGTGAGCGGCGAGTTCGACGAGCACGCCACCCGGGCCGAGTTTATGCGCCTCATCGGCGCCACCGAGTAAACAATCGCGAATGATGAACGGCGAGTTCCGAGTTGTGGTCGTGCTCGAGATGCACGGCGGCCGTTCGGTGCGGGCGCCTCATTCGATTCGACATCCGAAAACCGCACGTCGAGAATGATTGCAGTTGTTACCGGCGCGAGCCAGGGCATCGGCCGGGCCATCGCGGAAGCCTTTTCCGAGCGCGACGGCGCGAAGGTGGCGCTCGTGGCCCGCACGCGCTCAACCCTGGAGCGAACCGCAGACGCCTGCCGGGCGCACGGAGGCACCCCGCTCGTGGTGCCGGCGGACGTGACCGACGACGGAGCGGTGGCCGATATGGCAGCGGCGGTGCACGACGAGTGGGGGCCCCCGGACGTACTCGTCAACAACGCGGGCATGTTTGAGTACGCCCCCGTCAGCGAGCTCACGGTGGACGGCTTCCGCGACCAGATCGACGTCAACCTTACGAGCGCCTTCGCCGTCACGACGGCGTTTCTCCCTGCGATGCGCGAGCGGGGCGCCGGGCACCTCTTCTTCATGGGGTCGGTGGCCTCTCTCATGGCGTACCCGGGCAATGCCGGCTACTGCGCCGCCAAGCACGGCCTCCGCGGCCTCGCTCGTACGGTCCGCGAGGAAACGAAAGACGAGGGCCTCCGCGTGACGACAGTGCTGCCCGGCGCCACCGACACGCCCACCTGGGAGGGGGCCGACATTCCGAGCGAGCGCCTCATGGCCCCGGCGGACGTGGCGCAGTCCGTCGTGGACGCCTACCACCTCTCCGACCGCACCGTGCTCGAAGAGTTGCTTCTCCGCCCGCAGGAGGGAGATGTGTGAGTTACGCGTCGTCCCCCGAGAGCCGCTCTTCAGGCACCCACGCCCACTTCATTGTGCCCGCCACGAGTGTCGTGTCGTCCCCGGGCTCCGTGAGGCGCACGTCGACCTCGATCTGCCCGAGGGGCCGCGACCGAATTTGCGCGGATTCGTCGTCGGTAAGGGTCGCCTCCGCCTGGACGGCGGCCCGCGCGAAGGTCTCGAACGATACATCCATCGTGCGCAGCAGGGGCGAGGAGCCGTCCGGCACGTTGAGGGCCACGACGAGCCCCGACGCCGTCTCGGCGAGGAGCGCGAGCGCCGCGGCGTGGAGCCCCCCGAGGTGGTTGCGCAGGCGCCGCTCGTTGTCGAG
>NZ_JAZKRW010000068.1:0-16114 GCF_036626415.1 Salinibacter sp.
GGATCGCTCAGGGCGTACTCTAAAAGCACTTCCTCGCTTCGCTCACGGCGCACTCTAAAAGCACTTCCTCGCTTCGCTCACGGCGCACTCTAAAAGCACTTCCTCGCTTCGCTCACGGCGCAAGGCGTTCGAGCGTCCAGTCGGCGTCCGCGTCGTCTCGGCGGTAGCGGAGGCGGTCGTGGAGGCGGTTGGGGCGGCCCTGCCAGAACTCGATCTCCGTGGGGTGCACCACGTATCCGCCCCAGTGGGATGGCCGGGGGATGTCGTCCCGGTCCTCGTACTCGTCGGTCACTGCCGCGAGCTTTTGCTCCAGAACCTCACGGTCTTCGATGACGTGGCTCTGCGGGGAGGCCCAGGCGCCCAGCTGTGCGCCGCGCGGGCGGCTGTGGAAGTAGTCGGTCGACTCCTCGTCGGGCAGGCGCTCGACCGGCCCTTCCACGCGCACCTGTCGCTCCAGCGGCTTCCACAAAAAGGTGAGCGCCGCGTGCGGGTTCTGGCTCAGGTCGGTGCCCTTGCGGCTCTCGTAGTTCGTGTAGAAGTGGAAGCCGCGGGCGTCGAGCCCCTTCAGTAGGACGATGCGGGCAGAGGGCGTCCCGTCCGCGGCGGCGGTCGAGAGCGTCATGGCGTTCGGCTCCTCCAGTTCCGCGTCCTGGGCCTCGTCGAACCAGTCCCGAAACTGCTCGATCGGGTCGTCGGTCACGTGCTCGCGGCTGAGCTGGGCCCGGGCGTATTCCTGGCGCAAGTCGGCAAGGGTGGACATGCATTGACACAGGTTGTGACACAAACACGGCTGAACCGCAACGACCGGTGCGACGCCTCGTTTCGCCCCGTCGCCATCTGTTGCGCGGGGGTAATACTGCGTCGGAACGTTCAATGTTAAACGTTCCCACGTCCAACGCGATCACCGCCAGATCTCCATCCGCAGGCCGCGGTCGTTGCGGGGAGCAGGAGCGTCTCGGGGCGGGCACCGCTCGGCCGTGCCCCGATGGATCCGGCGGGCCGTCCAGCACGCCGCGTGGGCGTCGAGCACATCGTCGGCACCGAGCGGACCGCCCGGACGAACGTCGAGAACTGTTTCCACGTCCGGAAAGCCGTTCGCCGTCAAGAGGGCGGTGCGCCTCGTTTGGCCGGCGTCGGTGTGCTTGCTGTGCTCGACGGGCGTGTCGCCATTCATGGCGTAGAAGGCGAGCTCCGGGTGCACCTCGCGGACATGCTCCTGGCGGGCCGGCGTCACGTGCTCGGCCAAGGCGCGCATCTTGGGCAACAGATAGAAGGCCTGCTTCGTGAGGCCGGGGGCGTCGGGGCCGCTGGCGCGATTGCGGCGCTGCGCCGCCTCGTAGGTCTCGGCCCCGAGGGCGGCGTACGCGGGGGGCGAGAAGACGCTGCTCCCCCGCGGGTGGCCCAGCAGCTGGCGCGCGGCCCGGTCGCAGGCCCGCCCGCCCGGCACGGCCCGGTCGGGCAGCCCAAGTACCATATCGACGCCGAGCACGGCGGGGGCTTCGGGCAGATCGAGCAGGGCGTCGGCGCCGTCGACGGTGCGGCACCGCGTGGTGCCGTCCCGAGGCCGGTGGAGGACGACCATCCAGCCGTCCCGAAAGCCGTCCGCCCCGGCCACCCAGGCGGTCGTTTCTGCGGGGGAGGTTTCTGTGGGGGAAGAAGGCATCGCGGGAGCACCCTAAAAATTTGCGCAGATGCTTTACGTCCGTTCTCCAACTTCTTCGGGGCCAGGGTGTTGGTTCTGGGAGCGCTTCCAACGTGCCATTTGCTTCGTATTACATCCGTAGACGTGCTTGCTGGATCGAGAGGCCCTCGCTCTGCTGGTCGAGACGTGAGCCGGGATGCGTGACGGCAGAATTTGCGTTGGCCCCTTCGCGTATCACGGATCACGAATCACGGATCACGAATCACGCCTCGCGATTTCTGACACACGCTGCTCCCTCCACCCCTGAAAATAACCCCGACGCTGGCATTCATGAAACTCCCCTTCTTCCTTGCGAGTCGCTTCGTGGCGGGCGAGACGCTGGAGGCGTCGCTTCCTGCCGTCGACGCGCTCAACCAGGACGGCCTTCACGTCGCGCTTGACAAGCTCGGCGAGCACGTCCATGACCGCGACGAGGCCCGCGCAGCGCGCGATACTTACATCGACCTCGTTCGCACCATGGCCGAGCGGGGCGCCCACGGGCAGCGCAACCGCATCTCAATCAAGCTCTCGATGATGGGGCAACTCATCGACGAGGACTTCTGCGAGGACAATTTGCGACAGCTTTTGGAGGTGGCCGCCGAGCACGACCTGTTCGTGCGGCTGGACATGGAGGGCAGCGACCTCACCCAGTCGACGCTCGACCTCTTCGAGGCCGTCTATCCCGACTTTCCCAACCACGTGGGGCCGGTCCTGCAGGCGATGCTGAAGCGGACGGACCGCGACATCGACCGCATGTGCGAGCTGGGTGTGAGCGTGCGCCTCTGCAAGGGCGCCTACGCGGAGCCCGAGGCGATCGCCTACCAGGACATGAGCCGGATTCGGGAGCGCTACCTCGATTACATGGAGCGGCTCCTGCAGCACACCGACTACTCCGGCATCGCCACGCACGATGACCGGCTCATCGAGGCCACGAAGGCCTTCGTGGACCGTCGCGACGTCGACCGGGATGACTTTGAGTTTCAGATGCTTTACGGCCTACGCCGCAGCACGCAGCGCGAGATGGCGGCGGACGGCTACAACATGCTCGTGTACGTGCCCTACGGCACCGAGTGGTTTCCCTACTTTTCGCGTCGCCTGCGGGAAAAGAAAGAGAACGTCTGGTTTGTCCTGCGCAGCTTGTTCAAGGGGTAGGGGCGAGGGGTCAAGCACGCGGGGCCCATGTGGTGCGGGCCGCCGCCAAGAGGGCGTCGGTCCCGGCGTGGTACAGGGCGTGGCGGGCTGTTTTCGGGGCGCCGCTCGTGTCGAGTTGTGCGGTGGCGCGGACGGGCGTGCCCCCTGTGGCCTCGGCCCGAAACTGCAGCGCGAGCCCGGTGCACCGGTGGGCGTCGAGCAGGGGATCGGGAAGGGTGCCCAGGGCCCACTCCAGGTAGCGGACGCTGTTGACGTGCCCGTTGAGGTCGAGGTCGTGGTAGCGGGCCGTCCAGGTCGTTTCGTGGTCGACGCGGGCCGGGCCGGGCAGGTCGTCGAAGTCGTGGGGCAGGGGCGGCGGCCGGTCGGGCGTGTCCAGGTCGTAGAGCGAGCGGGGCGGGCGCACGGGGCGTCGGCGCTCGGTGTCGATCACGAACCATCGGCTCGTGGCACGGCCCACCTCGGCGTCGTCGACGCTGAGAACAAACTCGCGCGTTGCGTGGAGGCCCTCCAGGCCCGACGGCCACGTGGCGATGGTGACGGCTTCGCCCGCGCCGGGCAGGCGGTCGAGCGCGAGGTGGAGGTGGGAGAGCACCCAGGCCTGATTCGTTTCCCGCAGCCGCCGCATTGAGACGCCGAGCGCGCCGGCGTGGTGGCCCGCGGCCTCCTGCAGGTAGACGCACAGGGCGGGCAGTGCGGCGGTGCCGTGCGGGGTGAGGTCGGAGGTGCGGACCGGGAGGGTCTCGGTCCAGGGGCTGGATGCGTCCATGGGCAGGGGGGCGTGGCGGCCATCAAGCGTTACGCGGAGGGGAGGTCCCGGAGGGCCGACAGGGCCTCTTCGTGGGCGCTCAGGGCGCGTGCGTCGAAGAGCACGAAGCGGATGAGCTCGACCGAGTCGAGGGAGGGCGCGGCGTCGAGAATCGTGCCCACGGCGATGCGGGCTGCCTCGTCGAGGGGATACCCGAAGGCCCCCGTAGAAATGGCGGGAAAGGCCACCGAAGAGACGTCGTTCTCCTCCGCCCGCCGCAACGCGTTCTCGTAGCCGGTGCGCAGCAGCTCGTCGGACGGCTCATCGCGCCCGTAGACGGGGCCGAGCACGTGGATGACGTGGTCGTTGTGGAGGTCGTGTCCGCCCGTGATGACGGCCTCACCGGGCTGAATGGGGGCCATGGGGCGCGTCTCGTCGGAAAGCCCGGGCCCCGCGGCCGAGTGGAGGGCGCCGGCCACGCCGCCCCCGGTTCGCAACTGCGCGTTGGCCGCGTTGACGACGGCCTCCACGTCGGGCTGCTTCACGATATTGCCCGCCGTGAGCTCAATCGTGACGCCGGTTTCGGTATGGGTCATGGCAGGGCTGCGGGGGACACGAAGAACAGCGACGAACAGAGTTGATGCTCTGGGGTACAGACTGTAGTCTCACGCCTTCGTTGTGTTCGTTTCCCAGAGACCGCTTGCGCCCCGTCCCGTCTGAGCGCACCCACCTCCATGAAGTACGATCCGATCAAAGACCGGCTCGGGGAGCTTGCGAGCCGCCACCCGCTGCTGCAGCGCCTGTTCTACGGGCTTCTCAACCTGCTTTTCCTGCGGGCGTGGTATGTGCGGCGCGAGGTGCGACGGCTCTTCGGGGCCCTGCCGGCGGACTGCCCGGCGCGGGTGCTCGACGCCGGCACGGGGTTTGGGCAGTACGCCTACTTCGTCGCCCGCACGTTTCCGAACGCCGAGGTGCGGGCCGTCGACGTGAAGCGCGAGTACCTGGAGCGGGCCCGCGCCTTCGTTGATCAAACGCCGCAGGCCGATCAGGTCGATTGGGCGATCGATGACCTGACGGCCCTGAAGTCGGAGGGCCCGTTCGACCTCATCCTGGCGGTGGACGTGATGGAGCACATCGCCGACGACGAGGCAGTATTCGAGCACTTTGAGCGCGTGCTGCGGCCGGGGGGACACGTCATCATCAACACACCCTCGACCCACGGGGGCTCGGACGTGCAGGCCGAGGGCGACGAGAGCTTCATTGGGGAGCACGTGCGGGAGGGGTACGGGCGCGCCGAGCTCGCCGACAAACTCCGCGCGGCCGGGCTAGAGCCGGTGCGGGGCCTCTATACCTACGGCCCGTACGGATCGGCGGCGTGGCGAGGGCTCATCAAGTGGCCGATGCAGATGCTGGGGGGGACGTGGGCGTCGCTCCTCGTGCTTCCGTTCTACTACGCCGCGGCGCTGCCCCTGGGCCTGTTGCTCAACGCGACTGACCTCGAACGCGACAACGCACGTGGCACGGGGCTCTTTATGGTCGCCCGCTGCTCGTCGAGGGCGGAGTAGCGGCGCTGGTGCCTCGAGACCGACGTCTCTTCATGAAATGTTTATATCTACTTCGCAAGTGTTGGACCCGTGCCGTTCACTTTCGCCGAACACCGGCACAATTTGGCGGTTCTCGACGGCGACACGCTTTGTGTTCCAAAAGGCCTAGCGTCGCGCCGTGTTGCTTCTGGGCCGCTCTTGGTACGAGACAGACGGACCCCGCCGTGAGGCCGACCGGAGGGCATTCCGACTCCACTTTCCTGACCCCGACGAACGCTTCCGCCCCGACCATGACTGTAGACAGCATCATGAGCTGCGACGTTGTGACGGTTACTCCGGACGCGGCGCTCGTGGACATCCGAAAACGCCTCCAAGAAGGAGGGTTTAATCACATGCTCGTCATTGAGGACGGGACGCTTTGCGGAGTGATCTCGGACCGTGACGTTCTGAAAGCGATCAGTCCCTTTCTCGACACCTACAGCGAAAAGCATCGCGACGTGAAGACGCTCAGCCAACCGGCATCGGAGATCATGCAGGACGACCCCATCACGGTCACGCCCGACACCGCGATCGAGGAGGCCTCTCGGATGCTGCTCGACCACCGCGTCTCGTCGCTGCCGGTGGTGGAGGGAAGCGATCTCGTGGGCATTGTTACGGGGAAGGACATGCTGGAGTACTACGTGTCTGCGGAGTCGTGACCCAGCGGCACGCGCAAGGGGCCGGCCCCTGGTCGCCAGTGCACGTTCAAGAGGGTGCTTTGGGGTGTGAACGGCTCGTCATTCTGAGAACGCGTTGTGCTATATGTGAGCAGTATGTGGATCTCGGTCTGAACGCCAGAACCCACCTTCGCCGTCGCTCCAAGCTTGACTTGGCGCCCATCCATCCGACAATTGCAACTGGTCCGTTCGGTTGATGGGCTCTGAATCGAGGTCTGTTAGAGTACACGGAAGCTCTTTTTGGGCAGAGACGCGCCCCCTTTCGGTGTGCTGCACATACGTTGCATTATGGCACAAGCCGTTCTGAGAAAGCTGTCAGGCGATCGAAGTGCTGCGTGGCGAGTGCTCTTGGAGTGAATCTCTTCGAATCGGGCGCTTCCGTCATATTTGGAGAGATCTTTCGACCCCGCTTCGCTCCGCTCAAGATGACTCCATTGGAAAAGGGTTTTCTTGAAACCGCACTGGGGCCTCAGGCCCCCGCCGAAGAACGCTGCGTCCCCATTGTCCGGGGAGGACCTGCGAGCCCCCCGGATTGATAAAACCCTGCAGGGTCTCCTATCTTACGAGCCCCCAGTGTCCTCCGTCCCCGACCCCCCTTCAGTCTGTGCAGACCAAGTATATTTTCGTGACCGGCGGCGTGACGTCATCCCTCGGCAAGGGCATCTTCAGCGCCTCGCTCGGGCGCCTGCTCTCCGATCGCGGGCTCGACGTGACGATTCAGAAGTTCGACCCGTACATCAACGTCGATCCGGGGACGATGAACCCGTACGAGCATGGCGAGGTGTACGTGACCAACGACGGCGCCGAGACGGACCTCGACCTGGGGCACTACGAGCGGTTCCTCGACCAGCCCACCAGTCAGGCCAACAACGTCACCACCGGGCGGGTCTACATGGAGGTGATTAGCAAGGAGCGAGAGGGGGCGTACCTGGGCAAGACCGTGCAGGTGGTGCCCCACATCATCGACGAGATTAAGCACTGGATGCTGAAGCTGGGGGAGACGGAGGACTACGACGTCGTGATCACCGAGATCGGCGGCACGGTAGGCGACATTGAGGGCCAGCCCTACCTGGAGGCCATCCGCCAGTTGCGCAACGAGCTGGGCCCCCGCAACACCATGATTGCTCACCTCACGCTCATCCCGCACCTGCGCGCCGCGGGCGAGCTGAAGACGAAGCCGACGCAGCACTCCGTAAAGGAGATGCTTGCCCACGGCCTCCAGCCGGACACCATCGTGTGTCGTTCGGAGCGGCCCATTACCGCGGAGGTGCGGCGCAAGATTTCCCTCTTCTGCAACGTTGAGGAGGAGGCCGTCGTCCAGATGCTCGACGCGGAATCAATCTACGAGGTGCCGCTCCTGCTCCGCGACGAGGGGATGGGCGAGTTCGTTGTCGACCGGTTCTATCCCGAGCAAGACGACGAGGACTGCAGCGAGCCGCCCGACCTCAGCGCGTGGATCGAGTTTTTGAAGCGGCTGAAGAACCCCGAAGAGACCATCCCCATCGCGCTCGTGGGGAAGTACGTGGAGCACCAGGACGCCTACAAGTCCATCACGGAGAGCTTCATCCTCGCCGGCGTGCCCGACGGGGTGCAGGTGGAGGTCGAGTACGTGCTTTCGGAGGACCTGTCGCCGGGCACCGTGGAATCGCGGCTCGGGGACGTGGCCGGCATTCTCGTGGCGCCCGGTTTCGGGGATCGGGGGGTGGAGGGCAAAATTCTTGCGTCCCAGTACGCCCGCGAACAGGACATCCCCTTTTTCGGGATCTGCCTGGGTCTGCAGTGCGCCATCGTCGAGTTTGCGCGGCACGTGTGCGGATGGGAGGGGGCGCACTCCACCGAGTTCGACGAGGAGACCGCCTACCCGGTCATCGACCTCATGGAGGAGCAGAAAGAGATCTCCGACAAGGGCGGCACCATGCGCCTCGGGCAGTACGACTGCCGCGTTCAGGACGGCTCGCGGGCCCACGAGATTTATGAGGCAGATGAGGTGCAGGAGCGCCACCGCCACCGCTACGAGGTGAACAACGTCCTCCGCTACAAGCTGATGGAGGAGGGGATGCGCTTCAGCGGCGTGAACCCCGACACGGACCTCGTCGAGATCATGGAGCTGCCCGACAAGCGCTGGTTCGTGGGCGTGCAGTTTCATCCCGAATACCGGACCACCGTGGGCGATCCCCATCCGCTGTTTCGGTCGTTCGTGCGGGCCTGCACGGCCTACGCCCACGAGCAGGACCTCTCCGCCTCGCCCCAGCCCCCAGAGCGCGAGGCCGTTCCCCTCGCCTCGGTGGACATGTAGGCACGGTGAGAGCGAGGAGGGAGCGAGTGAAGAGGGAGCACACGGTGGGAGCGAGGAGAGAGCACGCAAGGCAGTCCGGCCCGTCGGCCGTCACAGTCGTAGAGGCCCGGCCATGGAGACGCACCACGCGGGGGACCGGCGAGCTGCTGCCCCCAGTGCTTTGTGTGAACCGCCCCCCAACGTCAGAGCGTGCGAAGGAGGCCCAGCACGCGGCCGATGACGTAGTAGTCGGAATCGGTCGGGGAGAACGTTTCCTCGGCGTAGTGGGGGGTGGCCGGTCGAAGGTGAATCTTCCGGTTGGCAAACTCAAATTCACGCGCCAGCAATTGGTCCTGGAGGAGAACGGCCGCGAGCGTCCGGTTCCCCAGGTCGTCCCATTCCATTTCTTCGATCAAGAGGAGGTCGCCCTTCTGGATGCCCGTCTCGTTCATCCCGTCGTCCCCGGCCCGCCCGAGAAGACACGCGTTGGGGTCCCGGGCATTTCGCAGGAGCTGACGGTCTACCGAGAGGGTGCCGGTCGGCCGCTCCCGGAGTCGGTCCGGGTGGTCGCTGGGCGTGCGGCTTACGATCGGAAGGCTCGGGGCCCCTCCGTCCCGTCCGAGTGCGGTCTGGTCCTGATCCGTAAGGCGGATGCTCCGGGCCTTGTGCTTCTCGCGTTCGATCCAGCCCTTCTGTTCGAGCTTCTGCAAAAGCTTGTAGACGCCGTTCGTCGACGAGATGCCCAGGGCGTCGCCGATTTCCTGCAGGGTGGGCGGCTTCCGGTGGCGATTGAGGTACTGCTCAATGAAGTCGTACGCCCGATTCTGGCGCTGGGTAAGGGGGTCTTTGCTCATCGGCGGCAGGGACGAGAGGAACGAACGGCGGGCCGACGAAGGAGGCCGCTCTTCCCCGGTCCCCTTCGCACGCCCAGTTAACATATGTGTGGAAGGCCTAATAGAGCAAGAAGAAACAGGTGAAAATATTTTCTAGAGGGGGTGAAAATATTTTTCCCCATCGATGGAGTGGGGGGCGAGGGCGCGTCCGAGTATATGTGTGCAGGTTCCAAATAAGGGCGATTGGGGGCGGAGACCGCCTTTTTGCGGCGATATGTCTTGACATTGGACGGGGTGGGTGTACATTGTGGAGCCGCGTGGGGAAATGTGGGGAATCGTCCCAAGGGGTTGCGCTTCGCCATTCTTGTTTGCCGTTCCGCCGCGCGGACACGACGTCGCTCATGGGCTTCAAGGGACAGGCCGAATATTCCGTCGACAGCAAAGGCCGGGTGGCCATCCCGGCCAAGATGCGGAAGTCCCTGTCGCCCGCGGCGAACGAGACGTTTACGATCACGCGGGGCTTCGAGGATTGCATCTTCCTGTACCCGATGGACGAGTGGTCGGACATCGAGGAGGAGATTGAGGGGCTGAACATGTACGACCGGGAAGTTCGGAATTTCGTCCGCCTCATCATGCGGTGGGCCAGTGAGGTGTCCCTCGACGGACAGGGTCGCATCAGCATTCCGAATCCGCTGATCGACTTCGCGGGCCTCGGGGACTCGGCGCTCATCCTGGGGACGTTCGACCACATCGAAATTTGGGCCCCGGAGCAGTTCGATGGGTACCTCGACGAGCAGGCCGACGACTACGAGACGCTCGCCGAGAGCGTCATGCGGTAAGGGCGACCTCGAGAGCGACCTCAAGGGCGACTTCCTGAAGGCAGGCGGATCAAGACCGATGACAGCCGACCGTTCGCAGGACGATTCTCCGTCGGAAGACGGGCCTCTTCGGTACGCCACGGACTTCCACGCCCCTGTTCTTTCACACGACGTACAGGACCGACTCGTCACCGACCCGTCCGGGCGCTACGTGGATGCGACCCTCGGCGGCGGGGGACACGCCCGCGCGCTGCTCGACGTGCTCGCCCCCGACGGGATTGTGCTTGGCATCGATCGCGATCCGGAGGCCCTCCGCACGGCCCGCACCCGCCTTGCCGACGAGCGCGAGGCGGGGCGCTTCCGGGCGGTGCATGGCACCTTCGGGCAGCTCCGAGACGTGTTGGCGGCCGAGGACCTCGTGCCCATTGACGGGCTGCTGCTCGACCTGGGCGTGTCGTCTCACCAGATCGACGTGCCCGACCGGGGCTTCAGCTTCCGAGACGAAGGGCCGCTCGACATGCGGATGGATCCGCAGCGGGGCCTCACCGCCCGGCAGGTCGTCAACGACTGGGACGAGCGTGACCTGCGCGATGTGCTCCGCGAGTACGGCGAGGAGTCGCGGGCCGGTCGCATCGCACGGGCGATTGTCGAGGCGCGTCCGCTCGACACGACGCGAGCCCTGGCGGCGGTCGTCGAAGACAGCGTGCCGCCCCCCGACACGGTAAAGACCTTGACGCGCGTCTTCCAGGCGCTCCGCATCGTGGTAAACGCGGAGCTCGACGAGCTGGAGGACGTGCTGGAGCAGTCCACGGCGGCGGTTCGAACGGGCGGTCGCATCGCGGCGATCAGCTACCACTCCCTGGAAGACCGGCGGGTGAAGCGATATCTCCGATACGGCAACTTCGAGGGCGAGCCGCGCCGCGACCTGTACGGCACGCTGGTGGCCCCCTGGGCCGAGACGCCCCGCGGCCCCATCGAGGCCGGCGATGCCGAGGTGGCGGCCAACCCCCGGGCCCGAAGCGCGCGCCTCCGGGTCGCCGAACGCCGGGACGACGACGAGGCCGGGCGCCCGGTCCCGCCGCTCTCGTAGTGCAGACGCCGGGTCCCATTGACATTCGACACGACGCAATCCCATGAGCAAACGCAACGGCGCTTCCCATACGACGCGAGCGTCTGCCGGACGCTTCACACGGCACGGCCGTGGGGACGGGGCCCCGAGTCGAGAGGCTGCGTCGAGTGCTGCTTCCGACGGGTGGATTCGCCACGGCACCGCGCTTCCGGACTGGGCCGACCTCGAGCCTTCGCAGAACCGGCGCCGCCCCCCCTCCGAAGGTGCGTTCCTGGAAAACGTATCGACCCTGCGGTTTTCGCTGCTCATCCTCGCGGTCGCGGCGGTGTTTACCCTCTACGTGGGGCACGTGCACGCCACGACCGACCTGTACAACCAGCTCCAGCAGGCCCGGGCAGAACACCAGCGCCTGCACCTGAAGCACAACCGCCTTCAGGGCGAGTTCGATCGCCGCGTGGGCCCGTCGGTGATTTACGAGCGGGCCCGCGAGCTCGGGCTGCAGGGAAGCGTCACGTACGGACCGCCCATCACCGTTGAGTCGCCTTCTGCCGAATAACAGTGTACGGACTTCGGGGCGCCGCGGCGCCCCTTCGATTTGCGATTTGACCCCCAACTGCCATGAACCCCAAAGACCAAATTCTGGCCCGGATGTACGTGGCGCTGACGCTGCTGGGGCTTGCGCCGCTGGCCGTGGCGGCGCAGATGGGGCAGATCGTGGTCACGGAGACCGACGCGCTCCGGGACCAGGTGCGGGCGCAGGCCCGCTCGACGGTGACGATTCCGGCCATGCGGGGCGCCATCCTCGACCGGGAGGGGCGGGGCCTCGCGACCAACACGGCCCGGTACGACTTGGCCCTGGACCCCACGGTAGAGGGCTTCCAGGAGCAGGCGGGAACGTTCTTTGACAAGCTGGCTTCCCTGACCGGCGTTCCGGCGTCTCGGTACCGGGCGCAGGTGCGTGGCCGGTCCAGTCCGCAGTACGTGAAGCTGCGTGACGAACTCACGCCGCGCCAGTACGAGGCCATCCAGAAGTGGGACGTGCCGGGTGTGATTCTCACTCCGGAGTTTGGACGGCGCTACAACTACGGCACAACGGCGGCCCACGTGGTTGGACACGTGGGAGAAGAGGGGCACGGCCTCGCCGGGCTGGAATTGGCGTACGACGACACGCTCACAGGCACGCCCGGGCGTCGCATTGTGCGGCGGGACCGGAGCGGGCGCATCGAGGCGTACGTGGGGGGACAGGTGGTGCCGCCCGAGCGGGGCGACGACCTCAAGCTCACCATCGACCTGACGCGGCAGGCCGCCCTCGAAACCGAGCTCCGCCGCGGCGTGCGGGAAAGTGGGGCCGAGTGGGGCACCGCGGTGGCGATGGACCCGAGCACCGGGGCCGTTCTCGCGCTGGCCAATGAGCCGACCTACAACCCCAACCGGGCGGCCCAGGCCCCCAGCGGGGCGCGGCGCAATCGCGCCCTCACCGATCGCTTTGAGCCGGGATCCACGTTCAAACTCGTGGGGGCCGTTGCGGCGATCGAGCAGGACCTCGTGTCGCTCGACGACTCGGTCGAGACCGGCGATGGGTGGGCCGTCTTCCACGGCTATACGATGAAGGACGTGCAGGCGCACGGGACGATCTCGTTCGCCGACGTCATCGCGAAGTCGAGCAACGTGGGCATGGCCAAGACGGTGAAGGAGCTCGACGAAGGCACCTTCTACCAGTACGCCCGCAACATGGGCTTCAGCCAGCCCACGTGGGTCGACCTTCCGGGCGAGGTGGGCGGGGTGCTGAAACGGACGCCTCAGTGGAGCGCGACGACTCAGACCTCGATGGCCATCGGCTACGAGGTGTCGATCACGCCGCTGCAGCTGCTCACGGCCTACAGCGCGCTGGCAAACGGCGGCCTTATCAAGCGCCCCTACGTGGTCGACGAACGGCGGGACATGACGGGCGAAACCCTTTGGAAGAATGAACCGGAGACCATCCGCCGGGCCTTTCCGGAAGAGACGGCGGACACGCTCCGCTCCGCTTTTGAGCGTGTTGTGGAACGCGGAACGGGCACCAACGCTCAGGTGGAGGGCCTTCGCGTGGCCGGAAAAACGGGCACGGCCCTTCAGGTGGCGGGGGGCGAATATTCGGCGGACGAGACCCGTGCCTCCTTCGTTGGCTTCTTCCCCGCCGACGCGCCGGAAGTGGCGCTGCTCGTGGTGCTCGGGTCGCCCGAAGGCGGGCCCCACGGCGGCGAGGTGGCCGCGCCGGTGTTTCGGCGGGTGGCCCGCCGGTGGGCCGGCACGTTCCCGACAGTGGTGGCCCGGCGGACGCCGGACCCGTCGCCCGCCCCGGCGGCGCCGGTCGACGCTCGTCCGCCGACGGACACGCTTCCGTCGGGCCGGCCGGACGCGATGCCCGACCTGACGGGCCTTAGCACACGGCGGGCGGTGGCGTGGCTGCGCGAACGGGACATCGAACCGCAGCTTCAGGGAGGGGGAACGGTGGTGCGACAGCGGCCTCGTCCCGGCGCCGCCCTGCCGACGACTCGTGCCCTTCTCACGGCCGCCGAGTGAGCCGATGCCGGGCCCTACCTTTGCACAGACTGAGCACGCCGCCGCGACGGCGCCCGATCCCCTCCCATGGTCGACGTTGCGGCGTCGGCTGCAGAAGGCGGACCTGCTGGACCACACGATTGCGGGGGCGAAGGCCCCCGACCCCGACACCCTTGTGCTCGATGGCCTGACGGACGACAGCCGGGCGGTGACGCCGGGCGGCGGCTTCGTCGCAATTCGCGGCGAGGAGGCCGACGGCCACTCGTTCATTGACATGGCGGTAGAACACGGCGCGCGCCTGGTTCTGTGCGAGGCGGTGCCCGAACAGGCGCGCAGGCGCTTCCCCGAGGCCGTATTTGCTCGCGTGGCGAACACGCGGACGGCCCTGGCCGAGGGGGCAGCCGCCCTCTACGGCGATCCGGCCGACGCACTGCGCCTGGTGGGGGTGACGGGCACCAACGGGAAGACCACGGTCGCCTTCCTCGTCCATCGTCTGCTGAAGATGCTTGGGACGACCCCGGGGCTGCTCAGCACGATTGAGGTCCGGGCGGGCGACCAGGCGACCGCCCCCGACCTTACGACGCCGGGGCCGCTGGTCCTGCACCGAACGCTGCGGCGCATGGTGAACGCCGGCTGTACGGCGTGTGCGATGGAGGTGTCGTCCCATGCCCTCGACCAGGACCGCGTGCACGGGCTCGACTATGAGGTGGCGATCTTTACCAACCTCTCGGTCGATCACCTGAACTACCACGACACGCCGGCGGCCTACCGGGCGGCGAAAAAGAAGCTGTTCGACGGCCTCTCTCCCGACGCGACGGCCCTCTACAACGCCGACGACGAGGAGGGGCCCGCGATGGTGGCCGATACGGACGCCGACGTCGTGTCCTTCGCGCTTGACGGCGCGGCGGACATTGAGGCGACCGTGCTGGAGGCCCGGATTGACGGGCTGCGGGTCCGCCTCGATGGGCGAGAGCGCGACGTCCGCCTGGCGGGGCGCTTCAACGCCTCCAACCTGGCGGCCGCCTACGGGGCCGGCACCGCGCTCGGGTACGCGCCGGACGCCGTGGCCGACGCCCTGGCCGAGGCGCCGCCGGTGCCGGGCCGCTTCGAGCCACTGCGCTTCGACGACGGCACGACGGTCATCGTCGACTACGCCCACACGCCCGACGCGCTGGAGAACATCCTGCGGGCCGTGCGCGACACGACGCCCGAGGACGCTGCGCTCTGGTGCGTCTTTGGCTGTGGGGGGGACCGGGACCCGAGCAAGCGCCCCACGATGGGCCGCATCGCCGAGCAGCGCGCGGACCGCACCATCGTGACCAGCGACAACCCGCGCACGGAGGCGCCGGTGGCCATCCTGCGGGACATCCGCGACGGGGTGGAGCGGCCGGAGTCGATGCGCTGGATTGTGGACCGGGAGGAGGCCATCCAGGCCGCGGCCGACGCGGCGCGGCCGGGCGACGTGGTGGTGATCGCCGGCAAGGGCCACGAGGCGACGCAGACCATTGGCACCGACACGCGCTCCTTCGACGATCGCGAGATGGCACGACGATATTTTGGTTGAGCGGGAGCATGGGGGCGCGGGGGCAGAAGCGCTCATGCTCCCACGCTCTCGACTCCCACGCACCATGCTCTACTACCTCATCGACTACATTGAGCGGCTCTACCACCCGCCGGGGTTCCAGGTGATTCGGTTCATCACCGTGCGGGCGGCGCTGGCCTCCATCACGGCCCTCGGCATTGCGCTGGGGGCGGGCCGGGGCATCATCCGGTGGCTCCGGGCGCAGCAGCTGGGGGAGCAGGTGCGGGAGGGCGAAGCGGCCGGGGCCATTAGCCACGCCCACAAGGCGGGCACGCCGACGATGGGCGGCATCATCATCCTGCTGTCCGTGGGCGGGGCGACGCTGCTCTGGGGGGCCGTCGCCAACACGTACGTCTGGCTCTCCCTCGTGGCGATGGGAGGGCTCGGCGTGGTGGGATTCGCCGACGACTACGTGAAGACGGTACGGAAGCAGAAAGACGGGCTCAACGCCGGGTACAAGGTGGCGGGACAGGTCGCCGTCGGGCTTCTCGTGGGGGGCGTGCTGTACTTTCATCCCGACTTCGCGGCCTACAATACGTTCACGTTCATTCCCTTTTTGAAAGACCAGGTGCTCGATTACGACCTGTTCCGGTTTCTGGAACTGGGGGTCGACCTCGGATGGGCCGTGTACCTTCCGGTGACCGTCTTCATCGTGACGGCGGCCTCCAACGCGGTGAACCTGACCGACGGCCTCGACGGCCTGACGACGGGCGTGACGGCGTTCGTGTCGCTCGGCCTCGTTGCGCTGGTGTACATCTCCGGCAACGCCCAATTTGCGGCGTTCCTGAACGTGATGTACCTGCCAGGGACCGGGGAGCTGACGGTGTTCGTCGCGGCCGTCACGGCGGCCTGCTTCGGGTTTCTCTGGTACAACGGGTACCCGGCCACCGTCTTCATGGGCGATACCGGCGCGCTTGCCCTCGGGGGGGCCGTGGGGAGCACGATCCTCATGGTGCGAAAGGAGCTGCTGCTGCCCCTGCTCGGCGTCGTGTACGTCGCGGAGGCGGTCTCAGTCATCCTGCAGACCAGCTACTTCAAGTACACGCGGCGCCGCACCGGCAGCGGGAAGCGGGTCTTCCAGATGGCGCCGTTGCATCACCACTACGAGGCCCTCGGCCTCCACGAGGCGAAAATCGTAACGCGCTTTTGGATTGTGAC
>NZ_JAZKRW010000069.1:0-16014 GCF_036626415.1 Salinibacter sp.
GTCTCGTCGGGCGTCGGTGGACATCCGACGTGCTTCCCCTCTTCTTCGGTCGTCTGCATGCTCGCTTCTGCCCGCTCGGAAGTGAACGACGATTCGAGCTCGGCCATCGCGCCGATGATCGCGGACATGGCCTTGCCATCGGGTTGTCGGGGTCGATGTTGCCCTTGTTCGCTGACGAAGCAGATGCCCAGGTGACCTAACTCGTCGAGGACTCGAATCAGGTGGGACGCGCCACGGGCAAAGCGATCGAACTTCCGGACCACCACGCAATCGATGGCCCGCCAGCGGGCGGCCTCCATGATATTGTCCAGTGTGGGCCATCCTTTCCCGCTTGAGACGGAATCACTGGACCTAGTGGGCTTGCACAACTGAAAACGAGAGAACTCGCAGATGTCGTGGCGCTCGTTCCCTTCATCTCTCCTGCGTGGAAACTGTGCGCATCGCCGACCGCCGGCAGACGCTGGCGGTTGTAGCACCGGAGGACCGCGGCTCGAAACCGTCTGAGCAGTTGTGCAGGGGCACTAGTCGACAAAGACTCTCCACTACGTTGACATTTTGCACGTATCCCGAAAGACCCCCGTCTACCGTAACAGGATCGAGACCACATTCAGCCGAATTGGCCAGGGGCATCCGAAATCAATTCACGCGGCGGCCGACCGGGTCATCGTTTTAAAGATCTTCCTATTCTTGCTGATCTTCAGGATCAGTGGACTGGTAAGATTACACTTTGGGTTACAGTAAGATTACTCGTGTGAGAAAAAAGTGAATAAAGTCGCAGGGGTTCCCAAAGTTTGATTTTTACTCTGTGAAACTCTAGCTATGGTAGCGCTTCCAGAGACTACAAAAAATTCATATTCGGATCTGGCGCCCCAAATGTTTGAGGGATTTTAAAATCCATGCCCGGCATGGGAGACATTCAGGATACGCTATCAGAGTTTACCGTCAGCTGCGAGTGTGAGCCGGACACTTTCTTTCGAAAGCTTCATTTAGGCGGGCTTTAATCTACAAAGGCAGTCGATCACGACTACACACATTATGCGGAAGCTTAAAGAGTGGCCATTCGTTTCGACTTTATCGACGGTGCTTATCGGGTGTGGTAACGTTTCAGCAGCACGATGGGTGAGGGAAGGTCTCCCTCTGCTTGTGGGACTGATCCTTCTGGGGGTCAGTTCGTTGCCTGCCCCGGTGCTCGCTCAGCACACAGTGACTGGCGAGGTGACCGACGCCAGGGAGGGGACGACCCTTCCAGGGGTGAATATCGTCGTGAGGGGGACACAGATTGGGACGACGACTCGGTCGGATGGAACGTTCACTCTGGAGGCCCCCTCCCCGACAGACACACTCGCCTTCTCCTTTGTGGGCTACCAGGAAACGGAAGTTCCCATTGATGAGCGTTCGCAGATCAGCGTGCCACTTCAGCCTGCCGTCACGGCCCTGGAGGAGGTGGTGGTAAACGTCGGCTATCAAGAACAGGCTGTGGAGACGACAACCGGCTCCGTAAGTCAAATCTCCGGCGCCGATCTGGAAATCGAGCCGACCACCAATCTAACCCAGTCCTTGAAGGGGACGTTGCCAGGAGTTTTTGGGGTAGAGGCCACCGGGCGACCCGGTCAAGACAATGTAGACCTCTTGATTCGAGGGACCTCCACGCTTAACAACAACGATCCTTTGGTCGTGATCGACGGAGTCCCAGGCCGTCAAGGTGGCTTGGCACGGCTAGCCCCATCCGACATTCAGAACGTCTCGGTAGTGAAGGATGCGTCGGCGTCCATCTATGGGGCCCGGGCAGCCAATGGCGTTATTCTCGTTGAAACCAAGCGAGGACAATCAGAGGAAACGCGAGTTAACATCAACGTTGAGCGCGGTTGGAGTGCACCGACGACTGTTCCGGAAATGACAGACGCGCCGACGTATATGCAGATGTTAAACGAACTCGATCAATACCGTGGGACGTCACCTCGATTTTCGCAGGAAGAAATCGATGCACATCGGGGCGATCTGTCGGACAGTTATGAACGACACAACACGGACTGGTACGAGGAGGGCCTCAAGGACTTTTCCCGTCAGATTGACGCGCAAGCATCCGTAAGCGGCGGCGTTGAATCCCTTCGGTACCGCGTTTCGCTGCAGGGGGCTACCGAAAATGGAATTCTGGTAAACAGCGGCACGGGATTCAATCAACTCGGCTTTCGCAGCAACCTCGATGGAGATATCAGCGAGAACGTTTCGCTGGCCCTCGATGTCCACGGCCGGTGGGAAAATCGAGAACTCCCATCCTGGACTCGTGGCATGAACTCGGCCTGGGAAATGCTCCAGCGCGGCAAGCCCACTGATCCGGCGTTTTTCCCGAATGGGAAGCCCGGACCAGCACAGGAGGAGGGAGTGAATCCAGTCGTTTCGAAACGAACTGGGTTCCAGAATGACGAGACCTACTTTATACAGACCAATGCAAATCTTGACGTGGACATTCCCGCCGTCGAAGGGTGGAGCGCCGAGGGCGTGGTTGCCTACGACCACAGGTTTGACGACTTCAAGCAGTTCCAGAAGCCATGGACCCTATACAACTTCACCGGACGTGATGAGAATGGGGATCCCATCTTGTCACCCGTGGAGGTCGGAGTGGGAGATCCCAGGCTAAACCAGTCAATGGGTAATACGCAGGACGTACTATTACGAGCAACGTCCAGCTACGAGACCCTACTCCTGGAAGCCCACAATATCAGTGCGCTGGTCGGCACCGAGTACCAGTGGACGGAGGGGAAAGATATGGAGGCCTTCCGTCGCTTCTTCCCGACAGACCAGCTCCCAGAGCTTTTCGCGGGAGGGCAAAGTCAGCGGAATAACACCGGAACCTCCTATGAACGGAAGCGACTGAGCTTCTTCGGTCGATTCAGTTACGACTACCAGCAGAAGTACCTTCTCGAGTTTGTCTCCCGGTATGATGGATCCTACATCTTTCCAGAGGGAAATCGATATGGATTTTTCCCGACCGTGTCTGCAGGATGGCGGTTGGGGCAGGAAAGCTGGTTCAACAACTTCACGGGGAAATTCTTCGACCGGTTGAAAGTCCGTGCCTCCTACGGACAGGTGGGGAACGACCAGGTTAGCCCGTTCCAGTTTCTCCGATCATTCGAGTTTGGGAACAACCAGTTTCCATATGGGGACGGGGTGGAACCTCAACTCGTGCAGACGCGCGTGCCTAACCCGTCTATTACCTGGGAGGTGGCAAACAAACTTGACGTAGGCCTTGAGGGAGCAATCCTCAGCGAACGGCTGACGTTCGGCTTCACGTATTTCCAGGAGCAACGGGAGGACATCCTGCTCACAGCCGGTGCAGCCATTCCGCAGACGGCCGGCTTCAGCCTTCCGGATCAGAATATCGGAGAGGTGGACAGTCGGGGCGTCGAATCGCGGATCCAGTACGCACAGAACGTCTCCTCGGACATGTCATTCCGTGTCGGGGCGAACCTTAGCTGGGCAAAAGATGAAATCAAGTTTATTGCCGAGCCGGAGGGACAACTCCAACGGCAGCGGGCGGAGGGAAAGCCCATGAATACCCCCGTCGTCTTCATTGCGGATGGGATTTGGAGCACTCAGGAGGAAATTAACAACGCCGAGGCCCACTGGCCCGGTGCGAGGCCGGGAGATGTCCGATTTAAAGACCTCAATGGAGACGGGAAGATCGACGGAGACGACCGGAAGCGTCTGGATGTCAATAACCAGCCAGACCTCATCGGCTCCTTCAACTTAGGAGCCACGTTTGGCCAGTTCGACGTGCAGGCGCAATTCCAGGGCGCGGGCCGAGTGCACCACAACGTGTTCACCTCCGCGCAGGGAGAGTTCGGGAATTACTTTCAGGAGTTTGCGAAGAACCGATGGACGCCAGAAAACAAGGACGCTTCTGGGCCGCGGGCCTTTAATCGCGATGAGCCCTACTGGGCCTCGAACATGAGTACATTCTGGATCCGGGACGCACAATACCTTCGCTTGAAAAATGCACGGATCGGATACACTCTGCCGGCTGACCTTTCACAGCAATTCAGTATGGACCGATTAGAGCTCTACCTGAGCGGGAGAAATTTGGTCACGTTCACCCCACTAGAAATCGGTGACCCTGAGGTTCGAGCCGGAGGAGCACAGGCCTATCCGCCCGAGCGGCAGTTTACGGTGGGGGTGAATTTAGGATTCTAGCACCCGACAGCGAGCCGAACGCACGCTAGGGACGCCGGGAGAGTGAATGCACACCAAAGAGACGGAATCTTCTATGCTTCAGATGAGCCCCATGAGATTATTAACGCGTACACTTTGCATTGCTTTCGCGTGCTCTCTGCTGATCGTGGGGGGATGCGATAATCCAGTGACCGTGAAACCGAGAGATGAGCTTCCCAGCGAGAACGTCTGGCAGGATGCTGGCCTCACGAAGGCCTTCCTGAACAGGATCTATGCAAACACAGGCAGTGGATTCGGTTCGCCTACGACCGCCTCGCTGGTGGATATGTCGCATTTCACCCACGGTTGGTCGTCCCAGCCTGTTATGCAGTCGACCATAACCCCTACTGATCAGGGATCCTTTTCGGACTCAGGATTTCCCAGTTTAACGCGGTTCAATTGGGAAAACGTCTTCTCCCAACTCCGAAAGGTCAACATATTTTTGAAAAACGTTCAGGCTAGCGACGCACTTCCTTCGAGCGAAAAAGGAACGCTACTGGCCGAGGCGCGCTTCCTGAGGGGCTATTTCTACCACAACCTTTTGAGGACGTATGGCGGAGTGCCAGTCATCAAGAAGGTCTTTAGCCTCGAGGAGAATCCGGAGAACTTTCAGGTTCCGCGTAACTCGTTCAAGGAAACGGTGGACTTCATTGTGAGCGACCTGAACACCGCGGCCAGCAATTTATCCATCGAAGGTCGTCGTCCGGGAGCTGCATCGAAGGGTGCAGCACACGCTTTGAAGTGCCGAGTCCTGCTGTACGCGGCGAGCGACCTCTACAACCAGAACCCGTCGGGCATGGAAGTTACCGGCTATACGGGAGGTAGCCAGCAGGATCGTTGGGAAAAGGCGAAAAGCGCCTGCCAATCTACAATTGATCTGGGTGCTTACAGTCTTGCGCAAGCAAGCACCCCAGGAGAGTATCACGATCTCTTTGCGACGAAGGAAACCCATAGTGGTGTTATCTGGGCCCGGTTCTACGATCCCTCGGCCGGGGGCGCACACAACATGTCGCTGTGGCAGTCTCCCAACGGGTATTTGAGTTGGACTGGGGACGCGCCTCTACAGCAGCATATTAACTCCTATGAGATGGCTGACGGATCGGAGTTCGAGTGGCAAGGGGGAGATCCCGTCAGTGCCGAAGAGCCGATCGATGTCGAGAATCCATACAAGAACCGTGATCCGCGCTTCTACGCAAACATTCTCTACAATGGTGCAGAATGGCGACCAAGACCTTCAGGCCCGGCCAACATTGACCCTAAGGGCATATATCAACCGGGCGAGTACGAGATGCCGAATCAGGAAAACCTTCGTCCCGGCCTCGATTCCCGCAGAGGACCTTTTCAGGACTGGAACGGATCACATACCGGGTACAACGCGGTGAAGTTTGTGGAAGACAGCATTCTTCCCCATACCGACCAAGCCTTCAATCCGTGGCCGTTTATTCGCTATGCGGAGGTTCTGCTGAATTACGCCGAGGCAGCGGCTGAACTCGAAGACACGGACGACGCGGTTCGGGCGTTAAACAAGGTTCGATCACGTGTGGGGATGCCCGATGTGCCCGCTGATGGAGGACCGAACCGGACGCTCTTGGAGCGAGTTCGCCAGGAGCGCCAGGTTGAATTGGCCTTCGAACAGCACCGGTTTTTCGACGTGCGTCGGTGGATGATCGCTCCGCAGGCCTACGAGGACGGACATGGGGTAAACATCGTCGGTCGCCTCGATGAGAACGGAGAGAAACTGGTCAAATACCAATATAACTTCTTGTACAACGTCATCGACATCGACAATCGTCGATGGCGAAAAAAGGCATACTTCCTGCCGATTCCAAGAGCCGAGATGGAGAGGAACCCAAATCTGGTACAAAACCCGAATTACTAGAAGCTTCCTTCTTCGGCTTTTTCCCACAAGGGGCAGGGTCTTTCGCGTCTTCAGATTCAAGTGATGGAATCTCCTACCTAGACTACATGATCTTTCTCTCCCGGTGTTCGACCTTACAGGGTTAGTTTCGGGTCCAACATACTGATAAAACGTGGCTTCCCACAGCTCAGTCGAATCTTGTCAATGTCGAAGTCGACAACTCTGGTGACCACTTGACCTTTGAAGGATCTTGACCTTTGAAGGATCTCCTCCGCGGAGGTGACTTTTATCGAGAATGCGGTGCAACACTGGAGACAGTCTGTTGCTCGACAGCCACAGAAAGCGCGTGACGGGGCCACGCATCGATGGTTGTGAAGTCCAAATGCTCTGGAGATTGAAGAGTTGGTGGACTGTTGGAGACTAGTTGCCATCTCTTTTCAAACCATGAGGACCATCGGCACACATACCGCGGTCGTCAGGGCTCGAATCAGTCCTCCAGTCAGGGTCCGTCCCCTTCGCAAACTGGAAACGGCCCGGAGAACTGCCGATCATGTTCCCGCCGTATTTGCGACTGGGAACTACGCGTATTTCGTATTCGCACTGTCTGCCTTCGTGCAGCTACGTGGCTGACTTTCCGCTTGGCAATTTTCCGTCTCTTTCAAGTCTCGTTCTTTCCGGTCTCATGTCTTCCTTACAACGCTTACTCCCGGGAGTCTGGCTGGTGATATTGACCAGCATGATCAGCACGCCGGTGAGTGCTCAACAAGCTCAACAAGAAGGCCCGCCCACCGACCAGTTTCCGGTCGCCACCCACCCGGATACGACCTACCTGCCCGACGGCCTGGAGGCGACCGTCTGGGCGGAGTCGCCCCAGCTCTACAACCCGACCAACATCGACGTGGGCCCGGAGGGGCGCGTCTGGGCCGTCGAAGCGGTCGACTACCGGAGCTTCAACAACCCGCCGGAGGGGCGCCGCTCCCGCCCGCAGGGCGAGCGGGTCGTGATACTCGACGACACCGACGGGGACGGCCGGGCAGACGAGTCGACTGTCTTCGTCAAGGACGAGGACCTCGTTGCTCCCCTGGGGATCGCCGTCTTCGGGAACCGGGTGCTGGTCTCGGCCTCGCCGAAGATCTACCTCTACACCGACACCGACGGGGACGACAAGGCCGACAAACGGGAGGTCTTTCTCTCCGGCTTCGGTGGCCTCGACCACGACCACGGGGTGCACTCGATCTCAGCCGGGCCGGGCGGCCGGTGGTATTTCTCGACCGGGAACGCCGGGCCCCACATCGTGACCGACAGCGCGGGCTGGACCCTCCGCTCGAGCAGTATATACGCAAGTGAAGAGGAAAGCCCGCCAGATCTTGTTAGCGACGACGGGCACGTGCACCCGGGCGGCCTGATGCTGCGCATTCGCCCGGACGGCACCGGCCTGCGGGTGATGTCCGACAACTACCGGAACCCCTACGAGGGCATGCCCGACTCCTTCGGCGACATCTGGATGAACGACAACGACGACGACGGCAACGCCTCCACCCGCGTGCTCTGGGGCATGGAGGGCGGCAACTACGGGTACTTCAGCCGGGATGGCACTCGGTCATGGGATGCTGACCGGCGCCCGGACCAGGGCACCTTCACGGCGCACTGGCACCAGGAGGATCCCGGCGTGCTGCCGGCCGGCGACCGGACCGGGCCGGGGGCCCCGTCGGGATCGGAAGTATACGAGAGCGGCACGCTGGGCGAGGAGATGCGCGGCCTGCTCCTGAGCGTAGACTCCGGCAAGAACACCGTCTTCGGCTACCGCACCTCCCCGGACGGGGCCGGCTTCGACCTCGACAAGACCAGCTTCTTCAGCACGCTTCCCGACTCGACGGTCCTCGACCCGGAGGCCTACCAGAACTGGGAGGTCGAGAACAAGGCGCGGTGGTACCGCCCGAGCGACGCCGCCATCGGCACCGACGGGTCGATCTACGTGGCGGACTGGTACGACGAGCGGGTCGGCGGCCACGCCATGACCGACTCGACGGGCTACGGCCGCATCTTCCGCATCCATCCGGAGAATCGGGAGCTTGAGACCCCCGAGATCGACCTCAGCACGACCGAGGGCCAGCTCCAGGCGCTGAAAAATCCCGCCAAGAACGTGCGCTACCTCGGGTTCGAGCGCCTGGAGGCGCAGGGCGACGCCGTCGCCGGGGAGGTCGCCCGCCTCCTCGACGCCGAGAACCCGTACCACCGGGCACGGGGCGTGTGGATGCTCGCGAACCTCGGGCCGGAGGGGGAGGCGCGGGTGGAAGGGCTCCTCGAGGCCTCCAACCCGCGCATCCGTACCGCCGCCTTCCGGGCGCTGCGGCAGGTGCAGGACACGAGCATGGTGCTCGAGCACGCCCGGGCGCTGGGATCGGATCCGTCGCCGGCCGTTCGGCGGGCGGTGGCCATCTTCCTTCGCGACGTGCCCCTCTCGAAGAGCGAGGAGCTGATGGTGACCCTGGCCCGGCACTACCACCCGGGCGACCGGTTTGAGCTGGAGGCCTACGGGCTCGCGGCCGAGGGGGAGGAGGAGGCTGTCTACCAGCTCCTATCCTCGCGGATGGATCCGGCCTTGCCGGCCGACTGGAGCCGCGCGTGGGCCGACCTCGTCTGGCGCCTGCATCCGCCGGGCGCCGTCGACGCCCTGCGCGAGCGGGCCGCCTCCCCGTACGTGAGCTGGGACGAGCAGAAGCGGGCGATGGTGGCCCTCGGCTTCATCGACACCGAGGCGGCCGTCGAGGCGATGACCGCCCTCGCCGCCCAGACCGACCAGGACCGCGTGGCCGAGCGGGCGCAGTGGTGGCTCGACTACCGCCGCACGAACGAGTGGCACGACCTCCGCGACTGGGAGGCCGAGGAGCAGGCCGGGCCCGGCACGGAGGCCCTCGCGGAGATGACCGGCCTCCAGGAGCAGCTTCTCGACGAGCAGGCCGCGGCCGCCGACCGGACGCGGGCCGCGGCGACGATGGCCGAGGACCCGACCGGGGGCCGTCTCCTCATGAAGCTGGTGATTGAGGACCGGCTGCCGACCGTCGCCACCGACTCGGTCAAGGCCCACATCTTCGACAACCCTGACCGGACGGTGCGCACCCTCGCGAGCCGGTACCTGGTAGGAACCTCGGATATGGTCTCGTTCTCAGCCACGGATGTCCCCGGCACCGGATCGGCGGAAGACGGACGGATGGCATACTACCAGAAGTGCGCGTCCTGTCACCGCGTGGGCCAGGCGGGCCAGGACGTCGGGCCGCCCCTCACCAACGCCTGGCAGATGTTCGGGCGGAGTAGCATGATCCGGGCCCTCCTCCAGCCCAACAGTGGGCTGGCGCACGATTATCTGCCCTCGATGGTGAGCACCTCGGATGGGAATGTTCTGTACGGGTTTCTTGAAGCGGAAAACGAGGAGAACATCGTCCTCAAGGATCCGAGTGGGAGAGAGCACGTCATCGCGAAGGAGCGGGTCACCGACCGGACGCAGCTAAACGTTAGCATGATGCCTGGCCCGAAAGAGTTGGGACTCACGGAGCAGGAGGTGGCTGATCTCGTCGAATTTTTGCGAGATCGAGACACCACTGAGTAAGTGCAACCGCGGCTATCATGGTGGGACGGAGACCTCAATATTGAAAAGCTGAAGAGGAGCGCCGTTGCGGGCGGCTACCAGGAGTAGGTCACCACTGGCTCCTCGGAGCGAACGCAGGGCACGGACCTGACCCTCTAGATAGAGATTTGTGGCAACCGGGGGCGGTGCCGTCCACTGTCCAGTTCCATCTCCATAGAGAACTGTACCGAAACTCGCGTCGTACCGGCCCTGTGCGGGTGCAACGCCGTAGAAGTTGCCGCCGAGGATGAGATCTGTATGTCCATCTCGGTCGAGGTCGCGAGTCCACACGTCGTATACGGGGGAAAACTGGGCACGGGTGGGAAGAGGCTGGACGCTGAAAGTGCTATCCCCCTCGTTTTCCACAAATGACGTCTCGAATGTTGTCGCTTCGTGCACCGTCGCCGAAGGCAGCGTTCCAGAGGGTACGATCTCTTCGACGGTGGCCGCGCCAAACGACTCGTAGGTTGGGAACTTGTCCTTAACGAAGCCCAACTGCTTGGCCAGGCGGTCACGTCCAGCGATCGGAGTGCTCCGCCCGTGCCGGTAGCGCGTAAGGATTGGATCGGTGTTTCCATCTTTATCAAAGTCATTGACGTAGACCCGTACGGGCTCGTCCTGGCTCGCCTCGAACGCCGCGTTACGCCCGAGATTACCCCCCACGAAGTCAGTATCACCGTCGTGGTCCGCGTCGGTGGCCGCGATCGTATTCCACCAGCCTGCCGTGTGCTCGAGTCCAACCTCCGAGGTCCGGTTGGTCAACCGACCGTCCCGTTGAACAAACACGGTGATCGGCATCCACTCACCTACGACGACGAGGTCGGGTTGGTCATCACCGGCCGCGTCGGCCCAGACGGCGTCCGTCACCATCCCAATTTTGTGGAGACCGGGCGCGACTTCACCGGTCACATCTGTGAAGTGGCCGGAGCCGTTGTTCTCCAGCAGGTAGCTCTCTGGAATCCTCCCGTACTTCCGGGCTACGACCCGACCTCCGACGAAGAGGTCGAGGTCCCCATCTCTATCGTAGTCGCCAGGGGTCACGCTGGCTCCGTTCGCGTACATCTCTTCCGGCAACGCATCTGCGGACCGTCGGAAGGTCCCCGTTCCATCGTTGACGTAGAGTCGGTCCCGCAACGCATTTGCCTTGCCCCAGAACTCGTTGCCTGCACTTACGACGTAGAGATCGAGGTCTTCGTCGCCGTCCGCGTCGAAAAAGGCGGCGTCCACGTCTTCATGCAATGCGTCCTGCTGCCACGTCTCCTCATTCGTCGAGACGAAGCTCCCGTCCGACTGCTGGAAGAATAGGTGGGCAGCTTGATTCTTTGCCCCCCCGACGAAGAGGTCGTCGAGCCCGTCGCCATTCACGTCAGCCACGGCAAGGGCTGGCCCCTCCATAGAGAGCGAATGCGGAATGAGAGGCTCACGGACGGAGTCGACCGGATCGGTCTCTCTGTGACGATATGCCACATCTATCTCGTCGGTCACGTCCTTGAAGAGAATGTCACCCGGCGGAGGGCGGGCAGGAGAGGACGCACGTAGCTTTGCGTCCAACTGTTGGAGAGTAAGCGTCTGATCGGCGGTCACGTCGGCTTGGGTCTCCACGCGGCGGTCGGGCCAGACAACAGAAACGCTGTCGACGATTTGCCGGTCACCAAGGCCGAAAAGCAGGCGCTGCCCGACCGAAGACTGATAGCCGCGGGTAGGCACCATCTCCTGCATTTGTCGGGTGCCCCCGTGGTGCACCGTCACCTTCGCCCCGATGCCCTGGGTGTTCTCGTCCTTCCCCTTCAGGTCGACGCGGAGATAGTGATGGTCGGTAAGCCGGTTGGCGCGGTTCTCGAAGATGGAGGCGGGCGCGTCGATGTTGTTCGTTACGAGGTCGAGGTCTCCGTCATTGTCAAGATCTGCGTAGGCCGCACCGTTCGAAAAGCCGTTCTCATCGAGTCCCCAATCGGTTGATACATCCGTGAAGCCGAGGCCGGAAGAATCATTATGGAACGCGTAGTTCGGCGCCGGCGTCTTCGGCATGCGCTGGAGAAGCTCCCGACCCTCCTTCGAAGAGGCGCTTCGTGCATACTTTAGGTAGTCGAGGTCGTTGGGCCGGCGGTAGATCCCATTCGTGACGAAGAGATCCTTGTGCCCATCAAGGTTGTAGTCCGCGAGCAGCGGCGCCCAGCTCCAGTCCGTCGCCTCAACGCCTGCGAGATAGCCAATCTCGCTGAAACGACCGTGGCCCTGATTCAGCTGCAAGGTATTGCGACCGTACTGTGGATAGTAACCACTCCGCCGATAAAAATTGCGGCTGTCCCGTGAGATGGGCCGGTCAGACGTCTTGCGAACAGCTTCATCGTCGGGGAGCATGTCGAGGACGATGAGGTCGGGCCGCCCGTCGTTGGTGATGTCCGCCGCGTCTGTTCCCATCGACGAGAGGCTTGTGTGCCCAATGGAGGAGCGGAGCTGCTCTGTAAACGTTCCGTCGCAGTTGTTGATGTAAAGGTAATCGTCTTCGTGGAAGTCATTGGCCACGTAGAGATCCGGACAGCCGTCTGTATTGAGGTCGCTCACGGAGATTCCGAGTCCATAACCGGTGGGACCGCCATAGATCCCGGCTTCCTCGCTCACGTCGACAAACGTACCATCCCGGTTCTCCAAAAGCCGGTCACCCGCTTTCGGATGCCGTTGATAGCGCAGTTCCACAGATCTACGGGTCTGCTCCTCGTGGGTCGAGTGGTTTAAAAGATACACGTCCAAGTCTCCGTCGAGGTCGAAGTCGAAAAACGCTGCTTGCGTCCCGTACGTCTGGAGGTCGAGCCCGTACTCGGATGCGCGTTCCTTGAACTGGGGAACCCCGTTTCCGTCAACCCTCTGGTTGATGTATAGCTCGTTGTGGCCCTCCATCCCGTGAATGCCATGGACGACCGAGACGTAGATGTCGAGCCGGCCGTCCCCGTTCACGTCGGCCATGGTTACCCCTGTCGACCAGTCGGCCGATCCAGCTACACCAGACTGCGCTGTTATATCTTCGAAGTGAAAGCCCCCATCATTGAGATAGAGCTTGTTCGATTTCTGATTAGCCGTAAAATACAGATCCGGTCGTCCATCACCGTTTACATCCCCTACAGCCACACCACCTCCGTTGTAATAATAGAGATAGTTCTGGAAATTTCCGAGCGTATTCCTGAACGTGACACCTGTACTCTCTGGGCTCTTTCTAACGAAGAGTGATGGCTCCGATCGATCTGAGTCAATCGGATTGCACCCCGTCACCGCGAGCAAAACAATAAGATATATAACAGGCCGGTTGTAGAGCATGGAGGGTTTGACCTCAATCCCTGTTGCGGGTTGAGAACAAAACGTAACCGCCAGAGCAATAGGTTCTAGGATAGAATGGAAACTCGATCCTTTTCTGATCTGCTTCAGCGGTAACGACCAACCTACAGACTCACCGGTTCGAATGCAGTCTTAACCCTTGACCATTCGCTGTCGCATCCGAGGATCGCTCTAGAACGAGCTGTATGGTGCACGGCAACCACGGGCCCAGCGGTCGGGAATTTAGCCGACAGACTGTCTCGGATTTGACGAAGCGACTCGACGTGCAGATTCGGGCCTGGCTATCGATGGCCTGGGCCGAGCGACCTCTGAAGGGCAACTATCCATTTGTGATGGCCGATGCGATACGCATCAAGGTCCACCGGCAGGAGGCGGTGCAGTCGACGTAGGCCTTGATTTCCACAAACTCGGTCTCAAACCCTCGTCTTTCAGACGAGCCGCTTTAGCTGTTATCTTCCGGGGAGCGAGGACTTCCACGAAGGACGTGCTTCCCCAGAGAACAGATGAGCGGATACCGACGCGGGTCGCATACACTCTACGAGATCAAATATCACCCGGTATGGGTGACAAAGTACCGATATCACGTACTGAAATATCACGTACTGAAAGGCGAGGTGGCCCATCGGGCGCGGGAGCTGATCCGTCAGACTTGCCTCGGTCTCGACGTACGGATCGAGAAAGGGCACGTCGGCAAGGATCACGTGCACATCCTCGGGTCGAGTCCGCCGACGTTGAGCCCATCGGATCTGATGAAGAAGGTGGGAGGCCCGTCGTCGCGCAAGCTGCAGCAGGAATTCGCCCATCTGAGAAAGCGATACTGGGGGAGGCACTTCTGGGCCAGGGGGTATTTCTGCGCGACGAGCGGCCGTGTTACGGAAGAGCAGATCCGAGACTACATCGAGGGACACGACCAGGAACCACCCGACCCGGACTTCACGGTAGGAGACTCAGCTTTAGCCGACTTCCAGTCGTCACGCCCTCCAAAAAACCCCTCGACTTCCAGTCGAGGGTGGTTTAGTTCTGCGCCGAAAGCCTCGCCTACTCCGCTTCCTGGCCTGGATGCCTTCCTCCAGCCGCTGATGCCGATTTTCTCTCATTCGTCCTCGCAAGAGAGCTTCGAGCGCTACTGTACGGGACTTCTCACCGACCTTCCGCGAAAGACCTGCGACGGGATCGCCTCGGCCGTGGCCGACACGACCACGGAACGGCTTCAGTACCTGCTCACTGATGCCGACTGGGAGGCGGTAGCCCTCGACCGGCAGCGCACCGAGCAGATGGCCCAAGCCAGTCCCGCTGGCGGGATGCTCGCCATCGATGATACGACGTTCCCGAAGCAGGGAAAACACTCCGTGGGCGTCACCCATCAATACTGCGGCGAACTCGGCAAGCGAGCCAACTGCCAGGCGTTCGTCACTGCTGAGTACGTCGCCGAAGGACCGACGCCGTCTACGCCGATGCACTGGCCGATCAGTGGCAGGCTCTTTCTCCCGGACGACTGGGCCTCCAACGAGGAGCGCCGCCGACGCGCTCACGTGCCCGGCGAGATCGAGAGGCAGTCGAAGATCGAGATCGCGCTCGACTTGATCGACCGGGCCATCGACTGGAACGTGCCGTTCGAACTTGTCACGGCGGATGCGGCCTACGGCCACTTCCGCGATTTCTTTGAAGGACTCGAAGAGCGCGAGCTACGCTACGCTTGTGCGGTGAAGTGCAACTTCGGCGTCCGCAAACCAAGTGAGGTTCAGGCCAGGCGCGAAGCGCCCCCTCCGAAGCGCAACGGCAAGTTCGGGCGCAAACCGAAGCGCCATCCAGCTCCGCTGTACCGCGTCGACGGGGTGATTTCAGGCTTGCCGAAGAAGGCATGGGAGACAATCACTTGGCGTGAGGGCAGCAAGGGACCGATGCGCCGGCAGTTCACCGCGCTTCCCGTGCACTGGGGTAAGGGCAACCAGACGCGCAGCGTGGACGACTACCGCACGACAACGAGCGAGGAGGGCTGGCTGATCGCCGAGCGACTGCCGGGCGAAGATGGCGGCGAGAGCGAGACGAAGTACTACTTCAGCAACCTTCCGGCGGAAACCCCTCTGAAAGAACTGGCTATGGCCGTGCGATCCCGCTGGCCTATTGAGCAGTTCTATCAGGACAGCAAGCAGCACTGCGGTCTCGGCGACTTCCAAGGCCGGCTGTGGGACGGGTTGCACCGCCACGTTGCACTGGCGATGCTCTCCTACAGCTTTCTCGCGCTCACCCGCTGGCAGGCGGGGTCGCCGTCCGTTCTACCGACGCTGCCGGAGGTGCATCGCCAAGTCCTCCTCGCGCTGCTGACCGATCTGGTCGAGCGGTGGGCGCAGATGAAGCGTCCCGAGCTGGGGGAACCGTTCGCGCACCTGCTCAGCCGAGCGCCGCCCCCGAAGGAAAGCCGTTCAGTAACAAAGTAGTACTAGCCAAGGAATGTAAGATGGCGCCGCGTTTTCTCCGCAAAGCGAAGTTGGACAGCGAAAGGCAGGGCCGAATGGGTTGATGGTTTCTAGCCTCTGGTGGGCACTTTGTCGCGTCAAGACGCAGGGTGCGAAGCTGAATAGTTGCGTTTCATCTGTCCCAACTGGGACGGATCGCGTTGCCGGCGTTTAGCACGACCGGTGTTGACAAGAAGGAAGCTACCGCTCCAACCCAGAGCCTGATAGGACAAGTCCGGCGGATTTGGCAGAGCCAAGGCCAGAGTTGCTGAGCCGGTTGGGATGCCGAACTAGTTGGAGCGCCAAGCAGAAGACTCTCTCGATCCTCTTCCTGACGGCCGCGATGCGAAAAATACCGGACGGAAAGCACTGTACCAGAATGTGATCAGGAGGGGATTTAACGCACTTTCTTACCCAATATCTGACCCACGGACAAAAGAAAAGCCCCTGAGCCGCCGCAAAAGGCGATTCAGGGGCAAACGTTGTGGAGATGCCGGGAGTCGAACCCGGGTCCGCGTAGCCGCACATGTCGAGCC
>NZ_JAZKRW010000070.1:0-15694 GCF_036626415.1 Salinibacter sp.
GGCCTCCATGCCGGCCCCCACCCGCAGGCTAAGCAGGCGGGTCCGCTCCAGCAGGGCCAGCAGGGCCGGCATCACCACCGTCATGGCGAGGAGGGCGAACAGCACGCCCGTCCCCGCGATGGCCCCAAACTCGCTAAAGCCCTTGAAGTCCGCCGCCACGAGCACGTACAGGGCGCCGGCCGTCGTGAACGCCCCCACGGCGATGGCCTGGCCGGTGCTCACGAAGGTGCGCTCTGCCGCGTCCCCGACCGCGTGCCCGTCGGCCCGCTCCTCGGCGTACCGGGCGTAGAAGTGGATCCCAAAGTCGATCCCCAGTCCGAAGAGCACGAGGCCGAGGGTCGAGGTCATGAGATTGAGTCGCCCAAACAGCAGGGACGCCGCGCCGCCCGTCCACGCCAGGCTCATGAAGAGCGGCCCGCCGATCACGAGGCCCATTACCGGCGCCCGCACCAGCTCCTGCAGCAGGATGCGCCCGTCGAAGCCGGCCCCTGACCGCACCCGATAGGCCTTGTACAAGAAATATACGATGACCACGAGCAGGACGGTGCCCACGCCCGCCCCAAACGAGCCGGCCACGTCGCTCCAGATGGTGTTGACCTCGGCGAGCTGCCGGTACAGGCGCCCGGCGAGCACCACCTTCATCTCGGGGTGGTACGACTCCGGATCCATCCGGTCCACCAGGGCCCGCGTGTCAGCGTACAGGTCCTCGATGTACCCGATGTTCGTGTTCGACCCCGACGGGTAGAACCGAAGCACCATCGTGGTGCTGTCGTCGGAGATCGGGTAGCGTTTTCCGATGAGGCGGTCGTAGACCCCCTCCAATTCCTCGCCGGACTCGCTCGTCTCGGTCGTGTCTTCCTCGTCCTCCTCGAGCTCAAAGTAGAAGGGATTGGCGTCCTGCCGGGCCCGCTTTGCCTCCGCGATCTGGTCGTCCAAAAAGTCCTCGACCTGGCGGAGCTCCTGGTTGGAGGCGAAGTAGAGCGCGTTGTCTTTGAGAAACCCGACCTCTCGCGTATACTCCACACGCGTAAGATACGTCTCGCTCGTGTCCGCCTCTCGCTTTAAGGACAGGGCCTTCGGAATCAGGTCTTCGGCGAACTGCCGGTTGGCCTCAAACGAGGGGCTCACGATGGCCACGGCCATGTCGCGCTCCCCCCCGACGGTCTGTTGCAGCGTGTTGAGGGCCTGCACGCTCTCGTAGTCCTCCGGGACCAGGTTGGCAATGTCGGTATCGATCGACAGGCGAGACGCCCCGTAGCCGCCCAGGGCCGTGGCCAGGACGGCGAGCCCAAGCACCACCCCGGCGCGCCGTGTCACCCATCGGATGAACGGCCGCAGGGCCCGGAAAAGACGATCCATTTCGTTCGTGCATTGATGACCAGTACAGAATCGTGCGTCCCCAACTCCGCCCCTCGGCCAGCCCCCTTGCCTCCAGCCCCGAATTAACGGGCCGCCCGCCCCTGCATTGGAGTAACGAACCGACTCACTCAGCCCCTAAATCAGCCAGCGACCACGCGGTCCGGCACTTCCCAGTGAGCGAGTAGGTTTTCCCGTCATTTCTTCCTAACTTGGCTGCGGGATCAGATTTTCATCCCCTCGCCTCCTTCTTCTTTACCAACTCGCTGCTCATGGCTCACACGTACGAATCGATCGACGTTGGCGACTCCCACGAATGGACGCGGGTCGTTACCGCAGAGCACGTGAAGACGTTCGCCGACATCACGGGCGACGACAACCCCGTGCACGTGGACCCGGCATACGCAGAGGAGCATTCCCGATTTGGCAAGCCCGTCGTCCACGGCGTGCTCCTGCTCGGCCTCATCTCGAAGGTGCTGGGCCGCGACTTTCCCGGGCACGGCAGCATCGCCGTCGGCATTTCGTGCCGCTTTCTCCGGCCCGTCCCCGTGGGCTCCGAGGTGCGCGTGCAGATCAAGGTGTCGGAGAAGATCGAGGACAACAAGCACGTGAAGGTGCGCACGTACATCTACCGGGACGGCCAGATGGTCGTCGGCGGTGAAGGCCGCGTCATTCCGCCGACGGAAGAAGGAGATCCCCACCCCGCCCAACGGCAGTGAGGCGCGGCGCGACCGGTTAGTTTGGCAGCTTCAGGGGCCGGTCCGGGGCCACGGTCTGGCCCAACTCCAGTTGATTGATAATCGCGAGGTCGCCCTCCGTCATGTCGGACGGCAATGCGTCCGCATCCACGAAGGAACGGAACGCCGCCTCCCGCCCCGCCGGCCGAATCGTCAAGCGTTTGGGCTGTCGGTTCAACTTCTCCGGGTCGGCAAGCCGGGTAAAGCTTGTCATCGACTGCTCGAAGTCGGGCCGGTAGGTACTGTACTGGTCGCCCCCGGTAAGCCCCTGAAATTGGTACACGTTGTCCCCGTAGGCGATGAAGTACGTCAGCAGGCGCACGACCTGCCCCTGTTGCGTCTTCCCCTCCGCCAGGACGCGCCGGGCGTCGTTTCCGTTCACCGAGGTGCGCTGCCGATCGAGGACCGAGAGGCCCTCCTGCCCGGCAAACTCGCGGGCCGCGGCATCAGGGGTCTCGGCGTCGGAGAACGTGAAGATCATGTAGGCCGACTGGTCGGGCTCCACCAAGGCCACCTGTTGGGGCTGGTTCTGCACGGTCCAGCGGCTGGGGATGGAAAAGCGAAATTCCAGTTCGGGGTGGTAAAACATGCCGTCCTCCGCGAAGCCCTGGCGCGGGTTCTTGCCCAGGACGACGTTCTCAAGAGAGTTGTAGTACGGGTCCTGGTTGATCGTCGTGGCCGGGGCGTCCACCTTCTGCTGCCACGTCCGCGCCAGCTCCGGAATCGTCTGCTGGCGCGCCCCCGGGTCGGGGTGGGTCGACTGCCACGTCGGGATGGACTGCCCACCCTGCTCGCGCACTCGGTCCAGGGACTCGAAGAAGGCGGCCCCCTCGGCCCCGTCGTAGCCCGCCCGGATGGCGTACTCCACCCCGAGCCGGTCGGACTCTCGCTCGTTGTCGCGGCTGTAGCTGAGGGACAGCAGCTGCGCGGCCTGTCCCCCGACCCCCATGACGTTCTCCGCGACGTTGCCCCCGAAGGCGGCCTGCCCGGCAACGGCCCCGCCGAGGAGAAGCCCCTGGGTAAACTGCTGGCGGGCCGCCTGCTGCGAGGAGTGCCGGGCGGCCACGTGGCCAATCTCGTGTCCCAGCACCATGGCCAGCTGCGCCTCGTTGTTGAGGTGGGCCATGAGGCCCCGCGTCACGTACACGTAGCCGCCGGGCAGCGCGAACGCATTGATCACGGGACTGTCGAGCACGCGGAACTCAAACTCCGTATTCCGGAACCGCTCCGGCGTGTCGGGCCGCCGCATGTGGCTTTCCGCCAGCACCTCCTGTGCCACCTCGTCGACGTACTGCTGAAGCCCCTCGTCGTCGTAGACGCCATACTGCGACTGGATCTGCTCGTCCGCCTGCGTGCCCAGCTTCACCTCCTCCTGCCAGGAGTAGCCATAGGCGCGGGTGTTGCCGGAGACCGGGTTCGTGCCCGTCGAGACACACCCGGTCCCAACCGTGAGGAGCAGCAACAGGACGGGCACGAGGGCCCAAAGCCGGGGGCGTCGAATGGAACTGCGGCGGGCAGGAAACGGGGGGGGCTTCATTGGAGACACGCGGTTGCTTGTTCAAAAAACACGTTCGTCGACGCGGGCTCAGTCGCGGGGCGCCCCCGAGTCGGCTTCCGCGGGCATCGATGCCACACCGTTGGGGGTCGTCGCGCCTCCCCGGGGACCGTCCGGATCCGGCTCCACCGTCGCCGCCCCGTCGCCCGGACGCACGTGGAAGGCGCAGTGCGCCTCGGGGTCTGCGTTCAGTGCCGCCTCAAAGGGGCCGCGGCGCGTGGCGGTGACGAGGCTCTGCCCCACGGCGTCCGACCGGAGGAGGTCGAGGAAAACCCCGGTCCGCTCCGCGTCGAGCTTGCCGAAGGCGTCGTCGAGCAGCAGCAGCGGCTCGGTGTCGTTCCGCTGCTGCAGGTAAAAGTACTGCGCCAGCTTGAGGGCCATGGCGAAGGTGCGGTGCTGGCCCTGCGAGCCGTACCGGCGCACCTCCAGGCCGTCGAGGCGGAAGACGAGCTCGTCCCGCTGCGGCCCCACGAGGGTCGTCCCGCGGTCCCGCTCCTGCCCCTGCTTTCGGTCGAGGGCCGCGCGGAAGGCCTCCTCGATGTCCTCGGGCGGGGCGTCCGGGGCGAGGTCCGCCACCGTGTCGTACGCGATGGTGGGGCGCTCCGCGACCGCGTCGATGCGGCGGTACGCCTCTTCGAGGTCGCCCGCAAAATCCTGTAGGAACTGCTGGCGCCGGTGCACGATGCGGCTCCCCAGCGTAACCAGCTTTTCTGTCCAGGGGGCCAGAAGCTCGTCGGGCGGCGGGGCGGACCGCTTTTTGTAGCTGCGGAGCACCTCGTTGCGCTGGCGCCGCGCGCGGCGGTACTTCATGAGGGTCTCCATGTACACGGACCGCGCCTGGCTGAGGATGTTGTTGACGAACCGGCGCCGCTCGCTGGGTCCGCCGGCCGTCAGGTCGTAGTCCTCCGGCGAAAAGACCACGACCGGCAGGGTGCCGACGATGTCGGCCAGCCGGTCGAGCTCCGCGCCGTTCACGAAGATGCTTTTGCCCTCCCCGGGCACGTACGCCAGCCGCACGGTCATCGGCTTCTCGCGCACATCCGCGACCGTCCCCTCCACCTCGAAGTAGGGCGCGTCGGCCCGCACGGCGTAGCGGTCCCGCGAGGCCGTAAAGCTTTTGGTGAGGCACAGGTAGTGGACCGCCTCCAGCACGTTGGTTTTGCCCGCTCCGTTGGGCCCGTAGAGGAGGTTGATCGACGGGGCGAGAGAAAGCTCGCTCTCCGTGTGGGCCCGGAACGACCGAAGGCGAAGGGTGTGAAGAATCATGAACGGGGCGCCACCTCTGAAAAACCTGAGCGGGATCCGGTGTAGACTCCTAGGCTTCTCATTACGACGGGGGCGGGGCCTTCGTTCACCCGGGCCTAGAACGGCCTTCGTTTCCCCTGCTATACTCGTATTACGCTCGGCGCCGTCCATGCCCCAGGCATCGGCCGTCCATTTCCGCCCGCTCGCCCCCGCCCACGTGTCCGCGGCGGAGCAGCTCTGGGCCGATCGGTTCGGCGGGGCCCCCGATACGCGCCGGAAATGGATGGAGGCCGCCCTCGCCCCGGCCCACTCGGCCGCCGGAATTGTAGCCGTCACGCCGGACGATGCCGTCGTGGGCGTCTCGTTTCTGGAGGTGGGGTCTCGGCGCTACACCCGTCAGTACCTCGGGCTCGATCCCCTCAAGGTGGACGTGTCGCTCAATTCCCGCAACGGCCTGCTCCACCTCACGTGCGTGCGGGCCGACTGGGAGGGCCGTGGAATTGGGACCGCCTTCTACGCGCGCCGGCTCGAGCGACTGTCCATACGGGACGTGGCCCGCACGTTCGGCATCGCGTGGCACCGCCCAACGCCCCCCGACAGCCGACGCCTGTTCGAGAAGCACGGCTTCACGTGCCTGGGGACCGTCGACCGCTACTATGCCCGCACCGGCAGCCGCCCTCACTGCCCAGTCTGCGGCGACACGTGCACGTGCACGGCGTCCCTGTACGGGCGCTCGGGGCCTTCCTGAGCTCTTGCCGCGTCCGTCGGGGCGTCTCGCCCTTCCCGCTCCCCTGCGGGCAAACAGGGGCCTTTGCGATGGTCGGGGCCTGTCCTTAGGTTTCAAGTTCCTCCTCGTCGTCCCCACCGCCGTTCGAGCCACCGCCCCCACCGCTTCCCGACGAGGGATCGGCCCCGCCCCCTGCCTGTCGAGCATAACGCTGAGGCATGGTGCGCAGGTGTTGAGGGGCTACAGTCATGGGTCGATGTCAGAAAATGAGAGAGACTGTCAACGGCAGTGCCCACTCTGAGGGCCGACCGTTTGTGAAATCTAATAAGCAATCCACTCTCCGTCCACCGCTGGGCCATGCTCGTCGTTCTGCTGAGCACGTTGCTGGTACTGGCCCCGACCGCCCCCTCCGTCGCGGATTCGACCGACGATCTCGACGCGTGCCTGCAGCTGGCCCCCACCCGGTCCGCCCCGCCCCTCAGCTGGGGCGACGGCGTGCCGAAAATGTGGTCCAGCACGCCCCCCGTGCCGCGAGACACGGTGCGCGCTGCCCTCTCCCAGGTGCGCTCGGCGCGGGCCTGCCTTCGGGCCCTCAATCCCTCGGCGGTTGCGCGGCCCTACCTGGGCAACATCATGCGCACGTTTCAGGTGGAAACGGCCCTGCTCGCCGCCCTGCGCCGGTTTTCCGATGCGTTCGAGACGTTCGAAGAGGCCCGCGCCTACCTTGACGCAGGGCCCTCGGTCCCCTCCGTCGAGGGCACCCGCACCGGGTGGACCCGCTCCCTGCATCAGGACCAGGGGTTTCTTTACTACCACCTCGGCAACCTCTCCGCGTCCATCACACACTATCTGAAGGCCCTTCAGAAGACCCCGAAGGCCGAGGTCGGCCTGCGCGTGACCCATCTCCTCGACGTGGGCCGCCTCCATCAGCACACCCAGGACTACTCCTCGGCGCACCGCTACTATCGCCGCGCACAAGGGCTCGCCCGCAAGCACGACCGTGCCCCCGAGCAGCACCCGGCCGAGTGGGCTCGCCTCTTCCACCACCGAGCCGACCTGCTCCTGGAACAGACCCTCAATACCGAGTTCGATCGGGCCTCGCTGCGGCAGGCCCGCGACCTTGCCCGTCGGGGCCGGGCGCTGGCCGAGGCCCCGGGGCGACGCACCGATCTTACGCTCACGCTGTCCGAGAGTCTCGGGTATCTGGGCACGTTCGACCAAGCCTACGCCCTGAACGCAGAGGTTCGCCAGCACGCCCGGGCTCAGAATGACGCACGGCTCCGGGCCCTCACCCTCCTCAAGCTTGGCGTACTGCACATGCAGACGGAGCGCTGGTCGGAGGCCGAGTCGGTCCTAAACACGTCCCTCACGATTTCTGAGCAGATGGGGAATCTCGACTACCAGCGCCGCGCCCGTCGCGGCCTGGGGCGCCTACACGAACTCCAGCGGAGCTGGGCCGCGGCGGAGGCCCAGTACCGGAAGGGCGTGGCGGTGATTGAGCAGTCCCGGGAGTCGCTGACGGCCACGCAGTGGTCCTCCACGGCCTTCGCCCAGTGGCGCGACGTCCACCGCGGGCTCGTGCGCACGCTCCTGGCACAAAACGAGCCCCGTGCCGCCCTGGCCGCCCTGGATCGGACGCGCGCCCGGCATCTCCAAGACCTCCGCACGCAGGCGCGGGTGTCCACCCAGATGCCCCCCACGACTCGCGCTCGCCTCGACAGCCTCGGTCGGACGCTCGCCGACGTGCGCACGCAACTCGGCACCGACTCCCTCTCAAACGCCGAGCAGGTGCGGCTCCACGCCCGCGAGGCAGCCCTTCTGTCCGCCCGTCAGCAGATTCTGCGCACCGACTCTCTGAAGACGTCCCAGCCGTCGGTGAAGAAGATGTCGGCGACGCTGGCCCAGCGGGACCGAGCCGTCGTTTCGTACTTTCTCGACGATCCGTGGCCCGTGTACGGCCGCGCCCCGCGCTCCATGGCCTTCGTCCTGACCGAAGACACGCTCCGGACCGTTTCCCTCCCGAATCTATCCCAGGATTCGGTGCGGGCCCGCGTCACCAACATTTCTCCCCTGTTCGCGGCTCGGCAGGCGCCCCAGCACATGAACGCGATGCACTTTGACCTTCGCCCGCTCCGGGCGCTGCACGACCGGCTCTACGCCCCCGTCGCCGAGTCCCTCCCTGCCGGACAGTCCCTTACCGTCATCCCCGATGGGCCGATGTTTCACGTGCCGTTCTCGATGCTGGCCACGGCCACGCCAGGGGGGCGCTACGACCACACCCAAGCCCGCTTTGTCCTCCAGGAGCGCCCAACGGCCCTCGACCTCTCGGTCTCACTGGCGATCGACACGTCGGCGGGCCCGGGCCGCGCGTCGTACTCCCGCGATCTCGCAGCCTTCGGGATGTCTTCGTTTGAGAAGCATCGGGGCCTTCCGGGTTCTCTCCCGGCGTCTGGTCCCGACACGAGCGAGACCGCGGCCTCCCTTCCACCCCTGCCCGGCGTCCAGGCGGAGATGGACGCGCTAGGCCGCCTGTTCGACGATGCGGCCACCTTTCTCGACGAGCGGGCCACGGAGGGCGCACTCGCCGACGCGACCCGCGAGGCGGGCATTCTCCATCTCGCCTCGCACGCCTACGTGCACCCCACGTCCCCACTCCAGAATGCCTTCCTCCTTCACCCCGACTCCAGCTCGGACGGCCTTCTCTTCCTCCACGAACTGCAGGGCCAGCACCGGTCGCTCCCCCTTGCCGTTCTCAGCGGATGCAGCACCGCCCGCGGCACGCTCCGGGGGGGCGAAGGGATGGCGGGCCTCCAGTACGCCTTCCGGGCCATGGGGGCCGACGCCACAGTGGCCAACCTGTGGCCCGTGGCCGACCAGTCCAGCGTGGCCCTCATGGAGACCTTCTACGAGAACCTCCAGGCGGGCCAGCCCAAAGACCAGGCCCTCCGGCAGGCCAAGCTAACGTACCGGGAGGATCACCCCGACAACCTGAGCCCCTTCTTCTGGGGACCCACGGTGCTCTACGGCTCCCCACAGCCCCTGCAGTTGGCCCCCTCCCCCGACCCATCATTGCGATCCTGGTGGACCGGAGGGATCGCCGTCCTCACCGCCCTCTTTGCGTGGGCCCTCGTTCGGTTTCGCTCTCGAATCGGAATCGCCGCTTCCTGAAGCGCTCTCTGGACCAGAGAACCGCCGTCTCGCCTCGCCCCCTCTCGCCCCGTCCCCTCTCGTGTTGAATGCCTGACTCTTCGTCCCTTTTCGACGAGCTCCAAGAGCTTGCCACCGAGCAGAGAAACCCCCACTCCACCCACATCGACACGGCGTCGACGGAGGAGATCCTGCGGGTCATCAACACGGAGGACCACAAGGTGCCGATTGCGGTGCGCCGCGAGCTGCCGCACGTGGCGGAGGCGGTGAAGATCGTGGTGGAGGCGTTCGAGAACGACGGGCGGCTCTTCTACGTGGGCGCCGGGACGAGCGGGCGGCTCGGCGTGGTCGACGCGTCAGAGTGCCCCCCCACCTTCGGCACGGACCCGGAACGGGTCCAGGGCCTCATTGCCGGGGGGCGCGAGGCCGTCTTTCGGTCGCAGGAGGGGGCGGAGGACGTGCCCGAAGACGGTGCTAAGGCATTGGAAAATCATGGGGTTACGAGCAGCGACGTGGTGTGCGGCATCGCCTCCAGCGGGCGCACACCGTTCGTGGTGGGGGCCGTGGAGCACGCCCGGGACGCGATCGGGTGCCCCACCCTGTTCGTGACCACGATCCCGCGGGCGGACCTGGAGGTGGCCCCCGACGTGGCAATCTGCCCGGTGGTGGGGCCGGAGGTGATCATGGGCTCCACGCGCATGAAGAGCGGGACCGCGCAGAAGCTCGTCCTCAACATGATCACGACCGCCGCGATGGTGCGCCTCGGCAAGGTCTACGAGAACATGATGGTGGACCTGCGGCGCACCAGCGACAAGCTCGTGGAGCGCGGCATCCGCACGGTGATGATGGTGACGGGCGTCGACTACGAGGCGGCCGATGCGGTGCTCGACCGGTGCGACGGGCACGTCAAGACCGCCATCGTCATGATCCTGGCGGACGTGGACGCCGAGGAGGCGTGGCGGCGTCTTGACGAAACGGACGGCTTCGTGCGGCCGGCGATTGACGATACAGAAGAATAGTCTCCATTTACCCGAGAGACTCGTCGTCCTCTTCCGAGGACGTCATTTCCTTGGCTGCCTCAATGAAAGACTGGGTTTGCTCAAGGCGGCGATTCACTTTCGACGTGGACGGGCGGAGGAGTCGGTAGTCGCAATCCTCCCGCTCCTCCTGAAGAGAACGGAGCAGCGCGGTATCGATATCTTCCCGCAAGTGCTTGTGAATGAGAGTGTGCGTTCCTCGATGTGTCTTGGCCGTCAGCCCTCGGTTGTGCAGAAGTGCTTTTCCCGCCGAGAAAACGGCAAAGTAGGCTCGGGTAAGCGCATCAGCGGGGTAGTTATTTTCAAGAAGGACGGTGGCGGCCTCAAGTCGAATCCGGGCAGCTTCAATCCACTCTGCACTCGTCATAACCGAACTCCCTCCTCCTTGGCAATCTGCACAAAATCGTCGTCTTCGCTAGCGTGATGGGGAAAAATTCCATACTCGAAGTCATGCTCTCGCTCAACCTGCATCGCCACCTCCACAACCCCATCGGTTTCCGCAAAGTGATCCTCGACGTTCCGGAGCACGACGACTACGTCCAGATTCTCAACCTCGTGCTCCTCCTCCGGCTCGAAGGGATTTCGTGGCAGTGCGTATAGCGCAGCGAGGCGGTCTCCGTATTCCTCTCGGTAGCGGCGGGCGAGGGCGGCAAGAATGTCGACTCTATCTGTCGCTTGCATTGTGCCAGACGTACAATGGACATCGTGGGCTTTTTCAGTTCACCGACATGCGAGCCGGTCTCTTGCACTCTGTAGTCGGCGGCGAGTCTCAGTCAAATCGCACCCCGCTCTGTCTCATTCGTTTTGCAACCGCAGAGTCATGGGCGACGTGGTGGGTGGTGATGGGCGCTACCCAATCGGTCTCGTCCAAAACGTCGTGCGTGATTTCCGTAATCGTGTCTGTTTCTTTCCAGTGCTCGTACGGGCCCTGGAGCACGACGGTAACATGAGTGCCAATTTCACTTTCTCCCTGCTCCGGTTCGTACGGGTCTTCCTGCGTGGCATACAGCCCCGCGAGTCGGTCGCCGTAGTGCTTTCGGAAGCGCCGGGCCAGCATCGCGAGCACGTCCGCTCTCGTTGCTGGAGGCGCCTGGGAGGTTGAGGCCATTTCTTGGCGTGCTTCTTGGGTGTTCAGGAGTCGTTTCTATTATGCCACTACCATACCATTAGGTCTCTCTCGGAGTTCGACCTACTTGTCGAACCGAGATGATCGCGCCCGTTCCCTCGTCGTCTTGTATCAGCTGTCAACTCCGTCGCCCTCAATCCGCCGAGCGAAGTCTGAATTGTGCGCTGCGTGACGAACGAGAATGCCCATTTTCCAATCGCATTCCTCCGTCACGTCCATTGCGATGTCCACGACCGGGTCCGTCTCCTCGAAGGGATCGTACGGACCGTGGAGAATGACGAGCACTTCGATCGCTCGCACGTCATCGTCCTCCGTTTTTTCGGGAGTGTCGTCGGAGAAGGGAAATTCGGGCACCGCGTAGATTCCCACCAGCCGATCGCCGTAGTGCTCTCGGTAGCGGCGGGAGAGCGTGGCCAAAACGTCGGCGGGGGTGCGGGTGACTTGCATGATTCTCACAGATCGTTGTCGAAGTAGGCGTTCTCTCCTACAGAACGGAGCCCCAATGTGTCCCGAGACTGTTGATCTCCCGTCCTCTTCTTTGCGCCCCGAGAATCCTGTCGTCACGAACCTGCTGCGTCGGGCCCCGCCCCGAAACGAAGGGTCAACAGCCGCGGCATCTCGTCCCCCTCCGCCCGCCACTCCGCCATATTTTGCACGACAAACCCCGTCTCAAGTCCCGCGTCGACAAACTCTGACACCGGGTGCGTGAAAGCGTCGATCACCACCGTCTCGCCGGTGGCCTCGTCTTCGAAGTGCGCCTGCGCGCCCTCGAACTGGGGGATCGGATGCAGCTCCGCGAAGGACAACGTGCCCCCGTCCCGCAGCACGCGGCGCACTTCGCGGAAGCCCGAGGGCAGGTCGTCGATGTGCTCCAGCACCAGCGTGGCCACGACGGCGTCGAAACGATGGGCCCCAAAGGGCCGCGGCTCCGTGACATTGAGTTGACGGAGCGTCACCGAGTCGTTGTCGAGCCGCTCCTGCACCCGGGCGAGCATCTCGTCGGATCCGTCCGTCGCCACGATGTGCCCGCCCTGTTTCACGTGAAACATGTTGTCCCTCATGACTCCGTTCTTCCCCGGTTTCTCCCCTCGACCCTCGCCCCAGCGGTGCACGTGAAACATCTGCGACTCTTTGCCGCCCGCCGTATCGACGTGCAGCGCCCCCGGAACCTCCCCGCTCGTCTGTGTCGTTGGTTTTCTCGAAGTGAACATTCCCGTCCCCCACACCTGGGCCCGTTCTCTCGTCCCCGACCGTCGCGAATGACGCGGCGTCGGGCTTTCGGTGTTTGGGGAGGCCGCACTCCACTCGCAACTGGTCTCAGAAATTCGTACGAACGCCTGTGTCCCTCTCCTCGATCGCCAACCGCATTGAGACAACCGCGGCCGTCACCCGCCTCCGGGCCTGGACCGCCGAGGCGCAACGCGGCGACCGCGCACCGGCGCTCCACGTGACCGGCGCCGCCGGATCGCTGCCGGCCTTCCTCCTCTACCACCTCCACCGCGAGCCCGGCGCGCCGCTTTGCGTGCTGACGCCCGACGAGGACGCGGCGGCGTACCTGCAGAGCGACCTGGAGCAGCTCGTGGGCGACCCGGACGCGGCACTCCTTCGGGTGCCCGCCACCCAGAAGACGCCCTACGATTCCGAGCAGATTGCGGACTCGACGCCCCTCATCGAACGGGCCGATGCCCTGCAGCGACTGGCCGAGGGGTTCAACGGAGTCCTCGTGACGAGCGTGCCGGCCGTCGGCGAGCTCGTCCCCCCGCCCCAGGCCGTGCAGCGCGAAACCCTCACGGTAGAGACGGGCGAGGAGATCGCACTGGAGGCGCTGGCCGACCGGCTGCTCGAGCAGGACTTCTCCCCCGTCGAGTTTGTGGAGGAGCCCGGCGAGTTTGCGCGGCGCGGGGGCATTCTCGACGTGTTTCCCTACGCCGGCACCTACCCCATCCGTGTCGACTTCTTCGGCGACGAGGTGGACGGCCTGCGCGAGTTCGACCCGCAGACGCAGCGCTCCGTGAGCCGCCTCACCACCGCCCGCCTCGTGCCCAACCTGGAGCGGGAGGCGGCGGCGCGCGGGTCGATTGCTCTCTTCGAGTACCTGCCCGACGACGCGGTGCTCGCGACGCTCGACGAGGCCCAGGTGCGGCAGGGCGCGCAGGCGCAGTACGACGAGGCCGTGGCGGCCTACGAGGAGCGCCGGGCGGAGCGGGCCGAGGACGAGGAGACGGACGCGGCCCCCGACGCCCTCACGCCGCCCGACGAACGCTACCTGACCGGCGATCAGCTGTCGGAGGCCCTCACGCGACACCCGCGCCTCCAGTTCGGGACCTTTACCCCGTCCTCCACCAACGGCACCCCCACCGACACGCTCGACCTGGAGGCCGCCCCGCAGCCGTCGTTCAACAGCGACATGGACCTGGTGCGGAAGCAGCTTCAGGAAAACGGCGACCAGGATCTCGACACGTTCATCCTCTGCGACAGCCACGGCCAGAGCTCGCGCCTTCGTGACCTCTTGGGGTCAGAAATCGACCACGGATGGGCGCGCCTCGTCGTGGAGTCGCTGCACGAGGGCTTCAAGTGGCCCGGAGCGAGCCTGGCGGTCTACACCGACCACCAGATCTTCAACCGCTACCACCGCCCCTCCACCAAGCAGCGGGGGGGGCACGCAGACGGGATGAACCTCCGCGACATCAAAAACCTGACGCGGGGCGACTTCGTGGTGCACGTGGACCACGGCATCGGGCGGTTCGACGGGATGAAGAAGATCACCGTCCGCGGCAACCAGCAGGAGGCCGTGCGCCTCAATTTTGCCGACGACGACGTGCTCTACGTCAACGTCCACGCCCTTCACAAGCTCAACAAGTACACCGGCAAGGAGGGCCACCAGCCCACCCTCACGAAGCTCGGCTCCGAGCAGTGGGAGAAGAAAAAGCAGCGGACAAAGGCCCAGGTCAAGGAGGTGGCGCGCGACCTGATCAAGCTCTACGCGAAGCGCAAGGCGTCGGACGGCTACGCCTTCTCCAGCGACACCACGTGGCAGCGTGAGATGGAGGCCAGCTTCGAGTTCGAGGACACGCCCGACCAGGCCGAGGCCGCGGACGCCGTAAAAAGCGACATGGAGGAGCCGGTGCCGATGGACCGGCTCGTGTGCGGCGACGTGGGCTTCGGCAAGACCGAGGTGGCGGTGCGCGCCGCCTTCAAGGCCGTGCAGGACGGCAAGCAGGTGGCCATGCTCGTTCCCACCACCATCCTCGCCCAGCAGCACCACGCCACGTTCAGCGAGCGGCTGGAGCGCTTCCCCGTGAATGTGGAGGTGCTCTCCCGCTTCCGCTCGCGGGCCGAACAGTCCGAGGTCCTCGAGAAGCTGGAGAAGGGCCAGGTCGACATTCTCATCGGTACACACCGCATCACGAGCGACGACATCACGTTTGACGACCTCGGGCTCCTCATCGTCGACGAGGAGCAGCGCTTCGGGGTGAAGACGAAGGAGACGCTCCGCAAAATGCGAGAGGACATCGACACGCTCACGCTCACCGCCACGCCGATCCCACGGACCCTTCAGTTCTCCCTCCTCGGGGCGCGGGACCTCTCCCTCATCGAGACGCCCCCGCCGAACCGCCAGCCCATCAACACCGAGATCCATACCTTCGACGAGGACGTCATCCGCGACGCGATCGTCTACGAGACGAGCCGCGGCGGGCAGGTCTTCTTCATCCACAACCGCGTGAAGACGATCCACGAGGTCGCCGAGATGGTGCGGGCCATGGTGCCGGACGTCCGCGTCGGCGTGGGCCACGGCCAGATGAGCGGCAGCGAGCTGGAGGACGTGATGGTCGACTTCCTGAGCGAGAAGCTGGACGTGCTCGTCTCCACCTCGATCATCGAGAACGGGCTCGACATCTCGAACGCCAACACGATGATCATCAACCACGCGGGCGAGCACTTCGGGCTCTCCGAGCTCCACCAGCTGCGGGGCCGCGTGGGCCGGTCGCAGCGGAAGGCATTTTGCTACCTGCTGGTGCCTTCCGTGCACGGCCTCACGGACGACGCCCGCGAGCGCATGAAGGCGGTGGAGCAGTTCTCCGATCTCGGCAGCGGGTTCGACATCGCCATGCGCGACCTCGACATCCGCGGGGCCGGCTCCCTGCTGGGCGCCGAGCAGAGCGGCTTCATTGAGGACGTGGGCTACGAAACGTATCACAACATCCTCGACCAAGCCGTGAAGGAGCTCCGCGAGGAGGAGTTCGACGACGTGTTCGACGGCGAGGCCGTGCCGCCGGGGCCCGAGACGGCGGTCGACGTGGAGGAGGACGCCTACATCCCGGAGTCGTACCTGCGCGACAACACCGAGCGCCTGAACCTCTACCGCCGCATCAGCGACGCACCGGACGAGACGACGCTCGTGGATCTGCTCGACGAGATGGAGGACCGCTTCGGCGATGCCCCCGAGCCGGTGCAAAACCTCCTCACCGGCGCCCGCCTCCGCCTCCTCGGCGAACAGCTGCGCATGCCGAAGGTGGTTTACAAGAACGAACGTCTCTTCCTCTACCTCCCCAGCGAAGACGCCGACCCGTACTTCTACGACGAGGTCTTCCATCCCCTCCTCGAAAAGCTCACGCTCCTCGACCGCGAGTACGTGATGAAGGACGACGTGGAGGGCGGCCTCATGCGCGCCATCATCCAGGACGTGCCGACGCTCGACGACGCCCTCGAGATCATGGAGGGCCTGCTGCTGGAGGAGACGAAGACCATCGCCACCGTAGAGGC